>AQOF01000015.1 GCA_000565345.1 Salinivibrio costicola subsp. costicola ATCC 33508 = LMG 11651 | reverse complement strand
TGAACGAAACGAAGAAAAGCGAAGCGAGCGTATATGACCGAGCGGAGGAGTTTTTGATGTGATGGATTTACCGGGTAAATTTGAACACGCTGATGATGCTGATGTAAAACCAAGACGTGAGTGGCATGAGTACACGGTGAAAAGTTATATGGGTGGAAGCTAGTAAAGTTAGAAGACGAGCGAGGAATGTCACCGTTAAGGATTAACTCAAAAGAATTGGACTGGGTTTATTACACGAATCCGCTATTTGCCATCATTGATGGACGTATGGTGATTGCACGTTAAGGAGGCGCTATGCTAGGGGCAGCACGATTAGGCGATACCGCCGGTGGGCATGGTTGTTTTCCGCCCACCGCAGTGACCAGCGCTAGCGCTGGGGTAATGATTAATGGCAAGCCGGCGGCAAGAGTGGGGCGAGTAGGGGGGGGAAAGTGAAGGGTGGAATACCACCCTTCGGTACGGCTTTAGCCGCTAACACGCTCTTTAATGTCATCATACTCAATTACTAATGACAAAGAGATATTCACTTACTGTTTTGCGCGCTCAAAAGAAGACAGGATTTCGTCTTTTGCGGCTTGTGCATCGGCCCAGCCATCGACTTTGACCCACTTGCCGGCTTCAAGCTCTTTGTAACGCTCGAAGAAATGCGTGATTTGTGCTTTGAGTAGCTCAGGCAGATCGTTCACGTCTTTCACGTGATCGTACTCTTTGGTCAGCTTGCTATGAGGCACTGCGACAACTTTGGCATCTTCACCAGACTCGTCGGTCATTTTTAGCACACCCACTGGACGGCAGCGGATTACTGAACCGGGTACGAGAGGGAATGGGGTTGGAACCAGTACGTCTACCGGGTCACCGTCAAGTGACAAGGTATGGTTTACATAACCATAGTTACATGGGTAAAACATTGGGGTAGACATAAAGCGATCGACGAATACCGCACCGCTATCTTTGTCCACTTCGTACTTGATTGGATCAGCATTCGCTGGGATCTCAATCACCACATAAATATCTTCAGGCAGATCTTTGCCCGCAGGACCTGGTTCAGGCTCATGGAATGTCCTTTTGTTAAATCAAACAGTGTGTGCCAATTATAACCGCCAAGCGTGAAAATAACAGAGGCGACCTACCAGGTCGCCTCGTCATCATAAAAAAGCGCGGCATTCTTTTTGCTAATACGCGTTAATTGTCTTCATGATCAGGATAGGTTTCCAGGTATTCGCCGACTTTATCCACCATATTACTAGAGCCAACGAAGAAGGGAACGCGCTGATGAAGTTCTTTGGGTTCAATGTCCATCACTCGCTGCATCCCATCCGTGGCTTTACCGCCGGCCTGTTCGATAATAAACGCCATGGGGTTGCACTCATACAGCAACCGCAATTTACCATTTGGATAAGCTAGGGTACTCGGGTACAAGTAAATGCCACCTTTTAGCAGATTACGGTGAAAATCGGCCACCAAAGAGCCAATGTAGCGTGACGTATACGGCCGTTTCTCGTCAAGGACGTTTTCTTGACAGTATTTGATGTATTTTTTGACGCCTGCGGGAACTTGATGTAGTTGCCTTCGTTAATTGAGTAAATCGTTCCCTCTTTAGGAACGGTCATATTCTCGTGAGAGAGGCAAAACAGACCCAGCGATGGATCATAGGTAAAACCATGCACACCATCACCTGTGGTGTAAACCAACATGGTGGATGAGCCGTAAATGATATAGCCGGCAGCCACTTGGCGATGACCCGGTTGCAGGAAGTCGTCTTCGGTAGGGGGGGTGCCGACCGGTGAAACACGGTGATAAATGGAGAAAATGGTGCCGACGGAGACATTGACATCAATGTTTGATGAGCCATCAAGCGGGTCAATCAATACCACATATTTAGCATTACGATTCAGTTGCTTGTTGAAGATGACCGCTTCATCTTCTTCCTCACTCGCGACACCGCAAACGTGGTCGCGAGCCTCCATCGCAGCTTTAAACTTTTCGTTGGCGTAAACGTCGAGCTTTTGTTGTTCTTCACCTTGTGCGTTTTCTGTGCCGATAGCGCCGGCGATGTCGACCAAGCCCGCTTTGTTGATCTCACGGTTGACAATTTTGGCGGCGAGACGAATCGAGGCAAGCAAAGAAGATAAGTCGCCGCTGGCATGCGGGAACGCGTGTTGCTTCTCAACAATATATTCGCCGAGGGTCTTAATGTCGGGCATTCTCAATCCTTAGTGATGATGAACTGTCTTTCTAATTCAATGGCATTTAAGTGGGCAGTGGTCTGCCTCTTGAAATCGTTGTCATTCTAGCGCTCGTGACTTTTTAATCGTACTGAAGAAATGGATGAGGTCAGGGAAGTGTGATCGCGACATAAAAAACCATGTCATATGCGCGCAAGCGATAAGACCCAAGCGTTAATCCAAGGCATAATAATGGCCCGCGTCCAACGGCTGGGTAACCAACAATACAGTGAAGGCCATGCATATTCATATTTTAGGCATTTGCGGCACCTTTATGGGTGGAGCCGCTATGCTGGCAAAACAATTGGGGCACAAAGTGACAGGCTCAGATAGCCAGGTTTATCCCCCAATGAGCACCTTACTCGAATCCCAAGGGGTTGCTATCATTGAAGGCTATGATCCTGCGCAGCTTACACCTAAGCCGGATTTAGTGGTGATTGGTAATGCCATGAGCCGCGGGAATCCCTGTGTTGAAGCCGTACTCAATCAAGGTTTGTCTTACACGTCTGGTCCGCAATGGCTGCATGATTTTTTACTCCAAGACTGCTGGGTGTTAGCGGTTTCAGGGACACACGGAAAAACCACCACCGCCAGCATGCTGGCGTGGATTTTAGAAGACTGTGGTTATCAGCCTGGATTTTTAATCGGTGGCGTGGCCAGCAATTTTAATGCGTCAGCCCGTTTGGGGGATAGCCCGTTTTTTGTGGTCGAGGCCGATGAATACGACAGTGCATTTTTTGATAAGCGCTCCAAGTTTATTCACTACCAACCGAAAACCTTGGTTATTAACAATCTTGAGTTCGATCATGCCGACATTTTTGATGATCTGGCCGCGATCCAAAAGCAATTCCATCATGTGATACGCACCGTACCGGGGATTGGCCAGATTATTGCGCCGTCCGATGATCCCAACGTAACTGAAACACTCGCAATGGGGTGTTGGAGTGAGTGTGTGTATGCGGGGCCTGATGGCCAGTGGCAAAGCGTGAAAAAAGACGCAGCTGGCAGCCAATTTGATGTGTACTTTGCCGGTGATCTCGTGGGATCGGTTAGCTGGGATTTGGTTGGTGATCATAACGTGCGTAATGCCTTGATGGCGTTATCAGCGGCGCGTCATGTGGGAGTGACCCCGGGTCTGGCTTGTCAATCGCTCGAGAGATTTATCAATACTAAGCGTCGGCTTGAGTGGCGTGGCGAGCGGGCTGGCGTCACGGTATATGACGATTTTGCCCATCATCCGACCGCTATTCGACTGACCTTGGAGGGCTTGCGAGCCAAGGTCGGCGCAGGGCGTATTCTCGCCGTATTAGAACCGCGCTCGAACACCATGAAACAAGGGATCCATAAAGACACGCTAGCCGCGTCGTTGGCGAGTGCGGACAGTGTGTTTTTATATCAGCCTCAAGGGCTCGATTGGTCGCTCGATGCGGTGGCGGATCGTTGTGCTCAACCTACGCAAATTCACACTGATATAGGCACACTGGTTGTCGCGTTGAGTGAGCAAGCCTTGCCGGGCGATACCGTGTTGATCATGAGTAATGGGGGGTTTGGTGGTATTCACGATAAGTTGCTCAGTGCGTTGAGTCACAAAGGAGAAAAGCATGACGGATAAGCGTATCACGCTGGCATGGACAGGAGCGTCAGGCGCGCCATACGGCCTACGGTTACTGGAGTGCCTGCTTGCGCAAGATTATCAGGTCTTTTTACTGATATCCTCGGCCGCTCGCGTGGTGCTGGCGACCGAACACGGGTTGAAACTCCCGTCAGGCCCGCAAGCGGCACAGAAAGTATTAGCCGAACATCTGCAATGTGATAGCAATAAACTGATTGTTTGCGGTAAAGAAGATTGGTTTTCGCCGGTCGCCTCGGGCTCGGCAGCGCCGAAGAAAATGGTTGTCTGTCCCTGCTCGGCCGGATCCTTGTCTTCGATTGCCCATGGTCTATCCGATAACTTGATTGAACGGGCGGCGGATGTGGTGCTCAAAGAACGGGGGCAATTGTTACTGGTCGTTCGCGAGACGCCGTTTTCAACGCTGCATTTAGAAAACATGCACAAGCTATCGCAGATGGGCGTCACTATTATGCCTGCTGCGCCGGGTTTTTATCACCAACCCCAGTCTATTGACGACTTGGTGGATTTTATGGTGGCGCGCATTCTCGACCACTTAGGGGCGGCGCAAACTTGGTGCCGCGCTGGGGGTATGATCAACGCCCTCGCGATAAAGCATAATCAATCAGGTTCAGGCAAGGCCTGAACCTTCACTTTACGAGGGTGGCCCTAAACGAGCAGCCAGATATCGGCTAAGGTTTGAGTACCATCACATGCATGGTGGCGCCTTCAAGGACTTTCGCGGCCACCGATCCTAACATCATCTTGTTGACGCGAGAACGCTTATGACTTGGCATGACGATCAAGTCGCACCCTAAGCGCTCGGCGGTTTTGATAATCCCTTTGTAAGGCTTACCTTCTTCAACAGACACCTGGCAGGCCACGTTTTTCGGAACATATTTATCCGCAAATCCTTGCAGATTTCGCTTCATATCGCGTTTCATTTTATTGGCAGCTTCTTCAGGGAAGTAAGAGGCGACCATGGAATTATGAATCCCCGGCAAGACTGTCAGAAGGTGGAGCTTAGCGCCGGATTGACTGGCCAGCCATGCAGCGTGATCGACCGCTTTATCCGCGAAGCTCTCATCATTTAAATCGACCGGAACCAGAATGTGTTTATACATAGCGATATCCTTTGCTATCAAAAAAGAAAAGGGCACGCGCCGCGCACGTGCCCCCTGTCATTAGGCTTGGCGGATGCGACGGCGTTGATTCCAGCCTAGCAATGCCAAGAGTAATAGTGTCGGCACAAAAACCCATTCTTTCCACGGGCGGATGTTATCCACCGTGACGGTTTTAATTTTCCAATCAAAGTCGATCCCCGCCTTATCGGCATCGCTTCCAAATTGGACTCTATCAACCAGTAATAAGTCATCCTCTTCGCGCAGTATCAAACCGGTATCACGTACCCGTGCATCGCCGCTTTCGAGGCGACTATCTACCGACAAAACCACATGTTTGGAAATCTGATCGCCAAAGAAGTTTTCCCCTTCCACTACCAGTTGCAGCGGTTTTCCGTCAGGCAGTTGCTCGGCTACGCGCATAATTTCTGTTCCTGGGTAGCTGGTGGTGGGTGGATAGATTTCATCCCACCAAAAACCAGGTCGGAATAGAGAGAAGGTGATAAGCAACAGCAACACGGTTTCCCACCATTTATTTTTGGTCATCCACCACCCTTGGGTTGCGGCAGAGAAAGCCAACATCGCAATGGTCGCGGAAATAATGGTCAATATCAGGTGGAAAGGACCGTCGAGGTCGAGCAACAACAACTGAGTGTTGAAGATAAACATGAAAGGTAAAATGGCGGTACGAATATCGTAGGTAAAGCCTTGTACACCGGTACGAATCGGATCCGATTTAGCAATGGCCGCGGCCGCGAAAGCGGCGAGACCGACCGGTGGCGTGTCATCGGCGAGAATCCCGAAGTAGAACACAAAAAGGTGCACGGCAATAAGCGGAATAATCAGCCCTTGTTGTGCCCCCAAGGTCACAATGACAGGGGCCATCAGTGTAGAAACCACAATATAGTTTGCCGTGGTCGGTAGCCCCATGCCTAATAGTAAGCTGATCACTGCCGTAAAGAGCAACATCAAGAAGATATTACCGCCAGAAATTAGCTCGACAAAATCAGTCATGACCAAACCAATGCCGGTTAGAGTCACGGTGCCGACAACGATCCCGGCAGCCGCCGTGGCGACACCGATGCCAATCATGTTGCGCGCGCCAGTGACAAAGGCTTCGAGCAGATCAACGCCCCCTTCTCGAATTTCTTCTTTGAAGTTGGTGCGTTGATTAAAGTAGGCGATCAGTGGACGCTGGGTCACTATGATAAAAATCATAAAAATAGTCGCCCAGAACGCCGATAGGCCGGGTGAAAAACGCTCGACGGTCAAACACCAAACCAGCACGCCAATTGGCAGCAAGTAATACAACCCGGAGCGAACGGTAGGGCCTGGCTCTGGCACCTCTGATAAATCCGTGGCCGCTGGATCTTCGGCGGCTTCAGACTTGTAGCGGGCGGAATAGCGCACCAGAAGAACATACGCAATTAGGGTCAGTATGCCGATCACCACGGTGGCCATGCTATCAAATACGTCTTTGGTCCAGCCAATGCCGTAATAGACCGCTGCGCTGAGCACTAATAGCCCAACAAATACCGTCATAAAGGAAAAGAGCTTTTGCAATACTGTACTAGAGTGGCGGCGCGGCAAGCCTTCCATACCCGCTTTACAAGCTTCCAAATGGACGATGTAAATCAGCGCAATGTAGGAAATCAACGCCGGGAGCAGGGCAGCTTTGATCACTTCGACATAAGAAATCCCTACGTACTCCACCATCAAGAAGGCGGCGGCCCCCATTATCGGCGGTGTGAGCTGGCCGTTGGTGGACGCGGCCACTTCTACTGCCCCCGCTTTGTGGCTTGGGAAACCGACCCGCTTCATCAGTGGAATGGTAAAGGTGCCGGTGGTCACCACGTTAGCAATCGAGGATCCTGAGACTAACCCGGACAGGCCCGAGGCGACCACTGCGGCTTTCGCGGGACCGCCGCGCATGTGGCCCAGTAAAGAGAACGCCACTTTGATGAAATAGCCCCCAGCGCCCGCGCGATCGAGTAAGGCACCAAAGAGTACAAACAGGAAAACGAATGAGGTAGAGACGCCCAATGCGACCCCGAACACCCCTTCAGTGGTTAGCCACAGATGCGACATCGCCTTATTAAGGCTGGCGCCTTTGTGGGCAATGACATCGGGCATGTGAGGGCCAGCAAAGGTGTAAAGCAAGAAAACGGCGGCTACCACCATTAATGGTGGCCCTAAAGCGCGTCGTGTTGCCTCGAGCATCAATACCATGCCGATCGCGGCAACACTAATATCGAAGGCAGTATAGGCACCGGCACGATCGGCCAGTTGATTGTAAAATAGGAATAAATATCCGGCGGCTAGGCTGCCGGTAAGGGCAAAAATCCAATCTAGAAGAGGTACACGGTCGCGAGGTGATGTTTTACGCGCGGGGTAGGCAGTGAAGGCCAAAAACATCGCGAACGCTAAGTGGAGTGAGCGTGCTTGTGTATTATTGAGGACGCCAAAATCGAGCGCAAAGGGAAGTGGCGACGCATACCAAAGCTGAAAAAGGGACCAGATAAGTGGTACCAGCCAAAGAATACGTCCTGATAGTCCATGTGGTGAGCGCGCACCCGTATCTGCTTGCGCCACCATGTCTTGCACATCAGGAGACGGTTGATGTGTCTTCGTCATGCAGTTTGTCCTTATTATCATATGCACCGCTGATGCGGCGGCAGTGTCCCGAGAAAAGCCTACTTGGCCTATTTCACTGGTGTGGTGATTGGCCAGTCTGCAGCTCACTGCTCCCCGCGTTTTCATTGACCCTCAACGAAAGCGTGGACAGTATGTTAGCAGCTAAAAATAGATAGTACTGAAAACAGATAGTAACAGAGCGATATAGAAAAATTAAAAAGATGTTATCGCTTTTGTCTCTGGGAGGGTGCTTCAAATATGAGACAAGGCAGACAGGCAGCGGTGTCACGCTGCCTGATAAAAAAATCAATAATGGTATTCGAACAAGTCACAAATCGCTTCAAATAGCGCTTCTGTGCTGGTACCTCGGGTGGGGGTGATAAAGATCGTATCGTCCCCGGCGACAGCGCCTAAAATGCCTTCGGCCTTACCGAGTGAGTCGAGTAGACGCGCAATCAATTGGGCGGCACCTGGACCGGTATGAATCACGACCACGGCCTCGTTGTAGTCGATTTCCATCACCAGCTCGCGCAACGCGCTGCCAGTGGTCGGAACACCGAGCTCAATTGGCAAGCAATAGACCATCTCCATCTTGGCGTTACGGGTACGTACAGCGCCGAATTTGGTCAACATGCGCGAGACTTTCGATTGATTGATGCCCTCAAATCTTTGAGCACGTAGGGCTTCGACTATTTCGCCTTGAGAACTGAATTTTTCTTCTTTGAGGATCGCTTTAAACGCTCGAACTAATTGGTCTTGTTTTTCTGAGTTACGCATGACGGCAGACTCGTAATGACAAACGAGTAGCTATTTTGCATATACATGCAATCAGGAGCAATCATTGCGCGCCTAAAATGGCGACAATATCACTGTTGTTACGTCTCGGCTAAGCCTTGAACGCACACCGGTTTCGAGGGTGAGCGAAAAATGAGAGCTTAGGCTGATCATCACCGCCCGCAAGCTTGAGTGGGGGGTATACCCGGGCATATGATGAAGCAACAGTTCGCACCATTGATGGGCGATTTGTGCCCGAACAGAAGCCGGACCGATCCGGACAATAAGAAATATCGAAAGGAGAACGACATGAAAGTTGCTGTGATTGGCGCTGCGGGAGGCATTGGTCAAGCCTTAGCCCTACTACTTAAAAATAACCTGCCAGCCGGTTCCGACTTGGCGTTATATGATATCGCACCGGTGACGCCCGGTGTGGCCGTCGATTTGAGCCATATTCCGACCCCCGTCAGCATTAAAGGGTTTAGCGGTGAAGATCCAACCCCGGCGCTAGAAGGGGCCGATGTTGTGCTGATCTCTGCAGGGGTAGCACGTAAGCCGGGCATGGATCGCTCTGACTTGTTCAATGTCAATGCAGGTATTGTTAAGTCATTGGCGGAAAAAATCGCCGATGTGTGTCCAAAAGCCTGCGTTGGTATTATTACTAATCCAGTCAATACCACGGTAGCGATTGCTGCGGATGTCTTAAAAGCGAAAGGCGTCTATGACAAAAACAAACTGTTTGGTGTGACGACGCTGGATGTGATTCGTTCTGAAGCTTTCATCGGCGAGCTTAAAGGAATGGATCCTCGTGACGTCTCCATTCCCGTGATCGGTGGCCACTCAGGTGTGACGATCTTGCCACTATTATCGCAAGTTAAAGGCGTTACCTTCAGTCAAGAAGAAGTGGAGTCACTGACGCCACGTATTCAAAACGCAGGGACGGAAGTGGTTGAAGCGAAAGCAGGGGGAGGCTCAGCAACCCTATCCATGGGACAGGCGGCATGCCGTTTTGGCCTGTCTTTAGTGCGAGCGTTGCAAGGTGAAGCTAATGTGGTTGAATGTGCGTACGTTGAAGGCAGCGGTGAACACGCACGCTTTTTCGCGCAGCCTGTACATTTAGGTAAAAATGGTGTCGAGGCAATCTTAGACATCGGTGAGCTGAGCACCTTTGAACAGCAAGCGATGGAAAAGATGTTAGACACCCTGCATAACGATATCCAAATGGGTGAAGAGTTCGCCGCAAAATAAACGGCAAGAACGAAAAAAGCGGCGTCCAATTAGGGCGCCGCTTTTTACATGTAGGCACAAGCGTGATAGCGAGGTATCACTGCGGTGAAGTCTGCGCTGACTAAGTCCTACGTTGACTAAGTATTGCGATCAACGGCCAACTTGGCGAGCGCGACTAAGGCTTGTTTGTAGGGCGAATCAGAAAGGCTATCGAGGGCACGGACCGCTTTTTCTGCTTCTTGCTCTGCGCGTTCACGGGTATAAGCGAGCGAGCCACAGGCGTCCATACACGCTAAAATAGCGTCGAGTTTGTCGCGTCCGTTCCCTTTTTCGATCGCGTCGCGAATCATCGCCGATTCAGCGTCACTGCCGTGCTGCATTGCATGAAGCAAAGGCAGCGTCGGTTTGCCCTCAGCCAGATCATCACCGGTTTGCTTGCCCATCTCATCATCTTTACTGGTGTAGTCAATGACATCATCAATGAGCTGGAACGCAGTCCCCAGGTAACGGCCATAATCTTGCAGGGCTTTTTCCGTATCAGTATCCGCTTGGTTGAGAATCGCCCCTATCTGTGTCGCAGATTCAAACAAACGCGCTGTTTTTGAATAGATCACCTGCATGTAACTGCTTTCACTGGTGTCGGGATCGTTACAGTTCATTAACTGCAACACCTCACCTTCGGCAATAACATTGGTCGCTTCACTCATCAAATCAAGAATTCTCAGTGAGCGTAAGCTGGTCATCATCTGAAATGAACGCGTATAAATATAATCCCCCACCAAGACGCTTGCCGCATTGCCAAATAAAGCATTGGCGGTGGCATTACCACGGCGTAAGTCGGATTCATCGACCACATCATCGTGAAGCAAAGTGGCAGTGTGGATAAACTCAATGAAAGCGGCTGCAGTGGTGTGTTTATCACCTTGGTAACCCAATGCACGCGCGGCCAAAATGGCCAACATGGGACGTAAACGCTTGCCACCGCTGTTAACGATGTAAAAACCAAGCTGATTAATCAGCGCGACATCAGAATTGAGCTGAGCGAGTATTTTTTGGTCGACCTGCGCCATGTCATCACTGATCAAGGCTTGGATTGATTTGAAATCCATGTATATATCCGGGCGTTGTCCTAGTTACTTGCCTGCCGAGCTAACGATACACAACTTACCCCATGTAAGGTAAGAGTCACGATCGCTAATACGTACAGACGGTGATGGATCTTTCGTCAGTATCGGCACTAGAGCGGGTATTAAGACTGACATGGTACACCAGATAACGTATGACGAGATAGCGATCACACCGGTAAAATGTGTGGGAATGAATGCTGAGCAGCTTTTCACCAATTTTCTTGCGTTACCCTCTTGCCTCTAATTAATTTCTACCGTAGAATTCGCGCCCTATTGATGAATTATATGCGCACCCCTTGTTGTTCATAAATGCAGCAGGCCGTGCGGAAATGCGGAGTAAAACATGTACGCAGTTTTCCAAAGTGGTGGTAAGCAACACCGAGTAAGCGAAGGCCAGACTATTCGCTTGGAAAAGCTAGACGTTGAAACTGGCGCAAGTGTAGAACTTGACAAAGTATTGCTAGTGGCAAACGGCGAAGACGTTAAAGTTGGCGCGCCTTTTGTTAGCGGTGCAACCGTAACAGCAGAAGTTGTTACTCACGGTCGCGGCGATAAAGTGAATATCGTTAAGTTCCGTCGTCGTAAACATTCTCGCAAGCACATGGGCCACCGTCAGTGGTTCACTGAAGTCAAAATCACTGGCATCAGCGCTTAAGAGTAGGAGAGAGAAGAGATGGCACACAAAAAAGCTGGCGGTTCCACTAAAAACGGCCGCGATTCAGAAAGTAAACGCCTAGGTGTTAAGCGCTTCGGTGGTGAGTCTGTACTAGCAGGTAACATCATCGTGCGTCAACGTGGCACTAAGTTCCACGCAGGTAGCAACGTAGGTTGCGGTAAAGACCACACTCTATTCGCTCTGTCAGACGGCAAAGTGAAGTTCGAGAACAAAGGTCGTCATAATCGTAAATTCGTTACTATCGAAGCTGAATAAGCTTCAACGCAACGCGAATTTTTGAAGCCCTGCCTTATGGCGGGGCTTTTTATTGTGTCTGGGGATCACCGATCAAGCCACCGCCTCATCACGGTACGCAGATAATCGGCCAACGCTGAAAAATGATCCTAAGATCGATATGATCACCATTCACTAATCTGGGATAAGGCTGGTTGTGAGACGCCATAGGCATTCATAACTGGTGCGGAGAAGTTAGCATGAAGTTTGTAGATGAAGCGATTATTCGCGTCGATGCCGGTGACGGGGGCAATGGTACCGTCAGCTTCCGGCGTGAAAAGTATGTGCCTAAAGGGGGCCCAGATGGCGGCGACGGCGGTGATGGTGGTGACGTTTACCTGCTTGCCGACGAAAACCTGAATACCCTGATTGACTATCAATTTGAACGTTTTCATGCCGCGGCACGTGGTGAGAATGGTCGAGGCGGCAACTGCACCGGGAAACGCGGTGAGGATCGCGTCTTGAACGTGCCGGTGGGGACGCGCGCAATCGATGAAGACACGGGCGAAGTGATCGCAGACCTTACCGAGCATGGTATGCAGGTTATGGTGGCGAAAGGGGGCTTCCATGGCCTCGGAAATACACGCTTTAAGTCCTCGGTCAATCGTGCACCTCGACAAAAAACCATGGGCACGAAAGGTGAAGTACGTGCACTGCGTTTGGAGCTATTACTGCTTGCCGATGTTGGCATGCTTGGCTTGCCGAATGCGGGTAAATCGACCTTTATTCGTGCGGTATCGGCTGCCAAACCGAAAGTGGCTGACTACCCATTTACCACCTTGGTGCCAAGCCTTGGGTGGTTCGTGTCGCCGCAGACAAAAGCTTTGTCGTGGCTGATATTCCCGGCTTGATTGAAGGTGCGGCAGACGGCGCAGGGCTAGGGATTCGCTTCTTAAAACACCTTGAGCGCTGTCGTGTGTTGTTACATATGATTGATTTGCTACCCGTTGATGGCACCGATCCGGTTGATAATGCGTTTACCATTATTGATGAGCTAAACCAATACAGTGAGAAACTTGCCGATAAACCGCGTTGGTTGGTGTTCAATAAAGTCGATCTGATGCCAGAAGATGAGGCCCAAGCTCAGATTGAGCGTGTGCTTGATGCGCTCGCTTGGGACGATAAGCATTATGCGATTTCGGCGATCAATAAAGCGAATGTGCAACCGCTTATTTATGATCTGATGGCGTCGATTGAGGCACTGCCTGCGCCGAAGCCAGAGGTTGAGCCTGAAGATGAAACCGTCGCCTTTAAATGGATGATCATCACGAAAAACAGCTCAAGCAAGACGACGATAATGATGATGACTGGGATGATTGGAACGAAGACGACTACGACGTCGAGATCATCTACAAGCCATAATCAGACTCACGCCGCTGCCGATTGCAGCGGCTTTTTTTGTCCGTGATTGAGCGAACAATTGAAGAGACTTTTATTTGCATCAAAGACTGGCATGAGCCAATCGTCAATACTGAAGGCGTCGCAGAGAGAAGAGGGATTTTGGGTGACAAAACGACTTACTGAGCCAGAGCAACGCGCGATATCACGTTTAGTGATTGAAGTTGGGCAACGGCTATTACAGCATGGTGCGGAGAGCAAACTTGTCAGTGATGTAAGTATCCGGCTCGGTCGTGCGTTAGGGTTAGACAGTGTTGAGCTGTCGTTATCCGCCAGCTCGTTGGTGGTGACCACCTTGAGTCATGGTCATTGTATTACCACGGCAAGACGTAGCCAGATCGTGGTATTAACATGAAAGTTGTAACAGACATACAGCGGACCGTGATCTTAGCAGAGAAGGGCTTTCTCGACGCGTTAGCGGTACGTAAACGCTTAAGCCGTATCAAACCATTCCGTTACCCTCCTTGGCTCGTTGTTGCGATGATAGGCTTGTCATGTGCCGCCTTTAGCCGGTTAGCTGGCGGCGATGCCGTGGTGTTTGCGCTGACCTTTGTCGCCTCTGCCACCGGCATGCGGGTTCGGCAACTTATCGCCCACCGTCACTTTAACCCTTTTTTGACCTTTGCAGTGACCGCTATGGTGACCACTCTCCTATCCAGCACGGGAACCATCATGGGATGGGGCAATGAGCCTTTTTTGATCATGGCATCATCTGTCTTGATGCTGGTCCCTGGATATCCCTTTATTAATGCCGTCTCGGATATGATGAAAGGATTTGTGGATATGGGGATCGCACGTTGGACCATGGCGTCATTACTGACCCTTGCCACGGCACTGGGTATTGTGGGGGCGATGAACTTGGTGGATGCATGGGGCTGGTTATGAGCTTACTTGTGGCGTTATTGCAAGACATGTTCTTTGCGATGATCCTGCCGTGGGGTTTGCGTTAGTCTTTAATGTTCCGGTGAAAGCGCTTAAGTATTGTGCTTATGGCGGTGCGGTTGGGCATGGTTTACGCTTTGTTCTGATGGAGTCGGGGGTGGCGATTGAGTGGGCGACACTGGCCGGTGCGACCACGATTGGTTTTCTGGGCGTGTATTGGTCTCAGCGCTTCCTGGCTCACCCGAAGGTTTTTACCGTCGCTGCAATTATTCCCATGATTCCAGGGGTGTACGCGTTTAAGGCCATGATCGCGCTAGTGACGATTAATAACCAAGGTTACAGCCCGGCGCTATGGGCCAGTTTGATTGAAAACTTACTCAGCGCTGGCTTTATTCTCTCCGCGTTGGCAATTGGTCTTGCGATGCCTGGACTATTGTTTTATCGTCGCCGACCAGTGATCTAATCGAGGAAGGCGAGCGCAATGCGAATTAGTTTAGTGGCCGCAATGGCAAACGACCGCGTGATCGGAAAAGACAATCAAATGCCTTGGCACTTGCCCGCTGATTTAGCGTGGTTTAAGCGTACAACACTGGGCCACCCTGTGGTGATGGGACGTAAAACCTTTGAGTCGATTGGACGCCCGCTGCCTAAGCGTGTCAATGTGGTGGTCAGTGGTGATGCGGACTTTGCGCCCGAGGACGTGACTGTGGTGCGCTCTCCCGAGCAAGCGCTTGAAGTGGTGGCTGGCTATGAAGAAGTGATGGTGATCGGCGGCGGTACTATTTATCAGGCGTTTTTACCTCAGGCTGATCGTTTGTATCTCACCTTTATCGATTTAGACGTTGACGGTGATACCCGTTTTCCAGAATGGGGAACCGGATGGTCAAAAACCGAGGTCGGCACGCATCCCGTGGATGAGAAAAATGCGCACCCTCTTACCTTTACGGTTTGGGACCGCGCTTAACCTTTTGTCTATTCGGCGGGAACGGTAAAGCAGGCTTTGTCTTCCCAACGCAGGAGTGTCAACTTTCCTCCCCAGACACAGCCGGTATCTAGCCCATAAAGTTTGGGCTGAATAGTGCCATTCAATGCCGCCCAGTGACCAAAGACTACGGCTTGCTCAAGCGGTTGGCGATTAGGTACCTCGAACCATGGTGCTAAGCCACTGCCTAAGGCTTGATCAGGGGGGAGTTTGCACTGCATATCCAAACGCCCGTCAGGGGAACAAAAACGCATCCGCGTGAAGCTATTAATAATATAGCGATAACGTGCTATCCCGGTCAGCGTAGCATCCCATTGATCAGGGCTGTCATGGTACATATTCTCCAATAACCAAACTTGGTCTTCACTCCGCAGAATCGCTTCCACCTCACGGGCGCAGGCGACGGCAGTCGATTTATCCCACTGCGGACTGATGCCAGCATGGGTCAGCAGAAACCCGCCGTCTGGTGCGGGTACATCGCGTATTAGCGGCTGTTGAGCCAGCCAGTTTAATAGTCTGTCTGCGTCTGGTGCATCAAAGATAGGTTGCGTTTTATCTTTTGCTTTGACGGGTTTAACCCCATTGGCGACCGCCAGCAAATGGAGATCATGATTGCCCAATACCAACTTTGCGGATTCACCAAGCTGATAAAAATACCGTAAAACTGCGAGGGAATCGGGACCGCGTGCGACGAGATCGCCGACCGAGTAAAGCGTATCTCGGGCCGGCGAAAAGTCAGCTTCAGCCAATAAAGCATGTAGCGCTTTATCGCAGCCGTGGATGTCCCCGACAAGATAGGTAGCCATATGCCTCCTTGGAGGAGTTAGTGAAGAATGTTGGGGAGCGCGAGACGGAAAGGTGCAATATTGACCTTAAAAGACTGCGCATCTTGATCTTGCATGGTATAAAACCCTTGCATCACCCCAACAGGCGTTTCAATGATGGTACCACTGGTATAGGTATACTTTTCGCCTGCGGCAATCTTAGGTTGCTCGCCGACAACACCCTCACCTTCGATTTCCAACTCCTTGCCATTAGCGTCAGTGATCAGCCACTTTCTTCGCATCAACTGTGCGGGGGCATCTCCTACATTTTTAATCGTAACCGTGTAGGAAAAGACAAAGCGTTCATGGTCTGGTTCCGATTGGTCTTCCACGTATTGAGTGGCGACGTGGACCTCGAATTGCGCGGGTTCAGTGGCTTGCAAGTCAAGACTCCTGTTTATGATGAGTGATTGGCATCTAACCAATTTGCGAGGCTAGAGAATTGCGCCAGTGTCATGTTCTCTGGACGTAAACTGGGATCGATTCCGAGCTCGGTTAAGGTGTCAACATCGACCAGCGATTTGAAACCGTTCCGGATAGTTTTACGGCGTTGATTAAAGCCTTCACGACAAACACGTTCCAACCACGACAAATTAGTGACTGGATGCGGTAAGGTTTTATGTGGGACGAGGCGAACGACCGCAGAATCGACCTTGGGCGCTGGCTTAAAGGCGCTTGGCGGTACTTCCAGCACGGGCACCACTTTGCAGTAGTATTGTGCCATGACCGTGAGGCGGCCATAGGCTTTAGTGCCTGGGCCTGCGGCCAAACGTTTTACCACCTCTTTTTGTAGCATGAAATGCATATCCTGTACGTGGTCAGCAAAGGAAAAGAGATGAAACATCAATGGAGTGGAGACATTGTACGGTAAGTTACCGAAAATGCGCAGAGGTCCCTGCTTTGCCAGCTCAGCGAAATCAAACGCCATGGCATCGGCTTCATGAACCGTCAGCTTTGGTCCCATAAATGGATGGCTTCGCAGGCGCGCGGCAAGATCGCGGTCGAGTTCGACCACGTTGAGGTGATCGACTTGTTCGGTCACCGGTTCGGTCAATGCGCCTAAACCCGGGCCAATCTCTACCAGGTTTTCACCGGATAAAGGATTGATTGCCGCGACAATACCGTCGATGACATACGGGTCGTTTAGGAAGTTTTGTCCGAAACGTTTTCTGGCACGGTGGCCTTGATGGACTTTATCGCTCATGCTTTGCTATCTACTAATTCAATGGCGTGGGAGATGGCCGTCCGCAGGCTTCCTGTATCCGCCGTACCGGTACCCGCTAAATCCAATGCGGTACCATGATCTACTGATGTTCTGACAAATGGGAGGCCCAAGGTGATATTCACCGAGCGTCCAAATCCTTTGAATTTTAACACAGGTAAGCCCTGGTCGTGATACATCGCTAAGACAGCGTCGGCGTCTTGCAAATATTTATCCTGAAAAAGGGTGTCGGCGGGCAGTGGGCCAATAATATCCATGCCTTGTTGGCGTAACTCATCAAGCGCTGGCTCAATGATGTCGATTTCTTCTCGACCCAAGCAGCCGTCCTCTCCCGCGTGCGGGTTGAGACCGCAGATATAAATGCGCGGTTGCTTAATGGCGAATTTTTGTTGTAAGTCTTGATGCAAAATCGCAATGACGTCATGCAAGCGCTCACGGGTAATAGCTTTAGCCACATAGGCGAGTGGGATGTGCGTCGTCACCAGCGCGACACGTAAGCCTTCGGTGGCCAGCATCATCACCACTTGGTTGACGTTGGCGTGTTGGGCAAAAAACTCAGTATGACCGCTGAAGGAAACGCCGGCGCGATTAATGATCCCTTTATGGACAGGCCCGGTGACAACCGCTGCAAATTCGCCGGTCATATTGCCTTCTGCCGCACGAGTCAGCGTGTCGAGCACATAGCGACCATTGGCTCATCTAACTGGCCTGGCACAACATCTGCGCCCATCGGGGTATCTGCAACGACCAGCTCCCCTGCTTGATGAGGGCGAGGCCGTGCTGATGGGTCATAGTCCCGCAAACTCACGGCGAGATTGAGCGCTTCGGCTCGCGCTGCCAGCATCTGTTTATTGGCGATGGCTACCAGCTGATGTGGCCAAGAGAGCAGGGCCATTGCTAAGACCAAATCCGGACCAATGCCCGCCGCTCGCCAGGGGTGATTGCGATACGCTCAGCTGTCATCATTGATCACCTCAACATAGGCACCCGCGCGCAGCTCTTGCAGCCAGGCTTGCGCTTCTTCATTAAATTTGCGGTTAAACAGCATACGGTAAGCACGGTTTTTAACCGCCGCATCGGTTTTATCGACATCGCGACGATCGGTCACTTCAACCACATGCCAGCCATGCACGGTCTTAAAAGGCTCACTAATTTGACCTTTTGGCAAACTATCGACTTTGGCTTTAAACGCGGGCACATAAGCTTCTGTGGTTGACCAGCCTAAGTCCCCCCCGTTAACGGCAGAGCCGGGTCATCACTATATTGTTTGGCGAGGTCGGCAAAGGTTTGTTCGCCACGCTCGATTTGTGCAATCAGCTGATTGAGCTCTTTTTTCGCGCCTTTATCACTGAGTACGATCGAGGGTTTGATCAAAATATGGCGGGCTTTAACTTCGGTAACGGCGACCGTTTCCAAACCTTGCACATCATCGATTTTCAAAATATGAAAACCCACACCACTGCGAAATGGCCCGATAATAGCGTCTTTTCCTTGGTTGGTAATTTGGTCGGCGAAAATCGTTGGCATTTCTTCTAGGCGCAACCAGCCCCAATCACCGCCATCAAGTGCTTTGGGTCCCTTAGAATATTCCATCGCCAGCTCCGCCACGTTGCCGCCATGACGTAATGTATCGACTAAGCGATACGCTTGCTTTTTCACCGCGTCACGTTCAGCTTTGTCCGCATCATCATCCAATTTGAGTTGGATATGAGAGAGCTTATAACGCACTTTTTGCATCTGCTGTTCGTTAAGCTGACTGGCTAATGTCTCAACTTCTTGCGGCAAAATGCTAATACGGCGGCGTACCTGTGCATTGCGCGCTTCTGAAATCGTGAGCTCTCGGCGAACTTGCTCCCGATATTGATTCCATGCGATCCCTTGCTCTGCCATTTTGTCGCGCAGAGCACTCACACTGACCGATTGCTCTTTAGCAATATTTTTGATCGCTTGTTGTAACTGGCTGTCGTCAATTTGGATGCCTAGCCGCTTTGCTTCCTGTAGCTGTAGTTCTTCAACAACGAGTCGCTCGCGCATCTGCTCTTCAAGAACGTCTTGAGGCGGTAATTCCCGATCTCCGTTGGCCGCATTACGGGTGACCGTTTGGCGCATGGCCGTCATTTCACTGTTCAGCACCACACCGTCATTCACAACGGCGATGACGCGATCTAGCTCTTGAGGTGCTGCTTGGGTTAAGGGGGTCAGCAACACTAAAACGCCAGTGATGAGGGCGTGACTCCATTTGTTCATGCTTTGTCCACTTTTTTTCATAGGTTCAACAGTCCAGACCACAATAAGGCGTGTTAGTTCTTTAGTGCAAAGGGATCACGATAACCCAGAGCGTTGCCTGAGTCAGTGCTAAAGTTAAAGCCACTGTCAGCTCCCAATCCGAGTAAGCTGAATGACAAGGTAACATTGTTGTCGTAAACCGGATCGGCGTTAATATCAGCGCGCGACATTAAGTACTCGTTGTAACTTAACCCGACGACCCAACAGTCTGAGCGATAGGTGAGGCTAACTTGGTTTTCCAACATGACATCTTGGGTCAGGTCGCGCCAGTATTGGCCTGTAAAACTTAGCCCGCCGCCGAGAGGAAACCCTGTGACGACGCCAGCTTGTGAGAGGCCATCATCGGTGAGCCGGCTGATGTCTCGGTTTGGCAGCGTCGAGACAATATATTCTTGTGCGACGTAGCGATAACTGGTTTGTGCATAAAACTGGCCGCGGCGATATTCAGCAATCGCGTTACCAAACTGCATTTCGCGTAAGTTGCTGTCATATTGCATCGATGCGCGGACAAACAAGTTGTCATCAATGTTGGCTTCCCCTTCTAACGCCCAAGACGAATAATCAAAGGTTTCTGCATCTTGGTTAGACGGTTGGTCAAAGTAGTAAATTTGCCCAAAGGACAAATTCAGACGCTCTTTATATCCGCCATCGTAAAAGCGGGTCGTCGCGCCGTAGGTGAGTTGGTTGGCCGGATTAATGTAATCAATGCTACTGAATTGATTACCGCGAAATAGGCCGTAGTAGTCGGTTTGCAAGCGTGCGGTATCATAACCGCCGCCACTAAAGTTGACCGGGTTATAGATACCGTCTTGATCCACATCTTTAATATACAAATACTGGACTTGCGGCTCGATAGTTTGGCTGAAATGACCGCCCATGGCCCAGAAGTTACGCTCTAGGACAACGCCAGAGTGCAGGCGCAGAGTGGGGACTTTTCGCTCGACTGAATGACTCAGCTCCGCATTAGATTCTGCATCCTGAATGGCGCTAATCAAAGCGCTGATCATAGTGCGTATACAGCATGCTGGCTTCCGCCGTGGCATTAAACCAAGGGCGGGTATATGGCAGCGTTAGGGTCGGGGCTAAATGTGTCCGGGTGGCTTCGGGTTTATTGGGATCATCGTTAGCAAATACACTAAATTGCGCAGGCACACTAATATCGAGCCATTCCGTGACTTGTGGCGCGTAGTAGTTAAGATCCACTTGTGGCATCAAGCGATAGACACTGGTGCCTTCTGTTAGCGCTTGGAAGTCGCGAACACGAACTGTACTGTTCCAATCTAAACCGCGATAACTGATCTCGCCCGTTTGGAGTAGCGTGTTGTCTTCTCGTTTGCCCACATTAGAGTCCAGGCTCTGAAAGTAAGCGATATCACTGACTTTGCTGTAATCTGCTTCGTAGCGCCAGTGACCTTGTACACCGCTATGTTGCCAGTTGAACCCCCAACGTGAATCGAGCTCGGGGTTGAGTTGATCGTCAGGCAGGTATTCAGAGTAAAGCGATCCGCTTCCTATTGGTGTAAGGTAGCGAATGTTGGTCTTTAATTGAACGCCTCGCTCAGACATATATTTGGGCGTGAGTGTGGCATCCAGTTGCGGATGGATATTCCAATAAAACGGCGTTTCCATCTCGATGCCATCACGATCACTCCAAGTAAGCGACGGATATAAAAAGCCTGTCAGCCGACCTTCTTCTACCGGTACACGCAAATAAGGCAGATAAAAGATCGGGACGTCCATTACCTCAAATCTAGGGTGATAAAGATCAGCAAATAAGCTGCTGTCTTCTTTCTCAATTTTTGAGGCAGAAAACCGCCAGCTTTTATCTTCATCTGGACACGTGGTATAGGTGCCATCCTCAAGCTCGTAGAAGGTGGTGCCGTTTTTAAACACCCGTTTCGCCTCGCCCCGTCCTGGGGTACATAGCATCTTATACTGGGCGTTATTCAGCGTGGTGTCTTCGCTTTCGAGGTTGGCTTGTAGATAATCTGATGTCACCATCATCTGGCCATCATTGAATACCACATCTCCTTGTGCCGTAACGATCCGCTCTGGATCGCGTAAGGTTGCGGTATCGGCCGTCATCTTTCGGTGGCCTTGCGTAACTTCGACATTGCCACTATAGATGGCTTTGTCGTTGGTCTGCGCCTCAGCACGATCTGCGACCACACGAATGGGGGCGTTATTCACATCCTGTGTCTGCTCGCTGGCCGGAACGCACTGGGCTTCCTTGTCAGAGCAAGGCTGAGTCGCTGGGTCTGTGTTGGCAAACACAAGGCTGGGCCGTAGAGCGCCAAGCTGATCATGGTGGCTAAAAAGCTACGTGCAGTCGGTGACATTGAAGAAGACATTCCTGTTTTATCTGATTGCGTGGTGTACACGAAGGCAACGCATCAGTATGCTTTGGCTGCAAAATGCGATTATCATAAATCAATTTGCGCCCGGCATCACCTTTAAATGTGCAGGGTGTGAAACTAGCAATGAGACCATGGCATGCGACTAAATGGCAAGGTAATTGGGGCAATTCTCGGCACATTGTTGGGAGGCCCAATCGGTTTTCTTCTTGGCCTTTTCTTAGGTCATCAGTTTGATAAAGCGAAACAGCGCGCGCGTTTCGGCGGTTTGGGTGGCCAAGGGCCACAAGCACAACGTGTTTTTTTCCATGGCACCTTTGCCGTGATGGGACATATGGCGAAAGCTAAAGGGCAGGTGACGCAACAAGAAATTCAGCTCGCCAGCTTATTGATGGATCGCATGCAGTTGCAAGGTGAAGCCAGGCAATTGGCCCAGCAGGCGTTTCGCGAGGGAAAAGACAGTGACTTTCCGCTGGATGAAACCCTCAACGGTATTCGTGCCTTAAGCCAGGGGCAACGTGATTTATCGCGTGTCTTTTTGGAAATGCAGATACAAGCTGCGTTTGCCGATGGTGAGATCCATCCTAAAGAGCGTGAACTTTTGTATGTAATTGCCGAAAAGTTGGGCTTTTCGCCACAGCAACTGGAACAGCGCTTGCGAATGCAAGAAGCTGCGTTTCGCTTTAGTCAAGGCTATCAAGGCGCTGGCAGCATCAATCCGATGGCCCCGGTGCGCCGCCGCAGCAGAATGAAATCGACGATGCTTATGATGTATTAGGTGTTGACGCTTCTGCTTCCTCTCAGGAGGTGAAAAAAGCGTATCGGAAACTGATGAATGAGCATCACCCCGATAAATTGATGGCGAAAGGTTTGCCGCCAGAAATGATGGAGATGGCGAAAGAAAAAGCGCAAGAAATCCAAAAAGCGTACGACGTAGTGAAAAAAGCCCGCGATATATAGCGGGCTCGTTAGGTTGATTAATCGTCGCGATCATCAATCAAGCGCATCAATCAGGGTGTGTTGTGGTGCACCACGAAAGAACCCATCAATGTTGGCGATCAGCTGTTGTGCCAGAGTGTGAACGGCTTCGTCAGCGCCCCAAGCAATATGCGGGGTGACAATAAGGTTGGGTAATGATGCTGCAACTAACGGATGTGCGTCGGGGGCGGGCTCTTGACTGAGTACATCCAAGCCAGCACCACCAATTTGGTCGCGTTTTAACGCATATAACAGGGCATGTTCATCCACGAGATCGCCGCGCCCAGTATTAATCAAAATGGCATGCTGTGGCATCTTGGCCAACACATCTTGATTAATCAGATGTCGGGTTTTGTCGGTTAACGGGCAATGCAGCGACAGCACATCAGCCTGTTGAATCACCTGTTCAAAGGGCTGATAGCCTGGCCGGCAATGGCTCGCCCCTTGATGCTCGGCAAACATGACTTTCATGCCAACGGCCTGGGCCAATTGCCCGACCGCTTCTCCTAGTGCGCCTTTGCCAATAATCCCTAAGGAACTGCCAGCGACACTGCCTATCGGGTGAGTAAAAAAGCAAAACTGGCCCCGTTTTTGCCATTCACCTTGACGCACATCGGCATGATAACCCATCAGCTGACGTTTCAAGGCATAAATCAGAGCCATGACATGCTCGGGCACGGATTGGGTGGCATACCCTTGTACGTTGCAAACTTGTACGCCTTGTGCCTGACAAGCCGCTAAATCGACATTGTTGACCCCGGTTGCCGCGACCGCGATCAGTTTTAGCTTGGGAAGTGCAGTCAGTATTGCTTCATTGATCACGACTTTATTGGTGATTGCCACATCGGCATGTTGCAGGCGATCGATCACGTCACCGGGAGCGGTGGCAGGGTAGGATTGCCAATGATGGGGGTGATGAAGCGTTGGCAGCGTAATGTGAGCAGGAATGGTGTCTCTATCGAGAAAAACCACCTTGATGGGGGTGTGATGAGCCATGTTGATCTCCGTGTCTCAATGCATGGCCCTAGGATGTGAGATTAGTAGCTTTTCTGCAAACCTTAATGGTCAGCCTGTGAGGTTAGCAGGCGCAAGCTGATACTCACTCGCTAGTCGATTATCCGGCATCTGCGGATAAAATGCGCAGGGCGCTTGAAAGTGCATCGGCGTTTCAGTGACAGGATGCAAAATGCTTAATTCTGCGGCATGCAAATGAAGGCGAGAGGCATACTCAAAAGCTTCTGGCAGCGCATAAAACTCATCGCCGACAATCCCATGCCCAAGGGCCTGCATATGCACACGGAGCTGATGAGAGCGGCCGGTGAGAGGATACAATGCCATTAAGCTTGTCTGTGCATGCTGATGCAAACAGCGGTAGTGCGTTTGCGAGGGCTTGCCGTGTTCAAAACAGACCTTCTGTCTGGGGCGATTGGGCCAGTCGCAAATCAAGGGCAGATCGACATTTCCCTCGTCGTGTATAGGGTGCCCCCACACTTCGGCGTAATACAACTTGGTGGGCACGCGCTCGCGAAATTGCGCTTTAAGGTGTCGCTCAGCAGCTTTGTGTGCGGCAAACGCCATGACGCCAGAGGTCGACATATCTAAACGATGGACCAGCTCTGCGTCCGGGAATTCGGCTTTAACCCGTGACCACGCACTGTCGTAATGCGCAGGATCACGGCCAGGGTTAGCCAATAATCCACTGGGTTTATTAATTACCACCAGATCGGCATCTTGATACAAGATATCGAGCCAAGGTGTGGTGGGAGGATGATACTCAATGATTGCCATATAAGGGTTCGGGGCCGGTTGGCCCCGCCTTCGTTCAAAGGGTGATTATTGGTGGCTGACCACAATCAAACGCAGGGCGTCTAAATCGACTTGTGCGTGTTGAATATGATGCGACAAGGTACTGATCTGATCGCGTAGTGCGTCGAGCTCATCATCACGAATATTGGGGTTAACCGTTTTCAGTGCATCGAGCCGTGCTAAGGCCTGATTCAGCTCGCTGTCCATCTCTTGGTGGGCGGCCGTTTGAATCTCAGACAAGGCTTTTTGGGCCAGCGGTTCGCTTTTCTCAATCAGCTGGTGGACTTGGGCTTGAACCGAGTTGACCATTTTACTGCCTAAATGACGATTCACCGGGCTGAGCTGGCGATGAAACGATTCAAACTCAACGTTGGCTGAGAGATCATTGCCGTTCGCATCCAAAAGCAACCGCACCGGCGTTTGCGGTAAAAAGCGATGAATACCCGACGATTTCGGGGCTTGTGCATCAATGGTGTAAATCAGTTCAACAAACAGGGTTCCCACAGGCAGCGCTTTGTTTTTGAGCAAAGAGACCGCGGTGGTGCCGATGTTTTCGCTCAGCAATAAGTCGATACCGCCACGCACGATCGGGTGCTCCCAAGAGACAAACTGCACATCTTCGCGACTGAGTGCCGTATCGCGGTCGAAGGTCAGTGTGCACCCATCCGTTGGTAGGCCGGGGTAACTGGGCACCATCATCTGCTCCGACGGCTTGACCACGATGGCGTTCTCACCTTTGTCATCTTGATTGACGCCGATGGTATCAAACAGACCTAGCGTGAAGGTGACAAGACCCGTATCGCCATCTTGATCGGCGATGGTTTGCGCCAGCTGCTTGGCCTCCTCCCCGCCGTGTGAGTGCATCTCGAGCAGTTTATCGCGGCCTTGCTCCATTTCTGCTTTAAGGCGTTGATTCATGGCGGCGCTATCGTGAATGAGCGTGTTTAGCGCATCATCATGTTGGTTATTGGCTAACAGGGTTAACAATGTCTCGCCATACTGCTCAAACACCGCACGGCCGGTTGGGCAGGTATCCTCAAAGGCATCAAGCCCTTCGTGATACCAACGCGCTAAAATGGTTTGTGCTGTGCCTTCAAGGTAAGGAACGTGAATGGCAATATCTTGACGCTGACCAATACGATCAAGGCGACCAATGCGCTGCTCGAGCAAGTCGGGATTCATTGGTAAGTCGAACATCACCAGCTGATGGGCAAACTGGAAGTTCCGGCCTTCTGAGCCAATTTCAGAGCAAATCAAGACTTGAGCCCCGCCTTCCTCTTGGGCAAAGTACGCTGCCGCTTTATCACGCTCAACAATCGACATGCCTTCATGGAACACGGTGCCACGGATCCCCTCACGCTCGCGCAAGGCCTGCTCAAGCGTCAGTGCGGTTTGCGCGCGTGAGCAAATGATCAGTACTTTGTCGCGACGGTGGGTTTTTAAATAATCCAGCAACCAATCGATACGTGGGTCAAAGCCCCACCAGCTGGCACTATCGCCCTCAAACTGCTGATAAATATCTTCAGGATAAAGATTTTGTACCGCTTTTTGTTCGCTCGAGCTTGTGCCTCCCATCATGCCCGCCACCCGCATGGCAGTTTGATACTGCTCGGTAACGCCATAGGGTGCATGTGCAGATGCCGGCTAGGGAAGCCACTGATGGCAGCCCGCGTGTTACGGAACAAAACGCGCCCGGTACCGTGGCGATCCATTAAATCATCAATCAGCTGTTGGCGAGCGGTGTGCTTGGTTGCATCATCATCGCTATCAATGGCGCTGACGCGTTCATCAAGCTCGTCACTTTGCAATAGCGCCCGAATGCTACGTTGGGCATTATCACTTAACGGGGCATCGGCAAGTAGCGCTTCAACCGCCTCGGCGACAGGGGCATATTGTTCGGCTTCTTCAACAAAGGCGTCATAATCATAAAAACGATCAGGGTCGAGCAGGCGTAAACGCGCAAAATGACTTTGCTGACCTAACTGCTCAGGGGTCGCGGTGAGTAACAACACCCCAGGGGTATGCTCAGCAATGCTTTCGATAATCTGATATTCACGGCTCGGTGCCGTTGGTGTCCAGGTTAAGTGGTGTGCTTCGTCCACCACCAATAAGTCCCAATGGGTGTCACAGACTTGCTCGACGCGACGCCGGTTTTTGCGTAAAAACTCCAGTGAACATAACACCAGTTGCTGGGTATCAAATGGGTTGGGTGAGTCAGCAAAGGCCTCGACACAGCGCTCTTCGTCAAAAATAGAGAAGTGCAGGTTAAAGCGGCGCATCATCTCGACCAACCACTGATGCTGCAAGGTTTCTGGAACCACGATCAGTACCCGCTCGGCTTGGCCTGCAAGCACTTGCTGGTGAATGATCATGCCCGCTTCAATGGTTTTCCCTAAGCCGACTTCATCCGCGAGCAAAACCCGCGGTGCGTGACGACGACCCACCTCATGGGCAATGTAAAGTTGATGAGGAATTAATCCAGCACGCATCCCCGTCAACCCCCGTAGAGGCTACGCAACTGCTGATGCTGATTGGTTAACGCCCGATAACGCAACGCAAAACGATCCATGCGGTCAAGTTGACCGGCAAAGAGTTTGTCTTGCGGCTTGTTAAAGCGGATCTGATGGCTGAGTAAGATTTCGCGCAGCGGGACTTCGTCTTCCTCGGTGTCTTCGCGATAGCCGTAATAGGTCAACACCTCGTCGTTTTCTTCAACGCGCGAGACGGTCATGGTCCAGCCCTCGTGACTTTCTACCTCATCGCCGGGGTTGAACATCACCCTAGTCACGGGCGCATCATGGCTGGCGTACAGCCGTGTTTCATCACTAGCAGGAAACATTAGGGTCACGGTACGGCCATCAACGGACACCACAGTGCCCAGTCCAAGATCATGCTCCGTATCATTGATCCAACGTTGTCCAAGCGCAAATGACATAAGGGAAAACCTCTGAATTAACTCGATTGTCGAAAGACTCGGTGCCGCGCAAACGCAACCCGATTAAATAGTGTGTTATTCAGTGTGGCACTGAAAAAATTGGTCGCCAATAGTACTCGAACTTGTGAGGAGGGTCACGATGAAACTCCATCAATCGCGGCAAAGATCGTCTTGACATACAAACGTCATCAACGCGCGGCAAAGATGAAAACGTGAACTGGCACAATCAAACAAGTTGGGCGATGCGCAACGACCAGGTCTATGCTTACTTTAAGCGCTGTCATCGACAGTGAATTGCCGACACAGGAGGTGCCTATGGGCGACGCCGACCGGAAGCTGTTTGTATTAGACACTAACATTCTCCTCCACGAACCTTTCGCCATCTATTCCTTCCAAGAACACGATGTCGTGATTCCTATGACCGTCCTCGAAGAGCTTGACCGTATTAAAGATAGCAAGCGTGATGTTTCTCGGGATGCCCGTGTGGCGATTCGTGCCTTGGAAGATATCTTTAAAGAAGCCACACCCGATGAAATTGGCGAGGGTATTGTGGTTGGTAAAGGCGATGCGACGGGTACCGTCTCCATTCTGGCTGATTTTGAGATTAAAGAAACGGTCCATGCCTTTGCCGATAAAGCGGGCGATAATCGCATTTTAAATGCGGTGTTATACCTTCAAACCAAACGCTCACCGCGCAAAGTCGTGCTGGTGACCAAAGATATCAATATGCGCCTGCGTGCCAAAGGGGCGGGGGTGATGTATGTCGAGGATTACCGTACCGACCAACTGATTGATGATGTTCGGTTGCTCACCAAAGGCTTCCATCAATGTGCGGGCAGTTTTTGGGATAAAGTGGGGCAATGCGACAGCCAGGCCTATGGCTCCGAAACACGCCACACATTACCGGCTGAGCTATTAGAAACGCCTTTTGTGAACCAGTACTTATTGGATGAAAGTGACGACTTCGCCGCACGAGTGCAAGCCATTGATGGTGATAAAGCGATCATCAAAGATCTCAGTCGAGAGCGATTAATGCACCGTGCTGCTTGGGATGTTAAACCGAAAAATATCTACCAAGGCATGGCAATGGATGCGTTGCTTGATCCCACGATTGATTTAACCATTCTGACAGGGCCTGCAGGCTGTGGGAAAACGATTTTAGCCATGGCTGCGGCATTAGAGTTAGTGGTAGAAAAGGGCATGTACGATAAGATTATCGTTACCCGTAACACGCCAGATATTGGCGAGTCGATTGGTTTTCTCCCGGGGACAGAAGAAGAGAAAATGCTGCCATGGCTCGGCGCAGTGACCGATACCCTCGAAGCGTTACACATGAATGATGAATGCACCGACGGTTCGATGCGCTACATTATGGAAAAAGCGAATCTGCAGTTTAAATCGATTAACTTTATGCGCGGGCGCTCGATTCAAAACGCGTTTGTGATTTTGGATGAGTGCCAAAACCTGACCGCCTCTCAGCTTAAAACCATTATCACCCGTTGTGGGGAGGGGACTAAGTTAGTGTGCTCGGGGAACTTAGCGCAAATCGACTCTTCTTATTTGACACCTGTAACATCGGGACTGACTTACATTGTTGAGCGGTTTAAAAACTTTGAAGGCAGTGCGTGCGTGTACCTCAATGGTGTGGTGCGAAGCCGGC
Organism: Salinivibrio costicola subsp. costicola ATCC 33508 = LMG 11651; assembly: GCA_000565345.1. GTDB lineage: Bacteria > Pseudomonadota > Gammaproteobacteria > Enterobacterales > Vibrionaceae > Salinivibrio > Salinivibrio costicola. Next base: position 63,121 of record AQOF01000015.1, on the reverse strand, counting down.
TGGCTGAATTTGCCGAAGAGAACCTTTAACCATCAAGGTGGCGGCCTCTATGCCGCCACTGATGGGGTTACGCCGTGACACCGATATAATCACGCATGATGGCTGGCGGTGTCTTGAGCGTATCAACCGGATCGTGAAGTTGGATTCGGCCATTATCGAGATAGATAAATTGATTGGCGATCGCTTGTGCATCGTCTGGATGGTGAGTGACCATCACCACCGTCGTGCCTTGTTCTTGAGCGGTACGTTTGACCAAGGCTAACATGTCTTGTTTTAGCGCCGGATCAAGTGCCGAAAAGGGTTCATCGAGCAGTAATAAAGGCTGGTTGCGTGCGATGCTTCTCCCCAAGGCGATGCGTTGGCGTTGGCCGCCCGATAGTTGGCTGGGTAGACGAGATAAATAATCGGTCAACCCTACCGCGTGTGCAGCATGGCGCACGGCCTCTTGCTGTGTGGCCGTGAGTTTAAGCGAGGGAGACAAGCCAATTGCCATGTTGTCGAATACTGACAAATGGGTAAATACGTTGTGCTCTTGAAACAAAATAGACAGTGGCCGCTGGTGGGCGGGTGTCGTGGTGACGGGCTTGCCATCAATAGTGATCTCGCCACTATCTGGCGCGATCAGCCCAGCAATCAGTGATAATAAGGTGCTTTTGCCTGCTCCGCTGGGCCCGAGCACGGCCACAATTTCTCCAGGGGCTATTTGGGCATCAAAGATCATCCAATCTTGCTGGTAACGATAGTGGACATTGGAAAGCGTCAGCATGCGTGTCTCCATTGGATCAGACGAGTGATTAGGGCATAGCAACCCAAACTGGTAAGCAGTAATAGCATGGCAGCGGCAGCGCCTGCGTCCATTTGGTAGCTCCCCATCAAGCGAAACAAATAGAGCGGCAGGGTTTGAAAATTTTGGCTACCAAAAAGTGCGATCGCACTAAGATCGCCCATCGATAACACAAAACTTACCGCCACGCCGCGCGCGATCGGGCGCGTAAACACTGCCATTCGATAAGACGTAGACGGTTGACACCTTTTAGCCCCAAGGTAGCGCAAAGATTGTGATAGGACTGGGCAAGTTGATAGGCGGGCGCGCTCAGTACTTTTATTAAATAGGGCAACGCCATCAGGCGTTCACGGCCATCACCAACCACAGCGCCAAGCTGAATACATCGCTAAACTGGCGAAACAGTAAAAAAAGCCCGGTACTGAGGACAATACTGGGTACCACCAAAATCATCGCCCCTAACGTTTCAATGCCATTCGCTTGTTTCTTACGCCCGTTCAAGCGCCAATGACGACTGGCTAAGATGACAGAGGTGGCCAACACGAAGGCCAAGACGGTTGCGCCGGTAGCGATAAGCAGTGAATGCATGGTGGCTTGCCATAATGCCGTGTCGCTCAGCACAATTAACGCGCTAGGGTTAAGGCCACGCGCGATCACAACCCCGAGAGGTGGTAGAACCAACAATAAAGTCAGCGCAATCCAGAGACTGTCCCAACACTTCGCCGTGCGACTATCGAGTGCCGATGGAAGCGGTTGCACTTCGCTGGGGGTGTTGGCAATCGGCCGAGTCAGTGTTTGCACAATAAAAGCAAAGGTGCCGCACAAGAGCATTTGCCACAGCGCCAGAGCGGCACCGGTTTGTAAGTCAAAATCAAAATGAATGGCTTGATAGATAGCCAATTCAATGGTGGTCGCTTTGGGGCCACCGCCTAATGCCATCACGGTGGCGAAGCTGGTGAAACACAGCATGAATACCAGTCCGACGACATGGGGTAGACTTTGCCGCAGATAAGGCCATTCAAGGTGGCGAAAACGTTGCCAGCCTCTTAGACCAAGCTGGGTTGCCAGGCGCCTTTGATCCGCCGGGATCCCTTCCAAGGCCTGCACCATCAATTGGGCCGAAAAAGGCAGGTTAAAGAAAACATGCGCAAGCAAAATGCCGCTTAAGCCATAGAGAGAAAATGGCATCGCCGCATCAAAGTACGCGAAGGCTTGTGCAATCCAACCGCTACGGCCGTAGATGGCAACCAATCCAAACACGCCCACCAATACCGGCAGCACCAGGGTCATGGCAAACAGTTTGAGTAGCCAAGCTTTCCCTGGAAATTGTCGCCGAGCCAGCGCATGGGCCACAGGAATGGCGAGCCCAACGCTGAGCACCACAGATAAGGTAGCCTGCTTAAAGCTAAACAGCGTGACATGGCGCAGATAGCATCTTGCCACAGGGCGGACAGCTTCAAGTCTTGACTGTGTAAGAACAGCGCCCAGAGTGCGCTGCCAATTAATAACACGACCAAGCTGGCCGCGAGACTGCCCGGCCAGGTTCGAGAAGGGTTGAGCATCGACGTTATTCAACCAAAGCGGTTTGCCAATCGCGCACCCATTGCTGACGGTTACCCATCACTTCATCGGCTGGTACAACAGGCTCTCTTCTGGTTTGTTCAGCGTATAGAAGGCGTCAGGCAAGCTAACATCGGTGACCGGGTACATCCACTGCGTGATTGGGATCACAGACTGTGCTGTGTCACTGAGCATAAATTGTAGAAACGCATCGGCGCGTTCTGGTTGGTCGGTATAAGCAGACTTCGCCGCCACTTCAATTTGCATATAATGGCCTTCTTCAAACATGGCGGCGGCAAAGCGGTCATCATCGTCAGCGACCAGGTGATAGGCGGGCGAAGAGGTGTATGAAAGCACCATATCTGCCTCTTTGTTGAGGAACATGTTGTACGCTTCGGTCCAGCCTTTGGTCACGGTAATAGTGTTGTCGGCAAGATCGCGCCATGCCTGCTGGCTTTGATCGCCGTATACTTTTTGGATCCACAGCATCAAGCCTTGGCCAACTGTGGACACGCGTGGATCTTGGTAAATCACACTGATATCGTCACGCTCCTCAATCAAAGCCTTCAAGCTTTTGGGTGGGTCGAGCAAACGCGTGGTGTCATACACAAAGGCAAAGTAGCCGTAATCGTAGGGGATAAAGTAGGGATTATCCCAACCGCCGGGTACCTGCAGGCGCTCCGTATTCACCGCGTGCTCGGCGACAATGCCGCTACGCTCAGCTTCTTTCATCAAGTTAGTATCCATACCGAGTACAATATCAGCCTTGGTAGTATTGCCTTCGATACGTAAGCGATTAAGCAGAGCAGCACCGTCACTAAGAGACACAAACTCTAATTGGCAGTCACAGCGTTTTTCAAATTCGGCTTTGATTTTTGGCCCTGCGCCCCAATCGGCGATAAAAGAATCATAGGTATAGACCGTTAGAGGGTCGGCGGCACGGGCGCTGAGTGATAACAGCGATAAAGAAACCAGAGTGAGAACAGAGGTAATAACTTTCACAGCACGCTCCTAAGTTGGGCGTGGGTGTTGAGGCAAGTTGATGGCAACATCAAGTCTCAATCCCTACGCCAGTGTTAGCTGGATCAGGTTCGATGGGTTTAGCGCCGCGCGCAATCTCAGCCATGAGGCTCCCCAATGAGTACGGTGCTATTGTACTGATTGGCTTAGGGTTCACCAAGCCTTTTAGTCCGCGAGTTGGTTAAGCGTCCAGTCGTAGTCATAATCCAAGCGTGCATCCTTGGGAAGCTTGATGTCTCTATATTGATTGATATGGGTGATCATCCCTTGTTCACTGCCGCCAAAGTCAGTCTCAAACCACTCATAGATAGAAGAAAGCTGCCACTGATTACCCTGCTGACTTACGCCTTTGTCGCTATTAATAAAGGAGTAGGCGGCTTGTTCTAATTGCGCATCCAAGGTGTCGGCTTGAAAGGCTTGCGGTTGCAGGTTAGGGCAGCCAAGGCTGGCACAATTGACCGCATAGTGGGTACGCGGATCTTGCCACAGCGGACGCAAAATACGGTGTTCGATATCATTGAGCGTGAGGGATTCGCCCGCCACCGTCACTACGTCATCATCCCAGGGACCAAAGCTAAAGAGTCCACCGAGTTTGGTGATAGAACTGACTGGATAGGCGTCCAAGATTAGCTTTACGGTGACTGAGTTGTAGAGATTAACCCAATACGCGTATTGTTCGTCTTTGCTCAGAGTGCGCGGATCGCGCTTGGTCAGCATGCCAATGTAATGATCGAGGGTCGCTTTATCGGCCTCAGTGACGGCTGCGTAGTTAAATAAGGTGTGCTGCCCCTGAGGCTGTAAATACTTATCGAGTAATACTTGCCAACTGTGATGCGTGAAGGTGGCTTGGATGTCAGGAGTATGTGCATCCCATATTGCCCAGTAGTCCGCTTTGGGCGCGGCTTGGCTGATGAGCGGAAACACTAGCCCGAACAGAAGTATCAAATGTTTTTGCATTGTCAGTCCTTAATGCGATCAAACCTTCTTTGAGACTAGACCAAGCGAGTCAGCGGTTGGTTTCATTGAGGATAGAAAAATGGGAAGGAACGCCAATAAATGCGGAATAATCAGCACTTATTGGCGAGAGATGAGTGGATGGTATTACACCAAAAAATCAGGTGTTTGCTGCTCAAAGCGCGAAATTTCCGCTTCGTGCTGTAACGTCAGCCCGATACTATCCAAACCTTCGAGTAAGCAATGATGGCGAAAATCATCCATCTGGAAGCTAAAGCAGTGTTCACCGGCACGGATTGTTTGGGCGGGCAAATCTAGCGTTACCGTCGCACCTTCATTTTCGGCCACATACGTAAATAAAGCATCGATTTGTCCTTCTTCAAGGGTCACCGGCACCATTTGGTTATTAATGCAGTTGCCATAGAAAATATCGGCAAAACTGGGGGCGATAATCACTTTAAAACCGTAATCATCCAGCGCCCAAGGAGCATGTTCGCGTGACGAGCCACAGCCAAAGTTTTCGCGGGTGAGTAACACGCTCGCCCCTTGGTAGCGCGCTTGATTGAGCACAAACTCGGGGTTCGGCTGTTTGCCCGCATCGTCTAAAAAGCGCCAATCGTGAAACAGGTGCTGACCAAAGCCAGTACGGGTGACTTTTTGACAAACTGTTTAGGATGATCGCATCGGTGTCGACGTTTGCCGCATCCAATGGGGCAACAATGCCGGTATGAGTGTGTATGCCTGACATAAGGCCTCCTTATAATTGGTTAACGTCAACAAAGTGACCGGCAATGGCGGCAGCAGCGGCCATGGCTGGGCTGACCAAGTGGGTACGGCCTTCACGGCCTTGGCGGCCTTCAAAGTTACGGTTGCTGGTCGATGCACAGCGCTCTTTGGGGCCTAAGCGATCGTTGTTCATCGCCAAGCACATTGAGCAGCCGGGTAAGCGCCACTCAAAGCCCGCCTCGCGGAAAATCACATCCAGCCCTTCTTGCTCTGCTTGGGCACGCACTTGCTCTGAGCCTGGCACCACCATGGCATGGACGCTGTCTGCGACGTGCCGACCTTTGGCGACCGCCGCGGCTGCGCGCATGTCCTCAATTCGAGAGTTGGTGCATGAGCCAATAAAGACTTTATCAATTTGGATATCTGTTATGGCTTGGCCTGCGGTTAGCCCCATGTATTTCAGCGCGCGTTCCGCCGAGTGGCGCGCGATCGGATCTGCCATGTGCTCAGGGGCCGGCACGCTATCGTGCACACTAACCACTTGGCCGGGGTTGGTCCCCCAGGTGACCTGATGATGAATTTGACTGCCATCGAGTGTCACGACACGATCAAATTGCGCATCGGCATCCGAGTGCAAGGTTTGCCAAAAATCGACCGCTTGCTGCCATTGTTCACCTTTAGGAGCAAATTTCTTGTCTTTTAAATAGGCAAATGTGGTCTCATCGGGGGCGATCAGGCCCGCTTTCGCGCCCAATTCGATCGCCATGTTGCAGACCGTCATTCGCCCTTCTATGGACAAGTCGGTAATGGCGTCACCGCAAAATTCCACCACGTGTCCGGTGCCGCCGGCATGACCGACTTGGCCGATAATCGCTAGGACAATGTCTTTGGCGGTGATCCCGGGGGCGGTTTTGCCCGTGACGTCAATTTTCATCGTGCGGGCGCGGGATTGCTTGAGCGTTTGGGTGGCCAGTACGTGTTCGACTTCGGAAGTACCAATACCAAAGGCCAGTGCACCAAAAGCACCGTGAGTTGCCGTATGAGAATCACCACAGACGATGGTATTGCCAGGCAAAGTAATCCCTAACTCGGGCCCCATCACATGGACAATGCCTTGGTAGGGGTGATTCAAGTCGTACAGGGTGACGCCAAATTCTTCGCAGTTTTTAGCCAAGGTTTCCATTTGGATGCGCGCCATTTCCCCTGACGCGTTAATATCTTTGGTTTCGGTGGAAACATTGTGATCCATGGTGGCGAAGGTTTTGCTCACTTGGCGCACCGGACGGCCTTTCTCTCTCAGGCCGTCAAACGCTTGTGGCGAGGTCACCTCATGCACCAAGTGACGGTCGATATACAGCAGCGGCGCTTCGCCTGGTTGCTCAGTGACCACGTGAGACTGGTGAATTTTTTCGTACAAGGTCTTGGCGCCTTGCTGGGTGTTTGCATTCGACATAGCTCGTATCCTTACGGGTAATGATTATGCGCCTTGGCGGATATAGGCGGCGATACGATCGCCCATCTGCTCGGTGCTCAGTGCTGGATGGTTACCGGCCAGATCGGCCGTCAGTTCACCGGCTGCCAGCGCTTGGCTCACTGCATGTTCAATTGCACAGGCCGCGTTTTCTTCGCCCAACGAGTAACGCAGCATAAGTGCCGCCGATAAAATCTGCGCCACTGGATTAGCAATGTTTTGCCCGGCGATATCGGGCGCGGAGCCACCGGCTGGCTCATACAAGCCAAATTTACTCGCGTTCAAACTGGCTGAGGGCAGCATGCCCATAGAGCCTGTGATCATCGCGCACTCATCAGAGATGATGTCGCCGAAAATATTTGAACACAGCATCACATCAAATTGCGACGGGTCTTTAATCAGCTGCATGGTAGCGTTGTCGATATACATATGGCTTAAGCGGACATCCGGATAATCTTTTGCCACCGCTTCTACCACCTCGCGCCACAGCATCGAGCTTTGCAGCACATTGGCTTTGTCGATTGAGCACACTTGTTTGTGGCGAAGCTGGGCGGATTGAAAGGCGATGTGTGCGATGCGCTCAATTTCATAGCGATGATAGACTTCCGTATCAAACGCCTTTTCCTCGCGCCCTTCGCCTTCGCGCCCTTTGGGCTCACCAAAATAAATCCCGCCGGTCAGCTCTCGTACCACCACGATATTAAAACCTTGGTCGGCAATATCGGCGCGCAGCGGACAAAAGCTTTCGAGACCAGTATGGATTTGTGCCGGACGCAAATTACAAAACAGACCAAAGTGCTTGCGTAGCGGCAGTAAAGCACCGCGCTCCGGTTGTTCGGTCGCGGGTAAATGCTCCCATTTAGGGCCGCCGACTGAGCCGAATAAAATCGCATCGGCTTTTTCACAGCCAGCCAAGGTGTGTGCGGGCAGCGGCGAGCCATGGGCGTCGATTGCAGCACCGCCAACCGGATAATGCTGACGCTCAAAGGTGACAGCGAATCGCTCGCTAACCGCATCAAGCACTTTTTCGGCTTGCGCCATCACTTCGGGGCCGATACCGTCGCCGGGTAAAATTGCAATTTGGTGTGCGCTAGCCATGGTTATACTGTCTCCTGTTTTAAATGGGATTGTTCCTTAATCTGCGCAATTTTGTTGGCGCGATAAATAGCATTGATCACGTTTAATAAAGCTTCGCCGGAGGCCTCGATAATATCGGTTGATACCCCGGTGCCGTGATATTTACGGCCTTTGTAGTTGGCAATGATATCGGCTTGGCCGAGGCCATCTTCCCCTTCTCCTTTGGCGGTCAGATCGAATTTATCCAGCTCAATGTCATAGCCGGTGATCCGATATATGCACTGGTACAAGGCGTCGACGGGACCGTTTCCAATCGCCGCTTCGCGTTTTTCTTCATCGCCACATTGCAACTTGATGCTGGTGGTCGCCATTAAGCTGCCCGATTGCACGCCTAAATAATTGAGCTTATAAAAATCGTCCTCTTCTTTGAGGTTGTTGAAGAACATTAAAGCTTCTAAGTCGTAATCGAACACCTGGCCTTTACGATCTGCTAATTGCAAGAATGATTGATACAAGGTCTCCAAATCATAGTCTTGCTCGTTGTAGCCAAGGTTATCCATATGGCTTTTCACCGCCGCGCGGCCGGAGCGACTGGTGAGATTCAATGATTTTTTACCCAATCCAATCGACTCTGGCGTCATGATTTCGTAGGTATTTTTGTTTTTCAGCATGCCATCTTGGTGAATGCCAGAAGAGTGGCTAAAGGCATTGGTACCGACCACGGCTTTGTTGGGCTGGATTGGCATGTTGCAAAGTTGGCTAACCAGCTTACTGGTGCGGGCGATTTCAGTATGGTTTAAGCCTGTCTCCACGCCTAACAAGTCAGCGCGGGTTTTTAAGATCATTGCAATTTCTTCCAGCGCACAGTTACCGGCGCGCTCGCCGATGCCATTAATGGTGCCTTCGACTTGGCGGGCGCCGGCCTGTACAGCGGCAATAGAGTTGGCGACCGACATCCCCAAGTCATCATGGCAATGAACAGAAATCACCGCTTTGTCGATATTGGGTACGCGGTTGAACAGGTTGGCAATGATATCGCCAAACTCACTGGGGACCGTATAGCCGACTGTATCTGGGATATTGACCGTGGTGGCGCCAGCATCAATTGCCGCTTCGACCATGCGGCATAAATTATCAATCGGGGTGCGTCCGGCATCTTCGCAGGAAAACTCCACATCATCCGTATACTGGCGCGCATGTTTGACCGCACGCACGCCCATTTCTACTACGTCATCGTAGCTGCGGCGAAGCTTGTCTTTGACATGAATGGTAGAGGTGGACAAAAAGGTGTGGATACGAAAAGCATCGGCGGCTTTGAGCGATTCCGCTGCCACATCAATGTCTTTAGGAACAGCGCGAGACAAAGCACAGACACGGGCATGCTGCATATGCTGAGCAATGGTACGTACGGACTCAAAGTCGCCCGGAGAGGACACAGGAAAGCCAGCTTCAATGATATCTATTTTCAAACGATCCAAAGCTTGCGCGATTTGTAGTTTCTCTTTGACCGTTAAGCTTGCCGACAACGCCTGCTCGCCGTCACGTAATGTGGTGTCAAACAGAATGACTTGGCTGTTCTCGCTCATGAGTAACTCCCTGTTGTGTTTGCTGGCCGCCGTCATGGCTCTTTAATTGGCGATATGTTTTATTTTGGCGACATTAGATACAAAAAAACCGCGTCTGGCGCGGGTTTTTGAGATTTGGCATTCACTGTTTTCTGCCCAAAACCTACCCGCGCGACTGAGTCACGATAAGGAGGAGAATGAGGCGTAGGTGAAACAGTGTCATGCTGATGTCCGTCAGTAAATATTCTGTTACCAGAAATAACAGAGCGATGGGGAAAGCGTCAATCTGAAAAAAACAAAACCCGTTTTCTGCGCAATATAAAGGCGAAAAACCGGTTAATTAAAACTGCTTTTTACACTAAAAGTTAGACTTTTGTGCTGTGGCTTGGGGCGGCTTTGTCCACCCTGCATTATTTTACTTACGCCAACACAGCTGATCTTAAGCGGCGACGGGGCAGAGTAAATTCATTGAGATGTCCCAATAACGTCACCGACCTGTCACACCGGCTGGCTAATGTTTAATCATCAGCTCGCTGTATTGGGAGGCACCATGAGACGCTTTGCTGCGATTCAACGCTTTGACCACTCGGTATCGACACTTTGCCTATCGCATCGCTTTAGCGCTGACACCGCCAAAGTGGCCCGTGCCGTTTCCCACTCGGGCGATGGGCCTCTTTATATCGTGGTGGGGTTAGCTGCTTGGTGGCTGCAAGAAGCCGTGGGGCTCTGGTTTTTACTCACGGGGCTCACTGCATTTACCATTGAGCTGCCAATTTACTGGGTATTAAAACGTAGTTTCCGGCGCACACGTCCTTCGCAGCTACCCGCCTTTATCACGCCGTCTGACCTATACAGTATGCCATCAGGCCACACTGCAGGTGCCTTTTTAATGGCTTCTTTGCTGAGCATCTTTTTCCCATCACTCATGCTGCTTGTATTTATTTGGGCGAGCTTTATTGGCATTTCTCGGGTGTTACTGGGGGTGCATTTTGTGACCGACATTATTGTGGGCGCAGGGTTAGGGATAATGTGTGCCAACTTGGCGCACAGCATCACCGCGGATCTTTACGGAATGGCAGGTCTTTCATGAAGCTTTTATACGGTGTTCAAGGAACCGGTAACGGGCATATATCGCGAGCCCGAGCGATGGCGCGTGCTTTGGCAGAGTACGATGTCGAGGTTGATTTTATTTTTTCTGGTCGGCCGGCAGAGCACTATTTTGATATGACGCCATTCGGTGACTATCGGACCTTTACCGGGATGAGCTTTGTTAGCCGTGATGGTAAAATTGATATGTTGGCCACGGCGAGACACAATCACTTGGCGCAGCTGCGACGCGATATTCGCCAGCTTGATGTATCAGGCTACGATAAGGTCATCTCTGATTTTGAACCCATCAGTGCTTGGGCGGCGCGCCAACAAGGAATACCCTCGGTGGCCATCAGTCACCAAGCGGCGTTTTCTCACGCGGTGCCCAAACGCGGGGAAACTTGGATTAATCGTCTGATTATGCGCCACTTTGCGCCAACAGACTATTCCATTGGCCTGCATTGGTATCACTTTAACCAAGCGATTTTACCCCCGATTATTGATACCAGCCTGCCGAATGCAACAACGGTGTCGCTCGTTGCGGAACAGGCGGTACTGGTCTATTTACCCTTTGAATCTTTATCTGCGGTGAGTGAGTTGTTGTTGCGCTTTAGCCAGCCTTTTGTCTGCTTTCATCCCGAGGTAAGCGCGCCCGAGCAGCGAGAAAACCTTACGCTTATGCCGCTGGGCAAAGAAAGCTTTCACTCGGCGCTACATCAGTGCCAGGGGGTAATAGCGAATGGGGGCTTTGAACTTCCGTCTGAAGCGCTGACGTTGGGTAAAAAACTGTTATTAAAACCACTGTCTGGTCAGTTTGAGCAGTTAAGTAATGTCGCGACACTCGCCCAGCTTGGCTTGGCGCACACTATGAATAGCTTGGATGCGCGTGCTGTCCGAGAATGGCTACAGACACCTGCAGTGGGCGCGATTGCATACCCAGATGTTGCTAAAGCTCTGGCGGAATGGCTAGTCAAAGGTAGAGTTGGGCCAGACGCGCAGCCTATTTCACCATTTGTGGGCTCAGGTTGATTATCCGGAAACAGTCGAAGAGTCGATCTTAGACTTCAACCGCTTATCAACACGCGTTGAGCCGAACCGATTGAGGTTACAGCGGTTGAACCGTTAATAGGATCCGTTATGCACAAGGTGACTGATTAACGCCTCAACGCTGCTGAATCACGTTTTTACATTTTCACTAGAGTATTCGCTCGATTTTGCTTGTTTTTACCCGAGCGGTCAGTAGACTCGCTTTATTATTTGAGCGTACAAGTGTTCGCCTAAAGGTGAGCCCAAGAGAAGCATAGTGAACACCCAATACCATATTGTTACCCGCCTTCGTGAGCAAATTCGCACTCAGCATCAGCGAGAAGCGATTCGCTTCCAGCAACACAACCAGTGGACAAGTATTAGCTGGCGTCAACTCGGCGAGCGTGTTGATCAACTGTCTCGCTGTTTACTCAAAGCCGGCTGTCAGGTTCAGCAAACCGTCGCTATCTTCGCGCCAAACAGTGAAAAGTGGGCAATGTTAGATTATGCCGCACTGCAAATTCGCGCTGTGCCGGTGCCGATTTACGCGACCAGCACGGCCCAGCAAGCGGCATACATTATTAACGATGCCGATGTGCAATGGATTTTCGCGGGTGACGATCAATTGGAAATGGCGGTAGCGGCGTTGGAGCAATGCCCAAACATCAAAGGTGTGGTGGCGTTAAGCCAAGAGACGCCGGTGCCAGCACACCCTAAAGTGTGGGATTGGGCGAGTTGGTTATTGCAAGACGATCGTGGTCATCAAGCCGAATTAGAGACGCGCATTGACGCACGCTGCATGAACGATCTGATCACCTTGATTTATACCTCAGGCACTACTGGGGAGCCCAAAGGGGTCATGCTCGATTATGCCAACGTCGCGGCGCAGCTTGATGTACATGATCAGGTGCTCGCCATTGAACCGCATGACGTCTCTTTGGCGTTTCTGCCCTTATCACATGTCTTTGAGCGTGCCTGGAGCTATTACGTCTTACATCGTGGGGCGGTCAATGCCTATCTCTCAGACCCGCAAAAGGTGCGATCGGCATTGGCGTCGGTTCAGCCAACAGTGATGTCGGCCGTACCGCGTTTTTACGAAAAAATCCATGGAGCTATTCACGACAAACTCAGTCGAGCCACCGGCGTTAAACCGCATTTATTCCGTTGGGCCCTGCGCCAAGGCGAGCGTCATGCTGCTCAGTTACGTGCTGGCCATTCACTGTCGCGGCGCCAGCAATGGCAATTGGCGTTGGCCGACAAGCTGGTACTCAGTAAGTTGCGTGCGCTGCTGGGTGGCAAGATGCGCTTGATGCCATGCGGTGGGGCGCGTCTTGATCCTGACATTGGCGCGTTTTTCCATGCAATCGGTATTAACGTGAAGCTCGGTTATGGCATGACCGAAACCACGGCCACCGTGTCTTGTTGGGATGATACCTGCTTTGACCCCCAGTCGATTGGTTCTCCGATGCCCGGCGCCCAATTGCGCATCGGTGAGGATAATGAAATTCAAGTGCGTGGCCGATGGTGATGCGTGGCTACTTCAATCAGCCCGATGCGACGGCGGCCACCTTTACCGCGGATGGTTTTTTGAAAACCGGCGATGCGGGGTATCTCGATGCTCACGGCAATGTATTTATCACGGACCGAATTAAAGAGCTAATGAAAACGTCAGGCGGTAAGTATATAGCCCCACAGCGGGTAGAAGGCGCTTTGGTGCGTGATCATTTTATCGATCAGATAGCGGTGGTGGCCGAGGCGCGTCATTTTGTCTCTGCCTTGATTGTGCCTTGCTTTGATGCCTTAGAAGAGTGGGCGCGAACGGCTAACATCGAATATCAAAATCGCAAAGAGCTGTTGAAACATTCTGATGTGGTGGTCTTGTTTGAAAAGCGTTTACAGAGCTTGCAACATGAATTGGCCAAGTTTGAGCAAGTCAAACGCTTTACCTTGTTGCCACAGGGCTTTTGTATGCACAGTGGTGAACTTACGCCAACCATGAAGTTGCGTCGTAAAGTGATCTTGTCGCGTTACCAGCATCATATCGACGCCATGTACCAGCGTTGACGGTTTCTAGCTAGGGGGGCTCATTGGTGAGCCTCCTCATACGCTGTTTTTATCCCTTTTCGCCTCTTTATCGCCTCTTTATCGCCTTTTGTCAGAATAGCAAATCTGGCAAATTGGTTTTCTTGTAGTGGATCTTTTCGATTTCTCACCTCCCAGTCAGTGTTATCCAGCAACATTCAATCAACATTTAGATTAAAAATGTAAACACTGATTAGCTAATAGACAGTTTTGCAAATAAAACGTTACATTGGAGGTCGTTTCTGTCGAGGCGGGCCAACGAACAATCTAACGCTACCTTACCGCCAGTATTTGGTTTTGATGTCCGTGTGATCACACCACCAGTACATCCAAGTGTAAGGAGCTGGATTAGGCTAAAAGTAAGTCCTAACTATGCAAACAGGGAGGCGTAGAGTGGAAATGTTATCTGGTGCCGAGATGATCGTGCGTTCCATGATCGATCAAGGCGTAAAACATATTTTTGGCTATCCAGGCGGGTCGGTGCTGGATATTTACGATGCATTGCATGAAAAAAGTGGTATCGATCATGTGTTAGTGCGTCACGAACAAGCGGCCGTGCATATGGCGGATGGTTACGCGCGCGCAACCGGTGAAGTAGGCGTGGTGCTGGTGACTTCAGGCCCAGGCGCAACCAATGCGATTACCGGTATCGCCACCGCCTACATGGACTCAATTCCCATGGTGGTTTTTTCTGGGCAGGTGATGAGTAGTTTGATTGGCAATGATGCCTTTCAAGAGTGCGATATGGTGGGGATTTCTCGTCCTGTGGTGAAACACAGCTTTTTAGTCCAGCGCGCTGAAGATATTCCCAATATTGTCAAAAAAGCCTTTTATCTTGCCTCGACTGGACGTCCCGGCCCTGTGGTGGTGGACATCCCCAAAGACATGGTCAATCCGGCTAAAAAGCATCCGTATCAGTATCCTGATAGTGTGCGCATGCGCTCTTACAACCCGACAACAACCGGCCACAAAGGGCAGATTAAGCGCGGACTAAAAGCACTACTGGCGGCGAAAAAGCCGGTGCTGTATGTCGGCGGTGGCTCTATCATGGCCGATTGCGGCGAACAAATTCGCCAGCTATCAGAAAGCTTGAACATCCCGGTAGTCAGCACCCTGATGGGGCTGGGGGCCTTTCCCGGCACCCATGAACATTCGCTGGGTATGCTGGGCATGCATGGTACCTACGAAGCCAACATGGCGATGCACCAAGCCGATCTGATTTTTGGTATTGGTGTCCGGTTTGACGATCGCACCACCAATAACCTCGAAAAGTACTGTCCCGATGCCACCATCATGCACATTGATGTGGATCCCTCGACCATTTCCAAAACTGTCTCGGCCGATATTCCTATTGTCGGCTCTGCCGATGCAGTGCTCAGTAGCATGCTCAAATTGCTGGTGGAGCAGGGAGGCAGCAACGACAGCGATGCGATCAGTACTTGGTGGCACAATATTCAGATTTGGCGTGAGCGCCAATGTTTGCAATATATCGCTGATCCTGAACGGATTAAACCGCAGCAGGTGATTGAAACCTTGTACCGCCTCACTCATGGTGATGCCTATGTGACCTCGGACGTCGGCCAGCACCAAATGTTTGCCGCACTTTATTATCCGTTTGATAAGCCACGTCGATGGATTAACTCGGGTGGCTTGGGCACTATGGGCTTTGGGCTTCCCGCCGCCATGGGGGTCAAGTTTGCGCTACCGGACGCGCAGGTGGTGTGTGTCACCGGTGATGGCAGTATTCAGATGAACATTCAGGAGCTCTCCACCGCGTTGCAATATGATATTCCGGTGGTGATTGTGAACCTCAATAACCGCTTCCTCGGGATGGTCAAACAATGGCAGGACATGATTTATCAAGGCCGTCACTCGCACTCTTATATGGACTCGGTACCAGATTTTGCTGCGATCACTGAGGCCTATGGCCACGTGGGAATGCGTATTAGTCATCCGTCCGAGCTGGAAGCCGGCCTAGAAAAGGCGCTGGCAATGAAAGATCGTTTGGTGTTTGTCGATATCCATGTTGATGAAACCGAGCATGTATATCCAATGCAGGTACGCGGTGGGGCGATGAATGAGATGTGGTTGAGCAAAACGGAGAGAACCTAATGCGCAGTATTGTATCGGTTTTAATGGAAAACGAACCAGGTGCCTTGTCGCGGGTTGTGGGTTTATTCTCTCAGCGTGGCTACAACATTGAATCGCTCACGGTGTCACCCACCGATGATGCGACCTTATCGCGCTTGAATATCACCACCTCGGTGGTCAGCGACGCGGACCGCGAGCAAATCGAAAAGCACCTGCATAAGCTGATTGATGTGCTGAAAGTGAGCAATGTCACCGAAAGCGATCACATTGAGCGTGAACTGGCGTTGGTGAAAGTAAAAGCCAGCGGCTTTGCCCGCGCGGAGGTAAAACGCACCGCCGATATTTTCCGTGGTCAGATTGTCGATGTCACGAACTCGCTGTATACCGTGCAGCTGACCGGTGACAGTGACAAACTGGATGCCTTTATTCGCGCGGTCGGTGAGATTACCGAGATCATTGAAGTTGCACGCAGTGGCGTAGTGGGCATTGCACGTGGCGAGCGAGCGCTGCGCCAGTAAATAAAGCAACTGGTCGTTGTAAGTAAAATGGCACGCCTTGGCGTGCCATTTTTTGTCGGTCAGGCGGGATTAATCAAATACACCAAGGCTTCATAGGGTGCCAGTTGCATTTCTGGCATCAAGGGCTTGGCTTCTGGGTAATTATGGCTCACCAAGTCTGCGTTTGGGGCAGGCGCGACAGGCAAGGTCGCTGTCACCGGTTCGCCATAAAAGTTACACACTACCACCAGTTGGCTGTCGCCGTTGTCGCGGCGATACGCGAGCAATTGTGGGTGGTCAGGCAGCAAATCCTGATAATCTCCCTCACGAATGACGGGTAAGGTTTTGCGCAGGGAAATCAGCTGCTTGTAGTGATAGAATACCGAGTCTTTATCCGCCAGTGCGGTGTCGACATTGACGTCAACATAGTTAGGCGCAGGCTTCAGCCACGGCACACCTGTGGTAAAACCGGCGTTTGCTGAACGGTCCCACTGCATGGGCGTGCGTGAATTGTCGCGTGAACGTGCCGCCAGAATGGCCAACACTTCCTCTTCAGGCATGCCTTGTTCGCACAGCAGACGGTGCATGTTGCAACTCTCAACGTCTTGATAGTCGTCGATATGTTGATAGTCAGGGTTGGTCATGCCAATTTCTTCCCCTTGATACACGTAAGGTGTGCCTTGCTGCATATGAATCGCAGTGGCGAGCATTTTGGCGGATGCAACGCGATGGTGGCGGTCATCACCAAAGCGGCTGACCACACGTGGTTGGTCGTGGTTACACCAAAATAATGCGCCCCAGCCTTGATTATGCAGGCCGTGCTGCCAAGTGCGGAACAGCTGTTTTAGGGCCAAGAAATCAAATGGCGCCAGTCGCCACTTCTCACCGCCCGGATAATCGACTTTTAAGTGGTGGAAGTTAAACACCATGGAGAGCTCTTTGCCATCTGGCGCGGAATACTGCTGACAGTGCTCTAAGGTGGTCGAAGACATCTCGCCCACGGTGACGCTGCCGTAACGCTGGAAAATGTCGCGGCTGATCTCTTGCAAGTATTCGTGAACGCGGGGACCGTCGGTAATAAAACGGCGACCATCGCTTGGTAATCGTCGGGGAACGACTGATCTTTGGAGATCAAATTGATCACATCGAGTCGAAAGCCATCCACACCTTTGTCGGCCCAAAAGGCCATCACGTCTTTGACGGCGGTCCGCACCGCTGGGTTTTCCCAGTTAAGATCGGCTTGCTCGGTGGCAAATAAATGAAGGTAATACTGACCGGTCGGTTCATGCCATTGCCAGGCGCTGCCGCCAAATTTTGACTGCCAGTTGTTCGGAGCACCGCCGTTAACCGGGTCTTTCCAGATATAGTAATCGCGATAGGGGCTGTCTTTGCTGGCAAGCGCTGATTGAAACCAAGGATGCTCAGTTGAAGTGTGGTTAATGACAATATCCATGATGATACGGATATCGCGTTTGTGCGCCTCGGCAAGCAGGATGTCGAAGTCGTCCATGGTGCCTAGGCTTGGGTCAATCGCGTAATAATCGGCAATGTCGTAGCCATTATCGACTTGTGGCGATACATAAATGGGGGTGAGCCACAAGGCGTCGATGCCCAAAGCCGAAAAGTAGTCCAGTTTTTCGATAATGCCCGGCAGATCACCTGTCCCTGTTTGTGTGGTGTCACGGAAGCTTTTTGGATAAATCTGATAAATGGTGGCCGTTTTCCACCAGGGATGTGCGTGCATAATGTCTCTCTCAACGCGAATAAAGCAGGGAGCGTTCCCTCCCCGCAGACTGAAGGGGAATTAGATGACGGCCAGTTTGCCTTTGCTGGCTTGGCGGCGATACATAAACGCGGTGAGTGCAATGGGCACTATAATGGCTATCAGCATCGCGACCGCATAAACACCCCAGAACTGCGGCTGAATGGATAAAATACCTGGCAGGCCACCCACACCAATGCCGTTGGCCATCACGCCGGAAAGACCACACACAATCGCCGATAGGGCCGAGCCAACCATGGCGCATAGCATCGGGAATTTGTAACGTAAGTTAATCCCGTACATGGCCGGCTCCGTGACGCCAAGGTAGGCAGAAATCGCGGCAGGCACCGATATTTCGCGCTCGTTTTCTTTTTTGCTCATCCAAATGATCCCGACCACCGCCGAGGCTTGTGCAATGTTGGACAGGGCAATCAGTGGCCAAATAGGGGTACCGTTCATTTCTTGCATCAGTTGCAAGTCCACCGCGTTAGTGGTGTGGTGAACACCTGTGATCACTAAAGGTGCATAAAGGAAGCCGAACAGAGCCGCACCTATGTAAGCGTAATCGCCGGTCATCGCCGAACGGGCTAAGAAGGCGACACCATTACCGATTTCGCGGCCAAATGGGCCAATCAGGGTGTGTGCCAAGATCACGGAGGTCAGTAGCGCGACAAACGGCACCACCACCAAATACAAATAATCCGGAATAATGCGTTTTAACTGGGTTTCAATAAACGCCAACGCCATCCCCGCAAACATCGCCGGGATCACCTGCGCTTGATAACCGACTTTTTCAATCGAGAACCAGCCAAAGTCCCACACTTCGGGGATTTCTTTACCGATAAGGTAAGCGTTCATCAACTGGGGTGATACTAGGGTAATACCGAGCACGATCCCCAAGATTGGCGTACCGCCCATTTTTCTCACCGTCGCCCAACAGACACCGACAGGCAGGAAGTGGAAGATGGCTTCGCCAAGCAGCCATAAGAAGCCGTGAGCGGTGGCCCAAAACTCGCTGATCTCGGTCAGGGTTTTGCCATCGAACATGCGGATATCACCGATCACATTACGGAAGCCGAGGATCAGACCGCCGGTGATGATCGCGGGAAGAAGGGGAACAAAAATTTCCGCGAGGTGTGAAATCGCACGTTCAGTTAGGGTCATATTTTGGCGAGCCGCTTGTTTGGCTTCGTCTTTTGATTGGCCCTCGACGCCGGTGGCTTGTTGTAACAGCGCGAAAGCTTGGTCGACGCTGGTGCCGATCACAACTTGAAATTGACCGGCACTGGTAAAGCAGCCTTTCACCATGGGGATCGCTTCAATCGCTGCGACATCGGCTTTCTCCGGATCGTTTAACACGAAACGTAAACGGGTGAGGCAGTGGCTTACGGTTGCAATGTTGTCTTTGCCGCCAATATGAGTAACCAATTGGTCAACGGCTTTTTTATCTATCTGGCTCATAAGCAATCCTGTATTGCTGTAGGGTATTCATTGGTAACGTTCCCACTGATTATGGATCGTACGATCTAATTTATCAGTGGAATCGTTCCCATTATTTGAAAACCATCACACAGAATTTTTTAACTGCTTGATTCATCGTGTAGAGAAAAGGTTAGGGCACCACGAGATGACACGGTTGTGTCCAATGCGTGATCTCAGTAGGCGTTTCATCAAGCTGCTTGAGCAATAGCTCGGCTGCATGCTGACCCGCTTGATGGTAACCCAGCTCCACACTGACTGCGCGTGGGAACATAAAGCGTAGCATGTCATGATTGCCAATGCCGCCAATAGCAATGTCCTCTCGGCCAAGGGTTTGTAATCGCTTAGCGACGCCAAGCGCCAGGGTATCAGACGCACATACAACCGCCTGAGTTTGGCTATCAATCAGTGAGTCGGTTGCCTTATAGGCAGCATGTAGGCTCATTTCGCAGCGATGCAGACGGCAGGTAGTTGGTGGCGTTCACAGAAAGAATGGTAGGCATGGGCCCGAGCACGCCCCGTGGTTTCATCGTGTTCATCAATACCGAGAAAGTGAATGTGGCGCAGTCCTTGGGCATAGAAATGCGTCATGACTTGTGTGACAGCGCCTTGGTTGTCATAACTCACACTGGCATAGTCATTACTATCGATCGCGAGTACCACACAATGGGGAGCAAAAGGCGCCAGAGCAGAGAGATCACACCCCGAAAAGCCAAAAAAGATAATACCATCCACATTACGACGTTTTAGCACGTCCAAATGGCCTTGTGCTTTTTGTTGCGAAAATTGCGTTTCCATAATCGCGGCGTCATAGCCTCTGGCATACAAGGTATTGAGCAAGCCAGTCAGCGCGGTATTTTCCGAGTTGGAGCTCAGCTTAGCTACAATCACACCCACAACACCACTGCGTTGTGCTCGCATCGCCCGCGCGGATTTAGAAGGGAGAAAGTCGTGTTGGTCGATCACCGCTTGCACTTTAGCGCGTGTGCTGTCTTTAACACGTGCGTCATTGTTTAACACACGGGATACGGTCGATTTCCCGACCCCGGCTAAGCGGGCAATATCCAAAATGGTTAATGGTTTTGTCATCTTTTTCTCTGTGATAGAGGTAAATCAGTGGCTTAGACACAGCGCCTTTACCTGTCATGATAACAGCCGTGATTGGCGCTTGCGATTTATTGATTAATTTGTAAACTACAGCCTGATTTTTGAACAACGACCTTTTTAGACTGAAATGATGATGAGCCACCCTGTCGTACAAACCATCAACAAGTGCCTAGTGCGCATGACCACCTTGACGCTCGCGGTATTGGCATTAAAGCTTAGCGCGATTTATTTGGTGCCGTTAGCGGTATTGATCAAAACGCACTTCAAAGAAATTGTCCACTGGTAAGCGCAGATAAAAAAACGCCCCGACATAGTCGAGGCGTAAATTTTGTTATCGCTTTTACTATATAAGTATGATCAATTACAGCACGTGCACTGATGTAGTATTGGTTGTGCCTGAAGGAACTAAAGCACCGGACACCATCACGACGATATCGCCTTTGTTGGCCAAGCCTGATTCGAGAGAGATGGTTTTACCGCGACGGTAGAACTCATCCGTGCTGTCGATGCTTTCGATCATCACAGGCGTCACCCCTTTAGTCAGACACAAGTGTGCGGCTGTTTTCGGATTAGTGGTTACCGCGATGATATTAGCCGTTGGGAAGTACTTACGTACTGAGCGTGCTGATTTGCCCGCTTCGGTCGCAACGACAATCAAAGGTGCGCCCAGTTTTTGAGAGGTATCGACAGCGCCTTTACAGACCGCTTCGGTGATGCGCAGACGGCTGCTATCGAGACGAGAACCCAACGCAGGTGACATTTGACGGTCTGTACGCTCACAGATTTGCGCCATGATACTTACCGCTTCTAATGGGTACTTACCTTTTGCAGATTCCCCTGACAGCATGACGGCATCGGTACCATCCATGATAGCATTCGCCACGTCACCGGCTTCAGCACGGGTTGGACGTGGGTTTTTGATCATCGAATCCAGCATTTGTGTTGCGGTAATAACCAGCTTGCGAGCACGGTTACATTTTTCGATCATCATCTTCTGCGCGAAGATCACTTCTTCAACCGGGATTTCTACACCCAGATCACCACGAGCAACCATGATGCCGTCTGAGGCCTCTAAGATAGCGTCAAAGTTGTCGACACCTTCTTGGTTTTCGATTTTAGAGATGATTTTGATGTCGCTGCCACCGTTTTGGGCTAGTAGCTCGCGGATTTCTTCCACGTCTTCTTTTTTACGGATAAATGAAGCGGCAACAAAATCAACACCTTGCTCACAGCCGAATTTAAGATCAGACTTGTCTTTTTCTGCCAATGCCGGAAGGCTAACGGAAACGCCTGGCAGATTAACGCCTTTGTTTTCACCTAGCTCGCCATTGTTCAGTACTTTACAAACCACTTCTTTTTCAGTCGTTTCTAGTACTTCCATCTCAAGCAGACCATCATCGACTAAGACAGTATTACCCGCTTTTAAATCCTGAGGTAAACCTTCGTAAGTGACCGCAACGCGATCTTTATTGCCCACGACAGAGGTATCTGTGGTGAAAGTGAAGGTTTGACCGGCTTCTAGCATGACATCGTCGCCATTTTCTAGTTTTACCGTACGGATCTCTGGACCTTTAGTATCCAGCAAGATAGCGGCTTGTTTACCCGTTTGCTTCATCACGTTACGTAGGTTAGCAATACGAGCACCGTGCTCTTGATAGTCACCGTGTGAGAAGTTAAGGCGCATAACGTTCATACCAGCCTCAACAAGCTGAGTCAGCATCTCTTCAGATTCGGTTTTTGGGCCAATCGTACATACGATTTTGGTCTTTTTCATCGACACATTTCTCCGGTCAAAAATTGAAACATAAGCTTGGTGCTTTCTCACAACACACTGAAAAAGTGTAATTTTACCACGCACTTTTTGTTCAAGTAGTTGTGAAAGCGAAACCTCTGCATTTTTCAATGGCGTTACCGCAACTAGGATAGCTGGGGTAACATCACTGTTTATCGCCTGTGAGTATAGATGGTCTGCGGTGTTCTATGTTGATCACGGGCAATAAAGCCGCTATCGATTAGAAGACTTAAAGCACGCGATCTGAATATCCAAGCCCCTTTCTCCATTTGGGCGCGTAAATTTACCACAACTACCGATTTAAATCATTACAACAGCATGACAGGTTAATGAGGGGGGTAAGATATTTTTGTATTGATTACGCTTTCTGTTGACGCGCGCTCCTTTACCATACGACGTATTCCTTTTTGATTAGTTTCTATACCGTTAATGTCTAACTTGACATTATATGGTGTGATCTGGCTTCCAATTTGAACTGGATCATGCTTTTTTATTAAGTCTTTTGCGTTCTGTAAGATTTTATCTACCATCAAGACTCTTTTCATGGGCTGCCTAACAATGTTTGCGCGTATTTTACGGTTTTTGACAGGGATGCTGCTTATAGCCTGCACGTATGCAAGTACGTTTGCATGGGCTGACGACGCGTATCTGTCAGAAGAAAAAGACATACTAGTCGTTGCGCATTCGTCTGAATGGAAACCCTACAGCTACATACCGGGTAATGGTCAACCCAAAGGTTTATTGATTGATTTTTGGCAGGCTTACGCTAAATACAATCACGAATCGATTCAGTTTATGCTGCTCGACTGGGCTGACTCCCTTTCGTATATGAAAGAGGGAGGCAATCGCGTTCACGCGGGGTTACTCAAGTCTCCCGAACGTGAAGCCTATTTGGATTATGTGGCGCCTATCTTCAATACGAATGGGTCTTTATATGTGCAAAATCAGGCGGGACAAGTTAGTAAAGATCCATTAGCCGCAGACAAAGTGGTTGGCGTGGTGGCTGGCAGCTACGAATCTTGGTTTTTAGCTGAACATTATCCTAATGTGAAGCAAAGACGCTTTCGGTGTAATGAAACGTTATTTAGTGCCGCGCTCGATGGCGAAATCAGTGCACTCGTTGCCGATAGCCAAACCGCAAACTTTTATTTTTTGACGCAAGGTAAGCCGCTGGCGTTTGTTGCCGATCAAGTGCTGTATACGCGTCCGATTTATGCGGCGGTACCTAAAGGTAATCAAGCACTACTGAACGAGATACGTGCCGGCATTGATAACATCCCCGCACAAGAGTTACTGCGTATTAAACAAAAATGGATTAATACCGAACGCGTCGAAGCCTATCCCACTTGGCTTATCCCGAGTGTCGCTCTTGCGGTGCTATTAGGCGCGGTGACCTATATTTTTATTCTAAAGCGTATGGTGTATAAGCGGACTGTTGCGCTGCGCCAAGCCAATTCACGTCTGCGAGAGTTTGCTAATACGGATCCTTTAACGCAGCTGTTAAACCGTCGTGGTTTAGACGCTTACTTTTCACGTCAAAAGCCCAAACTTAGCCGTCAGCAAGAAATGGGATTGATCCTGATTGATCTTGACCATTTCAAACAAGTCAACGATACCTACGGGCATATGCAAGGTGATAAAGTGTTGGTGCACCTTGCCAGCTACTTAAAGCGATTAGTCAAAAAAGGCGCTGCAGCACGTTTGGGAGGCGAAGAGTTCTGTGTGCTCTGTCCAACGCCAAATTTAGATGCCTTGATTGAAATAGCGAATCATATTCGCTGCGATGTGGCGGATAGTGTATTTGAGTTTGACGGTGCTGAGATACGGGTAACGGTCAGTATCGGTGCAATCATTGCCAGTGATGTTACCGATGATATGGACGCGTTAGAGCTTGATGCTTTGATTCATGCGGCAGATGTGTTGATGTATCGCGCTAAGCACCGAGGACGTAACCAAGTAATGCTCGCCTCGTCTCAATCGGTGAAGACGCCTATTTCAGCGATGTAATCCCCTTAGCGCGTTATACCTTATCAGACACAACATCCCACCAAGAAAGTCGGCTCCTTTTTAGGGGGCGTTTTTTTATCAACCGGTTATAGGGCGTGCACCGGTTTTTTCTTTTTCTTTCTCTT
The DNA here is from genome assembly GCA_000565345.1 of Salinivibrio costicola subsp. costicola ATCC 33508 = LMG 11651. Lineage (GTDB taxonomy): Bacteria > Pseudomonadota > Gammaproteobacteria > Enterobacterales > Vibrionaceae > Salinivibrio > Salinivibrio costicola. The sequence goes on along the minus strand of AQOF01000015.1, from coordinate 38,907 downwards.
GCAGCGCGACGAAAGTTAAATATACTGTATAAATATACAGGTATTTTAATGATGAAAACGCTCGAACAATTAGCCCAACAACACGGCTTATGGCGTGCTAGTCAGCGTCCGCTAATGGCTGAGTTACCCGATAAGCAAGCGACCGGTTATGCCGCGTTTGATCAGCGTCTGGGTGGGATCCCTACGCCAGGGGTTACGGATATCATCAGTGATTTTGGCGTTGGTGAGCTGCGGTTAGTATTGCCTGCGCTGTATCGCGCCACCGGTAAAGAGATCGCCTGGATCCGTCCTCCGGTCGGTATTAATGCGGCAATGTTACATCAGCAAGGTTATCCAACAGAAAACACCTTGCTAGTGTATCCCTATAGCGATCAACATGCGCTGTGGGCAGCCGAGCAAGCGGCGCGCAGTGGTGCGTGTCAGGCGGTAGTGTTATGGCCATCTTCGCTCACGATTGGGCAAGTCAAACGCTTAAAACTGGCGGCCGAACATGGTCAATGTGCGGTGGTGTTGTTGCGCCGTCAGCAATCGTATTCATTGAGCTTGCCTGTTGATTTAAGTGTGGCGCTGGCCCCTTCTGCGTGTGGCGTGACAGTCACGGTGCGCTATTGTCGCGGCCAATGGCCACCGGCCCCGTTTACCCTCGATTGGCGCGAACAATGGTCCGCTTTGGTGACTTGGCCGAGCAGCGCAGATAATTTGCTCGCCTTTCCCTCACGGCAACAGCGGGAGCAAGCGTGATGACTCTGTGGCTGTACCTGCATTGCCCGAGCTTGTTGTTAGATAGCCTCTATGTGCCGTCACCTGAGCAGGCAGTGGGGCTGGTCAACGAGCAAGAAGGCCGTTTAGTGCAGCTCTCTGTGGCGGCTAACACACACGGTCTGAATACCGGTATGGGATTAGGGGCGGCGGCAGTTAACTGTCATCAGCTTGCGGTCTACCCTTATTGCGCGAAGAAAGAGCAGTCGGCCCTTGAGCAGATCGCCACACAGCTTTATCCGTTGGTCGCGGAAATCAGCCTTAATCCGCCTAAAGGTTTATGGCTACACGTGTCACCGATGTTAGCGCTATATCAAGGGTTTCCCCCGCTATGGCAGGCAGTGACTCAAACGTTGGTTGAAAATGGCATCCGTTATCAGGCTGGTGTGGGCCAAACGCCGCGTGCCGCCGAGCTTATGGCGTATGGCCACGCGGGCAAGATCAGTACCGACCCCGAGCATTTGCAGGCAGCGTTGCAGCAATTGCCGTTAGCTGCTGCCCCTTTACCGGAGACGGTGAAAACTCAGTTTACGCGTCTGGGCCTCTCTCGGTTAGGTGAGCTTATCGCCTTGCCCACCGCTTCGCTGACGCGACGTTTTCCGCGCACTGTGGTGGATTACCTTGCTGAAGTGCGTGGCGCCCAGCCGACGCCACTGAATTATTTTCAGCCACCGCTGCAATTTTTTCAGCAACGGATTTTGTTGTTTGAGCTCAGTGAGCAAGCCCATTTATTGCCCATTATCGAGAATCTCGTCTCGGCACTGTGCCACTTTCTTGAGCAGCGTAGTGCCTGCACGCCTGCGCTGACGTTGGGGTTTAGCTTGCGTGATAATCGCGAAGAAACCCTTTCCGTGGTGGCCGCGCATGGTGAGAAAGACCCCGATCGCTGGATGACGTTGGTGCGTTTACGCCTGGCGTCATGGCAAGTAAGCCAGCCAGTGACGGCAGTGAGTGTGTGCGCCACGCAAATTGATTGCCACCAGCCCGGACAAACCGATCTCTTTAGCGCGCAGCAAGGCGAGCAAAACCGTGATGAGTTGGTCGCGACACTGGCAGCCCGACTAGGAGAGGAGGCGGTCATGCGGTTGGCGTATGTAGATCATCACCGTCCCGAGGCGGCCAGCCAACATGTCCCTCATCATCATAGCGCCACGCCGACGGCCTCGGCACCTACGCGCCCACGTCCAAGCTTATTGTTGCCGCAACCCACGCCACTGATTGGTAAGGTCACCTTACGTGACGGGCCGGAGCGGATTGTCACGGGCTGGTGGGAAGATGCGCCTATCCAGCGCGATTACTTTATTGCTCAAAACGCTCAGCAACAATGGCTATGGGTGTTTCGCACGCCAGAGCAAACTTGGTTTTTACACGGTTGGTTTAGTTAGACGGTGAAGCGATGAGTACGTATGCCGAGCTGGTATGTTGCAGCAATTTCTCCTTTCTTGAGGGCGCCTCACACCCGGAAGAGCTGGTGGCGCAAGCGGCGGCATTGGGCTATCAAGCGCTCGCGATCACCGATGAATGCTCGGTCGGCAGGCGTGGTGCGTGCGTATCAAGCTCAGCGTGATTATCCGCAGCTTTCGCTGATCATTGGCAGTCGCTTTCGTCTGCACGCGTTAGATGTTGTTCTACTGTGTCCCACCCAAGCGGCTTACCAAGAGCTATGTCGATTATCACCAATGCGCGGCGGCGCAGTCACAAAGGCGATTACCAGCTGAGCGAGTGGGATCTGATGTCGGTACGTCATGGCTTGGTGCTATGGCTACCCAGTGGCGCGGAGAGTGATCATCACTGGGCGACGTGGCTGCTGCGTTATCATGCTGAGCGCTTGTATCTGGCTGTGCGCCGCGATTTAGCAGAACACGATCATCCGTATCTGGCGCACTGTCGCATGCTGGCAAGCCAGTATCAACTTTGTGTGACAGCGTGTGGTGATGTGCAGATGCATCACCCTGAGCGACTAGCATTACATCATACTTTAACCGCGATTTGGCATCGTCAGCCTGTGGCTGAATTGGGGCAGACTTTATTGCCCAATGCAGAGCGGGCTTTACGCCCGCTATCTAAGTTACAGACTCTATTCCCACCCGAGTGGCTAGCGGAAAGTGCCAAGATTGCCGCCCAGTGTCAGTTCTCCTTGGCGAGCCTCAAATACAGCTACCCCAAAGAAGTGGTGCCAACCGGCGAGTCTGCGATGGCGTATCTGCGTGACGCGGTCAAGCAAGGCGCACAGCAGCGTTTCCCCAAGGGGATGCCCAGTGACGTGGGAGCCATCATTGAAAAAGAGCTCGCGCTTATCGAGGCGCTCGATTACCCGTATTACTTTTTGACCATTTACGATCTGGTGCGCTTTGCTCAATCGCGTGGGATCTTATACCAAGGGCGCGGCTCGGCGGCGAACTCGGTGGTGTGTTATTGCTTAGGGATCACTGCGGTGGATCCGTGCAAAGTCGATGTGCTGTTTGAACGCTTTATTAGCAAAGAGCGCGACGAGCCGCCGGATATTGATGTGGACTTTGAGCACCAGCGCCGTGAAGAAGTGATCCAGTATTTGTATCAAAAATATGGCCGTGAGCGGACTGCCTTAGCGGCAACCGTGATCCGTTATCGGCTTAAAAGTGCACTGCGTGATGTGGGCAAAGCGTTGGCGATCCCCGCTAGCCAGATTGATTTTTTTATTCAAAACCTCAATCGGCGCGATAAAACTCAGCCTTGGACGCAGCAACTTCAACAGTTGGGCCTCGATCCTAAAAGCGCGAAAAGCCAACAATGGCTGTCGCTTACCCAGACATTGATCGGCTTTCCGCGCCACCTTTCTCAGCATGTCGGTGGCTTTGTGATTGCAGATGGGCCTTTGTATGAGTTGGTGCCGGTGGAAAATGCGGCGATGGCAGAGCGGACGGTGATCCAGTGGGATAAAGACGATCTGGAAACGCTGCATCTGATGAAAGTCGACGTACTGGCACTGGGCATGCTCACCGCGATTCGACGTACCTTTGATTTGATTGCTCAAACCGGTGGCCCTCGCTTGAGTTTGGCGGCGATCACTCAACAAGGCGATGATCCGGGGGTGTTTGCGCGCATTCAGCACGCCGATACCGTAGGGGTATTTCAAATTGAGTCGCGAGCACAAATGAGTATGCTGCCGCGGCTCAAACCGGCTTGTTATTATGATTTGGTAATCCAAATTGCCATTGTCCGCCCCGGTCCGATTCAAGGTGACATGGTGCATCCGTATCTAAAGCGCCGTGATGGGGAAGAAGTGGTGAGCTACCCGTCCAAAGCGGTTGAGCAAGTGCTGGCGCGTACGCTTGGAGTGCCCATTTTTCAAGAGCAGGTGATCAAACTGGCGATGGTGGCCGCCGGTTTTTCTGGTGGCGAAGCGGATCAGCTGCGTCGTGCGATGGCCGCATGGAAGAAAAAGGGTGGACTGGCGCCGTTTCGCGACAAATTGATTACTGGGATGACCGCGCGTGGCTATCGCGCCGACTTTGCCGAGCAGCTTTACCGGCAAATCTGCGGGTTTGGTGATTATGGTTTCCCAGAAAGCCACTCGGCGTCGTTTGCGGTCTTGGCCTATATATCGGCGTGGCTGAAGCATTATTATCCCGCCGCGTTTTATACCGCCTTGCTCAATAGCCAGCCGATGGGGTTTTACTCGCCGTCACAACTGATGCAAGACGCCACGCGCCATCAGGTGCCTGTGTTGCCGGTTTGTGTGCAACACTCGGGGGCGGATCATTGCTTAGAAAAGGTCGGCGATCACTGGGGCGTGCGGCTGGGATTGCGATTAGTCAAAGGATTAAGCATGGCGGCAATAGACCGATTGCTGGTCCATCGTCCAGAGTCGGGGTTTGCGTCTTTGTCGGCATTGCAAGAAATTAACCTTGACCGCGATGCCTATCAAGCCCTAGCCAGTAGTGGCGCATTGGCGGCGCTGGCTGGCAATCGCTATCAGGCGCGCTGGGCACTGATGGATCAGCAGCGGCAACTGCCACTACTGGCCACCAGTGACGATGAGGTTGTCTTGCCTCATTCGCCTTCCCAGTGGCAGAACGTGATTGAAGATTACGCGGCCTTGGGGCTGTCGCTCACCGATCATCCTATTCGTTTGATGGCGCAAGCCGGCACGGTGGGCCGTTTTACCCGCGGCGTTGAGTTATCACAGTGTGCGCCGCAAAGCTGGGTCGCGGTGGCGGGCGTGGTGACGGGCAAGCAATCACCAGGTACCGCCAGTGGTGTAACCTTTGTCACCTTGGAAGATGATACCGGCAATATTAATGTGGTGGTCTGGGCGGGGACGGCACGGGCGCAATCCCGTGCTTTTATGCAAGCCAAGGTGTTGAAAGTGCATGGCATTGTCGAGCGTCAGGGCGAGGTGGTGCATGTAATTGCCGGTAAGTTAATTGACCTTACCCCTAAGCTCACCACCTTGTCGGTCACGTCGCGTGAGTTTCGTTAATAGGGTGTGCCCGCGATTTGCTGATCGCTTGGCGCAGCGCATGCCGCAATCGCCTGAATACGTTGGCGATGAAGCTCATCACGAATCGCTGCCCCTTTAAAGCCAGCGTCGACAATCGGCTTTACATCGACGTTCTCGGCACAGGCAAAGCGCTCACGTAAGGCATCGGCTTGCGGGTAATGATAATTTTCACGTCCCTTGCGGCCACGCACATCGGCTAAACATGCCAAGGCCAATTGCTCAACCCGTTCAGGTTTTCGCCACGCATCAATTTGATTAAATAATGCCACCCAATGCTCGGGCTGAGTTGATCGCATTTATGGATCTTAGAGTGATGTGCACTGACTACCAAGCTAAATCTCTGCATTGATTGGGGATTTTAAGCCGCTCGCACAGCTCTTTTATCACCGGCAGCCCGCGATCGCCATGGCCGCGATGGCAGGGCAAGATGGAGGAAGGGGTGAGAGCTTTACCGAGATCATGGACTTGTGCAGCAAAGCGAATGCATTTGTCATCGGTCAACGAGGCGGCATAACGGCTGACCATTTCAGTGTGGATGCCGGTATCGATCTCAGGGTGCCAGTTGGCAGGATTCGGCACGCCGTACAGGGCGTCGATTTCAGGAATCACTACCGCAAGTGCACCACAATCGCGCAGCACAGCAAGAAACACATCGGACGATCACTGCCAAGCGCTTTCTCCCACTCCCGCCAAACTCGCTCTGGGGTGAGGTGGGCAAGTTCGCCCTTGGCGACCATCGCTTTCATCAGCGCCAATGTATCGTCGGCAATGGTGAAGCCGAGAGGCGCAAAGCGGGCGGCAAATCGTGCCACACGTAGCACCCGCAATGGATCTTCGCTAAAGGCGGGCGAGACATGACGTAACATCCGGTTGTGCAAATCTTGCTGACCGCCATAAGGGTCAATCAAGGTGCCATCTTCATCTTGGGCAATGGCGTTTATAGTGAGATCACGCCGCTGAAGATCGGCCTCTAACGAGATATCTGGCGAAAAGTCACACACAAAACCGGTGTAGCCTTGGCCCGATTTACGCTCTGTGCGTGCTAATGCGTACTCTTCATGCGTTTCTGGATGCAAAAAGACTGGGAAGTCTTGGCCAACTTGTTGATAGCCTGAGGCTTGCATTTGCTTCACTGTCGCGCCCACCACGACCCAATCTTTGTCCGTGACCGGTAAACTTAACAACGCATCGCGTACCGCGCCGCCGACAAGATAGTGTTTCACACAAAGCTCCTTGGTTGCAGAAAGTGAAGAAACAGCAAAGATGCTGAGTCATACCTTCATAGAAGTATACATATAGCGTAGCAGCACGCCCACCGTGTGCTGATAATGGTTATCGTTGGATGGCTAATCGTTAGCTAACCAATGAAAGATGGGGTTGCTCATCAACGACGGGATAGAAAAAACGCGGGATAAAACGTAAACGATATAAACGTGGCGATCTAAATAAAATAGGCTGCAAACGCAGCCTATTTATCGGAGATTGATTATGCCCAGCCGTCACGGCGACGTTTTTTACGTGGGATAAGATGTGGCAGCACAAGGCCAAACAGTAAGCCGCCGCCGGCCACCATGCCGCCGTAGGTGAACCAGCGCATTAATAAGTCATCTTTTTGCGTATCAATTTTTGCACGCAAAGCACGAATTTCATTTTGTGCATCAATCAGCTTTTTATTGAGTTCGCTGCTGTGTGTTTCTAGCTTCTCGATTTGCGCATTACGCTTTTTAAGCGACTCAACCAACCCTTTTTGTTGTGCTTTGGCATCATCCTGTGCACTCGATAAGGCTGTTTTTACTTTTTTGAGCTTGGCTTCAAGCGCAGGTACACGTTCTTTCAAGCCAGGTTGAGTGGTGACGAAGTCACTTTTCACCCAGCCTTTACGGCCGCGACTATCGACAATTTGCGAATAGCCCGCATTTTGGTCGCGCTTGAGTACAGTGATTTTATCGCCTGCATCAACACTGCCGATAATGCGATATTGTGTACCAGGGCCAGAGTGCATATAGGTAAATAATTCATCAGAAATATAGTTCTCCGCCATGGCTTGCGGCGCGGTGACGAGAACGAATAGCAATATGAGAGCAGAATACAGGTGTTTCACGTCTGGGGTCCTTTGCATTATTCAGTGTGGGACACATCGGCTTTGCTAGGCATAGTGCCATAGGCTAAAAAGAAAGGGGAGCCATCGCCCCCTTTTTTTAACCGTGATTTGACATCGCTGCCGACTGTTAGGCAAAGAAGGTGATCATTACTTGGTAAAAGATCACAGCTAATAAAGCGCCTGCTGGAAGCGTGATGAGCCACGAAGCAACAATATTGCGCACCACGCCGAGGTTGAGTGCGGCAATGCCTCTGGCAAATCCAACGCCGAGAACGCCACCGACTAGTGTTTGCGTGGTCGAAATCGGTAAGCCTGTCCCCGAGGCTAAAACGACTGTGCTCGCGGTGGCTAATTGCGCGGCAAATCCGCGGCTTGGTGTGAGTTCTGTTATTCCTGAGCCAACGGTCGCCATGACACGATGCCCCAAGGTCGCAAGGCCGATGACAATGCCGGCACCGCCCATCGGAAGAATCCACCAAGCAATGTGTGCTTTTTCTGCCACAGTACCGAGGTTTTACACGGTTGCGACAATCGCTGAAAGGGGACCAATGGCATTGGCAACGTCGTTTGAGCCATGCGCGAAGGCCATGGCACACGCCGTGACGACCATGAGTAAGCTGAATATCCGCTCAACGCCTTGAAAGCCTTGGCTCTCATCGCCGCGATATTTTCGAGAGATATAATACACGCCAAAAAACATCACCAGTGCAGACAAGACAATTGACGCACTGACTGACTCTAACGTGGTCAAATGCAAGCCAACATGCTTGAGCCCTTTTTTAATGGTCACCATCGCAATAATAAACGCGGTGAGGAACATATAAATGGGGACAAAACGTTTTGCATTGAGTATGGGGCGGTCAGTGTCAAAAATGAGGCGCTGGGCGCTAAGAAAAATAAAGTAGGCAAAAAGACCGGAGATAAAGGGGGTGATCACCCAACTGCCAACGATGCCTTGGACGGTATGCCAATCGACGGCCTCAGAGCCAACCGATAGGCAAGCAAAGCCAATGATCGCGCCGATTATCGAATGGGTGGTGGAGACTGGCCAGCCATATAGGAGGCAAGGAGCAGCCAAGTACCCGCCGCGAGCAGAGCGGACATCATGCCAAAGACCAATTCTAACGGTTGATCGGCATAGAGACTGGTATCGATAACACCTTTTCTAATGGTATCTGTGACTTCACCGCCAGCTAAATAAGCGCCGGCAAATTCAAAAATCATGGCAACAATAATGGCTTGCTTGATGGTTAGCGCTTTAGAGCCCACAGACGTGCCCATTGCGTTGGCGACATCATTGGCACCAATACCAATTGCCATTAAAAAACCAAAAGCCGCGGCGACCATAATAAGAATGGTCCCGTGATTCATCAGGATTTCCATTGTAATACCTTGTTGTTACATCACTCGGTTAGGAACGGGAAAGCATGACCTCTAAGCGCGCACCGACACGTTGCGCTTGATCAGCAATTTCGCCGACCCACTCGAGGATTTTGTACAAGAACATGACGTCGACAGGATTGTATTCCTGTTCCACCGCCATCAATGCCTGGCGAAGCTGGATTTGCATTGAGTCAGTATCATCTTCAATCACATCCAACTGATGAATCATTTCGGCCACTAAGGTGACTTCGCGTCCTTTAAATCCAGTCTCAAGCAGTTCTTCGAGCTCATTAATCACCCGACGTGCTTGAGCGGCTGCATCTAGGCACCGTTGTACATAAGCAATGAAAGCGGTATTCATTGCTGGGGGCATACGAAGCTGGCGGCCGATCACTCGGCCGGCAATATCTTTGGACAAGTTTGCCAATTTGTCTTGCTGAGTCAGTAACTCGAGCATGTCCGTCCGATCAACGGGCATAAACAAACCGCGGGGCAACTTGAGTCGGATATTGCGCTTCAGGGTGTCAGCATCTTTCTCTATCTCAGAGATTTGGTGACGGAGTTGATTCGCCTTTTCCCAATCTTGCTGTTCGCAAGCATGGAAAAACGGGATCAGTAGCTCACAGCAATCATTGACACGATTGACGTGGCGTTGCAGAGGTTTTATAGGGCTTTTTGCGAATAGCCCAACAATTGTATTGACTGGCATAGCCGTAATCTACCTGGTTGCCTCACGCCCAAAGGGCAAAGAGTGGAGGCTAAACGTTCAACGATGGTATATCGGAGCGGCGAATGGTAGCGCAGAACATTGGCTAAAGAAACAGCTTTTGTGATCTATGCCGCAGTGCCTTTGATCAAGACTGGTGGTTATAGTCCTTGCCGACAAGATCAATTGTTCATATCCTTGTCAGGCAATTGGCTATAGGTACCCGTATGGACACTGAGATAGAGCTCAAATTTTTTGTCTCTTCTGACTTTCCTCATCGCATCCGCGATAAGATTGTCAGTGTAAAGCAGCTACAGCAAAGCCAGCGTGAGCTGGGCAACATCTACTTCGATACGCCAGATTTTACCCTACGCGAACACGATATCGGTTTGCGTGTGCGTTGTTTTGATGGTGTTTATATTCAAACGCTCAAAACCGCTGGCCGGGTGGTCGCTGGGCTGCATCAGCGCCCAGAATACAACGCTGAGCTTAATGGACCTGAGCCCGACCTTTCTTTGATCCCGGTCGATGCATGGCCTGATAGTGTCAATATTGATGCACTGAGTCAGTCGATTCAGCCGCTCTTTTCCACCGACTTTGTCCGCCAACAGTGGCTCTTAGCCACTGACGACGGTAGTCAAATAGAGTTAGCCAGCGATCAGGGTGAAGTCTCAACCGAAGCCGGTGATAAAGATGTGATTTCTGAGGTCGAGTTAGAGCTTATTTCGGGTCAAACCGATGCCTTATTTTCATTGGCGCGCAACCTTGCCGATGAGGGAGGACTGCGACTGGGAAATTTGAGTAAAGCCGCGCGAGGCTACCGCTTAGCCACTGGCTATCAAGGCGACCCGGTCAAAGCGCTGTCTATCGATCAAACTGAGCGCCGACGATACGCAAGAGAAAGCGCTCATTCGAATTCTTGAGCACGCGCTCAGCCACTGGCATTACCACGAACAAATCTACATAGAGCGAGAGTCGCTTGATGCGCTGCAGGAAATTCGCTACGCGGTATTACTGATCCGCCAAGCCTTCGTTCTATTCGGCAGCGTGTTGCCGAGACGAGCGAGCACATTATTGCGTCAAGAGTTGCAATGGTTTGGTGGCGAACTCGCTTGGCTGGATGATGCGTGGGCGAATGCACGCTTGTGTGAAGATAAGGCCAATACCTGCGCAAACTCAATGCCCGAAAAATGATGGTCAAAACGCTGAAAGCTGAGCAAACTCAGTTGCCGGAGCGCGAGGATATCGTGGCGTTACTTCATACCTCTCGCTACTGCAATCTGTTGCTTGATTTAAGTCGTTGGATTCTCTCTAAAGGTTGGCAGCCGTTTTTAGATGAAAAAGCAGCGGATAAATTAGCGCAACCGATTCAAACCCTGGCCGATAAGGCATTACCTGAATCTTGGCATGAGCTCCTTGATGCCTTTGACGAGAGTAAGACACTGACAAGGCATGAGTATTTTGATCAGTATCCACGTCTGCAACGCAACTTGGTGTTAGGGACCTGCTTGGCGTCACTCTTTGATAAAAGTCGCCGTAAAGCGTTTCGACTGCCTTGGCTGGATTTACTGCAAGGTATAGAGGAACTTCGGCTACTTGAGCCAGTACGCGATTTAGTTGCAGCGATTGACGATGACGACGATAAGCAACAAGCGGAAAAGTGGTTAGCGAGAAAAGAAGAATCACTTTTTCATGCGATGACGCAAAGCCGCCAAACAGGCTTACGCCTCACGCCTTACTGGCAAGAATAAGCGACGCTAAAAAGTGTAAGAGAATAATTAGAAGCAGCCAGATGGCTGCTTTTTTTAGCCGAATCGATTATGCAAATAAGATGTGTCTGTATGCATCGCCATGGCGCTTTTGGTCTCGACGTTGACTCGGTAAAAAACCAGTCAAGATCAATCTATGTTGATGGCTTTTGCGTTATAAACGGTTTACGCGTCACATGATAATTTGACTAAGTTATCATTATGGGCAATGTTTGTGGTTAAATTTCACAAATACGGTAAACAAGGATTCAGCCTGCGTGGTGTTTGTCGATATAACATCACCTAGTATCAATATCGCCCGTTTGTTTGGGTCACTCAGTTGGCTTGATAGCGGTCATGGAGCTTTCAGGATTATGGCTAAACATACCTTCTATGCGTGGGAAAAACCCGTTACCAATCTGCGCTTGATCCAAAACTCGTGATTCTTATGGTCTTTAGTACCATTATTTTGGTCGGTAAGCAGATGTGGGACGCCAATACATTTCGCCAATCCGTCATTGATTTCACCTTGAGCCAGACCCAAGAACTTGCCCGTTCCAGTGCCGCAATGACTGGCACATTAATCGAGCAACCGGACGGAGAGCGTCTGATGCGAGAGACGGTCGACACCATGAACAATGAGTTCAGTGAAGGCGCGTATTTATTTTTAGTCAATGGCGAGACGCGTCAGATTTGGGCGCCCCCCTCCATGCAACAATTTGATCAATTGCGTGTGCCGGATGACACCTCTGGTGCTGATATTACTGAGCTTTTTATCAATCAGTCACAGCCGTTCAGTTACACCGTCTATGATGGCGGACGACATGGGTATGCCGTGCCTGTAGGCAACAGCGACTGGTGGTTAGTGGCCTCGCAGCCCACATCTGAAGCGCAAGCGTATTACCAAGATTATATCATCAAAGTGGCGTGGCAGACTGCGGTAATGATCGTGTCTTTTATGGTGATCTTGCTGGGTGGATCTAACATCATGCTGCGCCAAATCAACTACCTAACCGACAGGATTCGTGCGTTGGCGAATCGCGATTTGAGTGAGCCGATTGAAATGAATAGCCAAGACGAGTTTGGCGATCTTGCGCGCGAGCTGGAAACGTCTCGTCGGCAATTGGTCGACGTGATTCAAGCGCAGCGACAAGCGTCAGACGATCTGTCGTCTCTGGCCGAGATCATGACCATTAGCATGTCGGAAACCAAAGAATCGTCGAAAGAGCAGTTCGATGAAATGGATCAACTGGCGACAGCCATGAGTGAAATGAGCGCCACCGTGCAAACGGTCGCAGAGCATACCCGAGAAGCAGCTAAAGCGACCGAAAGCTCCAGTCAGCAAGCCAGCAGTGGCCAAGCGCATGTTAGCACCACCATTAATACCATCAATGCGCTGTCAAATGACATTAGTGAGTCATCACGAGTCGTCGGTCAGGTCGACGCGCAAGTGGAGAAAATTGGTACTGTGGTGGTGACCATTCAAGGCATCTCAGAGCAAACCAATTTATTGCGCTTAACGCCGCGATTGAAGCTGCCCGGGCGGGGGATACAGGACGCGGCTTTGCGGTTGTGGCGGATGAAGTGCGTAAGCTGGCACAACATACCCAAGAAGCGACGGTTGAAATTCAAGATATGATCACCCAACTGCAGCAAAGTGCACAAAAAGCGGTGGGACTGATGGATCGCAGTGTGACGGAGGCGAGTGCCGGGGTAGACTCGGTGAGTCAGGCGGGTGGCGAGTTAGAGCAAATTGTTACTCAAATCCAATCACTGAATGATATGAACTTCCAAATTGCCTCGTCGGCAGAGCAACAAGCCTCGGTGGCCGGTGAAATGAATCAAAACCTCACCAATGTTAAAGACTTGGTTCAGGCCTCAGTGACGGTGGCGAGCGAGCTGCATGAAACGGCTGAAATGGTCGAGCAAAGCGCTCAGTCACTGAAAGATAAGATCGATGCCTTTAAAGTGTAATCGTTGTCCCTTCACGTCCCGATAAAGATAACGGCTCACTGCATTAGTGAGCCGTTTTTGTTAGTGTCAAATGAAGGAATTATCAAAAGGAATGCCCATGGTGCTGTCTGACCCCCTTTCCGCCAACCTGAATCAACATTGGACACAATTGGCTGAATTCGCCCCCCAAGCACTTGACCAATGGCAAGGACCCGCCCGCGACCAGCTGGAAAAGGCATTGGTATGCAGCGATTTTATTGCCTCTGCGCTCACGCACACTGACGGATTGTTGCAATGGCTTCATCAACATCACCGCGATGTATCACGCGAGGCCTGCTATCAGCCAGAACTGACGGCAGCGCTTGAGACGGTGAATGATGAGCATGAATTCCATCGTCAATTACGTCTGTGTCGGCAACGTGAACTTGTGTGGATTGCTTGGCGCGATATTCATCAGCAGTGGCCTGTGGAGGCGAGTTTACAGCATTTATCGGCCTTGGCTGAGGCGCAGATCCTCAGTGCTTATCACTGGTTATATCAGCGTTGTTGCCATGATTGGGGCACGCCAATGAGCCAGATGGCGACCCTCAGCCTATGTTGATCCTCGGGATGGGGAAATTGGGAGGCGGTGAGCTCAATTTTTCTTCCGATATCGATTTGATTTTTACCTATCCCGAAAATGGAGATACTCAGGGAGCAAGGCGCAGTATCGCCAATGCCCAATTCTTTACGCGACTGGGTCAAAGGCTGATAAAAGCGCTCGATCAGCCTACCGTCGATGGTTTTTGCTATCGCGTTGATATGCGATTGCGCCCATTTGGCGACAGTGGGCCTTTGGTGATGAGCTTTTCTGCCTTGGAAGATTACTACCAAGAACAAGGGCGTGATTGGGAGCGTTACGCCATGGTTAAAGCACGGGTGATGGGCAAAGAGCAATACGACTGTTATCAAACGCTTAGACAAATGCTGCGTCCTTTTGTCTTTCGACGCTATATCGATTTTAGCGCGATACAAGCTTTAAGGCGGATGAAGCAGTTAATTCAACGAGAAGTACGTCGGCGTGGACTGACGGACAATATTAAACTGGGTGCGGGTGGCATTCGAGAAATTGAATTTATTGCACAATCTTTCCAATTAATTCGCGGGGGGCGCGAGCCCAGCTTGCGTCAACGTGGCTTACTGGAAACTTTGGATGCGATAGAAGAACTGGCGTTACTGCCAGCCGCTGAAGTCAGTCAGTTAAAAGCGGCCTACTGCTATTTGCGTCGGGTCGAGAACTTATTGCAGGCCATTGATGACAAACAAACGCAGACCTTGCCCGATAACGCGCTTGATCGGGATCGTCTCTCCTTCGCCATGGGGAGCAAAGATTGGGCGAGTTTACACGCGGAGATCGCGCGGCACATGCAGGCGGTCAATCAGGTTTTCTCTGGCTTAATTGGCGAAGATGAACAAGATAACGACATGGATGTTGATAGTGAGTATCACGATCTATGGGCGATGGCGCGCGATGTCGACAACGCTAAATTGATCCTCACAGGGTTGGATGTGCCGGAGGCCAATATTGCTGAGCAATTATTAACGTTTAAGCAAGAGCTTGCGAAACGGACCGTTGGCCCACGTGGCCGTGAGGTGATCAATCGTCTGATGCCGGTGTTGTTAAGTAAATTATTAACCTTGCCTGAGCCTCAACAGGTTCTGCCGCACATTACCCATTTATTATTAAATATTGCCACTCGGACAACGTATTTAGAGTTATTAGATGAACATCCGGGGGCGATTGATCAAGTCCTTCGGCTTTGTACCGCCAGTCCCATGGTAGCGGAAAAGCTGGCACGCTATCCCTTATTGCTCGACGAGCTGTTGGATCTGACCCACTTGTATCAACCTCTTGCGCCTGATGCGTATCGCAGCGAATTGCGCGATTATCTGGCACGGATCCCGGTTGAGGACATGGAGCAGCAGATGGAGGCCGTACGTCAGTTCAAGCAAGTGCAACTATTAAAAATTGCCGCCGCTGATATTGCCGGTGTCTTACCGGTGATGCGGGTCAGTGATCATTTGACTTACTTGGCCGAGGCGATTGTAGAGGCGGTGGTCAATCAGGCCTGGCACCAGATGGTGGAAAAATATGGCCAACCGACACACTTAGGCGAGCGAGAGGGACGTGGCTTTGCGGTGATTGGTTACGGCAAGTTAGGGGGCTGGGAGCTGGGTTACAATTCCGATCTCGACGTGGTTTTTCTCCATGACTGCCCGGCGGATGTTGAGACTGATGGGCGAAAAGTGATTGATGGCCGGCAATTTTATCTGCGTTTGGCGCAGCGCATTGTGCATCTTTTCTCCACCCGCACTCCGTCTGGGATTTTGTATGAAATCGACACGCGCCTTCGCCCATCAGGTACCTCAGGGATGCTGGTGAGCACGCTAGAGGCCTACGCGGATTATCAACAAAACGAAGCCTGGACGTGGGAGCACCAAGCGTTAGTTCGCGCGCGGATGATCGACGGCGATCCCGACCTTGAGTCTGGCTTTGCACAGGTGCGGCATCGCATTTTATCGGCCTCGCGCGATCAGGCATATTGCGCGAGCAAGTCAGTGGTATGCGTGAAAAAATGCGGCAGCATAAAGCGACAGGGCAAAACGATACCTTCTCCATCAAACAAGACGCTGGTGGGATCACGGATATCGAGTTCTTAGCGCAATACCTAGTGCTCGGCAACAGTGCCACACAACCTGCGTTAACTCGTTACAGCGATAACGCACGCATTTTTGAGCAAGCTGGCGAGCTTGGCGTGATGACGATGGCACAAGCGGAGCGCCTCAAATCGGCGTATACCCGCATGCGCAATGCATTGCATCGTAGCCACTTGGCCGGAGAGAGTGGCAAAGTCGAAGCCAGTGCATTCCTCGACGAACGCGATTCCGTGATGCAAGCTTGGCAACAATGGTTAGCGACAGAAAAGGCGTCGTAAATCAGCGATCCGCGTGCGATGCTCAATAAAGCGATGGCTCGCCCTCAGGGCGTGTTTTAAAGCGTCGGTGTAACCACATATATTGCTCCGGCGCTTGTAGGATTAACTGCTCAACCGCGCGATTGGTGACAACGGCAGCCGCATCGGCGTCCTTGGGAAAATCTTGCAGCGGAGAATAGATGGTTATCCGGTACTGACCACCGCGTCGATCTCTCACAATCGAAAACGGCACCACGGCGGCGTGACCTGCGTGTGCGAGTAAGCTCGTCCCTGTTGTCGTACAGGCTTTCTCAACGGCGAATAATGGCGCAAAGGTTGAACGGCGTCGCCCATAGTCATGGTCGGGGGCGTACCACATCCGATATCCTTCTTTGAGGTAGCGGAGCATCGATTTGACGTCTTTTCGATCCACGCCAATGTTACGTTTCATGCGGCCACGGAACTGAAACCAGTCATACACAGGGTTGGCATTGGGACGATACACCCCTACGCCAGGTGTTTGGTCACTAAGGCCACGTGCGCCGATTTCTAGATTGAGTGAGTGGACGGCGATCAGCAAAACCCCTTTACCTTGCTTTTCCAGATCAATCAGAGTGTCCAACCCTTCAATGGTGACATGCTTGTTGATTCTCCACTTGGGCCAAAACCACGCCATACCAGTTTCGAACAAGGCAAGACCCGAATTCGCAAAATTTTCTTTGACCATCGCGGCACGCTCAGCGCGGGTCATTTCTGGGAAGCAGAGTGCAAGGTTACGATCGGCGATCTTCACACGCCGTTTCATCAGCGTATGCATCAGTCGGCCAAGCCCGCGCCCCGCGTAAAACTGAACGCGATAGGGAAGCCAGCTGCTAGGTACATGAGTCCCACTCCGAGCCAAGTGTGAAGATAGCGAGGGTGAAGAAATCCAATGTGAAATTTTGGCGGTGAAAAATCGCTCATAGTGTCAATGACTCGTGAAAACAAAAATGAAACCGGCCGTCAGGCATGCGCCACATTGTAGAGTAAATTGCAGGGGCTGTCCTGTGCTTGTCTGCCCGATGGATGTTGAGATTGTGCGCAGCGCACGCCTGTACGCGCCCCATTTGGTTTTTGGCTATGCTACTATCGCTCGGTAACGACAGTATTCGGAGATCCAGATGAAACTCAGCCTGCCTGATTATAACCAAGCCAATGTTCTGGTTGTCGGTGATGTGATGCTTGACCGCTATTGGTATGGCCCCACCGGACGTATATCACCAGAAGCCCCGTGCCAGTGGTCAAAATTAATCAAACGGAAGAGCGCCCTGGTGGGGCTGCCAACGTGGCGATGAACATCGCTGCTTTAGGAGGACATACCCAGTTAATTGGTTTGACAGGCAAGGACGAACAAGCGGATGCGCTAACCCAAACCTTGGATTCTTTAAACGTCAATTGTGACTTTGTGGCGCTGGACTCGCATCCAACCATCACCAAGTTACGGGTGATGAGCCGTAATCAGCAGTTGATCCGGCTCGATTTCGAGGAGGGATTTGCGGGCGTGGATCTCACCCCGATGCTGACAAAAGTGACAGCCGCCTTACCCAAGGCGCAGGCGATGATCTTATCGGATTACGCCAAAGGTGCATTAGCGCAGGTGCAATCATTGATCCAAGCCGCGAATCAAGCCGGCGTGACCACCTTGGTGGATCCCAAAGGGACGGATTTTGAACGCTATCGTGGCGCCAGCCTGCTGACGCCAAACCTGAGTGAGTTTGAAGCCGTGGCTGGCACGGTGACAGACGATCAAAGCTTGGAAGAAAAAGGCTTAGCGCTGATTAAACACTATGAGCTTGGCGCGTTGTTGGTCACCCGCAGTGAGCACGGCATGACCTTACTTCGTCCTGATGCCGCCCCACTTAACCTGCCGACACTAGCAAAAGAAGTGTATGACGTCACCGGCGCCGGCGATACCGTCATTTCGGTGCTGGCGGCCTCGTTAGCTGCCGGCAAACCGATCGAACACGCATGTGCACTGGCCAATGCTGCTGCCGGTGTGGTAGTCGGCAAGCTCGGCACCTCAACGCTATCAACCATTGAGTTAACCGAAGCCATACACGGCTCGCACGAGTCCGGCTTTGGGGTCACCACAGAATCGCAACTGATCGACGCGGTTAAGGTGGCGCAAGGACGGGGTGAGAAAGTGGTGATGACCAATGGCTGCTTTGATATTTTGCACGCCGGTCATGTTGCCTATTTAAACGAAGCCGCTAAATTGGGCGATCGCCTGATTGTCGCGGTTAATACTGATGCGTCGGTACAAGGTTTGAAAGGACCAGGCCGCCCGGTGAATCCCACCGATCGACGCATGGCAGTCTTGGCGGGGCTTGGCGCTGTGGATTGGGTGGTACCCTTTGGCGAAGAAACGCCTGCGCGCCTGATTAGTGCGGTGTTACCGGATTTATTGGTGAAAGGCGGCGACTATCAGGTCAGTGAAATAGCCGGAGCTGAAGTGGTGCTTGCTAATGGCGGTGAGGTCAAGGTGCTTAACTTCGAAGAAGGATGCTCAACGACTGAGATCATTGAATCGATTCGTCGCGGGCAATAACCTTGTTCCCGGTATAAATAAGGTCAGCGATCAACGCAACGGCCAGACGAGCCAGCTGGGATAATGCGATAAAAAGATAATGCGATAAAAAAAATGCGATCAAAAAAAAGGTGCCGATGTGGCACCTTTTTTATTCAACGCATGGACTAGTCTTGTTTCACCAGCCCTTGGTTGATATCAAGTAAGTCTTGCTCGGTCAAGGTGCCGACCGCTTGGTGTAAACGCAAATGACTTAAAATGTAATCGTAACGTGCGTTTGATAGATTACGGTTGGCGTCATACAAACGGCGTGTCGCGTCTAACACATCGACAATGGTACGGGTGCCCACTTCAAAGCCGGCTTCTGTCGCTTCTAATGCCGAGCGAGCTGAAATCACCGTTTGTTCATAAGCACGCAGCGCGCCAATCGAAGCATTAATGTCGTTATAGAACGCACGCACATCTTTCACTGTGCTCCGGTAAGTGGACTCTAACCCCTGCGAGGCGGCCACATATTCATGTTGTGCTTTTTCAACATTGGCAGAGGTGCTGCCACCGGTGAAGAGCGGTAAGCTAAAATCAAGGCTGGCAGAGCCTTGATTGTAATCAGTGGAATAAGCATCATTGTGCTGATTATCCCTATCCGTCATCCCGTATTTGGCGCTAAACGTCAACGTAGGCAGATGACCGGTTTTGGCGAGCTTAATCTGCTCTTTGGCAGTGTCACGCGCAATGCGGTTGGCCAGCAGTTGCAGATTTTTCTCTTCTGCGGTTTTCACCAAAGCAGCGGGTTGCTGTTGCGGGTTGCTGGCACTAAAACGTGCTTTATCGAGCACGCGTAAGTCTCTCGGCGCTTGGCCGGTGATCTCACGTAAGCCTTCATAGCTGTTGGTGAGGGCGTTTTCTGCCAAGATCTCATCGGCGAGCACAGCGTCATACTGCGCTTGAGCATCGTGCACATCGGTAATCGCTGACAAGCCAACTTCAAAACGTTGCTTGGTTTGCTCAAGCTGACGACCCACCGCCGCTTTTTCTGCTTGAATAAACTCAAGCTTGTCCATCGCACGTAGGACATCAAAATACGCTTGCGCCACGCGCAGCATTAACCCTTGTTGCTGGGCAGCATAGGCGGCATCCAGTTGACGCGCTTGCATTTCGCTAATATCTAGATTCACCCAGCTATCACGCTTAAATACTTGTTGGCTAAGGCTGATATCGGCGGAAGTGACATCGTTATCACTTTTATCGTCGCTGTCATTGCGTTGGATCGCGTAACTGGCGTTAAGTGCAATTTGAGGCAGCAAGGTGCCGCGGGTAGCATCCACGGCGGAAAACGCCGCGTCACGTTCAGCGGCCGCTTGATTAAGAGTGGGATCGCTTTGCTTCGCTTGTTGGTAAATTTGGGCGAGATCATCGGCAAAGGCTGCATTGCTTACGCTGCCGAGTGCCAAACCTAACGCCAGAGGGAGCAATTTTTTCATAGATAGAATCCCTGAATCTGTGCTATTCGATAAATATACAGTTACTAGCTTAACGCAATTATGCTTGCGTGAAACTGACAATTTCTGAGGACATTGAGTGTAAACTATCCAATTTGTAAATGGGACTTAAAAATAGTTGTAACTTTTATCAAAAAAGTTAAGTTTAAAGTTTGCAGTGAATCAGGGCCAGTGATAAGACTGCGCCGCAACAGCCTATCATAAGGAGCTAGCATGTCAGACCATCCGCCCGGACAATTTGGTCGCGACGATATCGTGATTGAAGATATCTCACCACTTTATCAAGGCTTCTTTTCTATTCAACGCTATCAGTTTCGTCATCGTCTATTTGAGGGCGGCTGGAGCGGTGCGGTGGTACGAGAGCTATTTGAGCGTGGACACGCCGTCGCGGTACTGCCGTATGATCCAGGGCGAGATGAGGTGGTCATGCTTGAGCAAATCCGCGTCGGGGCGATGGCAGCAGGTGCGACGCCGTGGCAGTTAGAAATTGTCGCGGGCATGATCGATAGCGATGAATCACCAGAGCAAGTGGCACACCGTGAAGCGCGAGAAGAAGCTGGATTGTTGTTGCAGCAAATGGAACATGTCACTCGTTATTTATCCAGCTCCGGTGGCAGCTCTGAGCAACTTGATGTATTTGTTGCCATTGTGGATGCGAGTGATGCCGAGGGGATTCATGGCCTAGACACTGAGAATGAAGACATTCTTGTTCATCGTTTTTCTCGTGAGCAGGCGTATCAAAAAGTGGTCGATGGTGAAATTGAGAATGCAGCCTCGATCATTGCTTTACAATGGTTGGAACTCAATGCGGCGAGACTGCGTCAGAGTTATAATCGTTAAAACCGATAACCGATCGTGTACGCATTGCGCAGGCTCGAATAACAAGTAGGTACCCGTGAAAACTAACTATCGTGTCGACTTATCGGCGATGATGCGCCTTTATGAAACCAATTACGCCAAGCTTGTTCGTCTGATGCCACAGCCGGATGAGGTAGGTCGCGTCTGCCGATACGATATTCATGGTCAGGAATATGCGCTGGTGGTCCGCGAGTCGACGCGTTATACCACCTTGCTTGATATCGCACAGCTTAGTCCAGGAGACGCACCTTCGTATTTACATGCTAACCTGACTGTACGCTTGTATCACGATGCACGCGTGGCGGAAGTGTGTACCACGCAGCAGATTTCGCGCTTGAAACCACGTTATGATTACCCAAATCCGCGCATGCATCAGCGCGATGAAAAGCATCAAGTGAATGCATTTTTATCGGATTGGCTCGGCCATTGTTTGCGTCGTGGCATTAGCGCGTCTAATCCTATGTATAAATCATCGTTAAACTAAACCAGCAAAGGTACTTTCAACGTTGCAGCCTTGTCAGATAGATAACGCCCACGGCGATTGCATTCGTCTCTTGCAAATTACCGACACGCACCTGTTCGCCGATGAGCAGGGCAGTTTGCTGGGTATCAACACACTTCAAAGCTATCACGCCGTGTTAGAGGCAATCAGTGCGACATCTAAGCCTTTTGATGCCATTATTGCCACGGGCGATTTATCGCAAGATCACTCTGCATTGTCATATCGTCGTTTTGTCGACGGGATTCAGCGCTGGAAGCAGCCTTGCTTTTGGCTGCCAGGCAACCATGACTTTCAGCCTGAAATGCGCGCGGTGCTGCACTCGAACACCTTGATGGCCCGTTCGCAGGTCTTATTAGGGGAGCACTGGCAAATGATCTTGCTCGACAGCCAGGTCGCGGGTGTGCCGCACGGTGAATTATCTCACGATCAACTCAAACGCTTAGATGCGGATTTAAGTGCTTATCCAGAGCGACACGCGCTCGTGCTATTGCATCACCACCCTTTGGAGGCAGGAAGCACTTGGCTTGATCAGCATAAACTGGTCAATCGAGAGGCGTTTTGGCAGATTATGGCTCGCCACCCTCAAGCGAAAGTGGTGGTGTGTGGCCATATTCATCAGGCGTTAGATATTCGTCATCAAGGCGCGCGTGTGATGGCAGCGCCTTCAACCTGTATCCAGTTTATGCCCGATTCGCATGATTTTGCCCTCGATAACCAAAACCCGGGTTGGCGCTGGCTGACGCTTTATCCTGACGGACACATTGACACGCAAGTTGAACGTGTCACCGGACGTTACTTCCGTCCTGACTTTGACTCGAGCGGGTATTAATCAACATGGCATCTGCGTTACTTTACTTACATGGCTTTAATAGCTCGCCACACTCATTAAAAGCCACGCAAATGCGTGAGTTTTGTCATCGTTACCGGTCTGATATTGATGTATTGGTCCCGCAACTCCCTAGCCATCCCGCGCCGACTATCGATTTACTTTCTGAACGGGTAGAGGCCTATAGGGAAACGCATCAACTTGGATTGGTCGGAAGCTCATTAGGGGGATTCCTCGCCACTTGGTTGAGTGAGCGTTATCAATTGCCTGCTGTACTGGTGAACCCTGCGGTTCGCCCTTATGAGCTATTGCAAGACTATATTGGCGAGCAGGTTAACCCTTATACCCAAGAACATTACCACTTGGATGCCGCTGATATTCTCGCCCTGCGTGAGCTTGATGTGCCCACGCTGTCTGAGCCTTCTCGCTTTTGGTTATTACAACAAATGGGTGATGAAGTATTAGATTACCGTCAGGCGGTGGAGAAATTTAACGCGAGCAAACAGACCGTTGAGCCTCATGGCGATCATAGTTTTATTGGCTTTGAACGCTATTGCGAGGAGATACTGCAATTTCTCGGCGTCTAATCTGCTTACCACGCCAATGCTTGTCCACTCATGCTTTGACCAATGCCTTGTCCACCCATGTTTATCTGCCAAAGCGCTCTGCTAAGCGGATACTTAAGCCAACTATGACTCGGATGGCAGTTCACAGAAACTCGTGGCAATCTGGGGTCGCGCTTGACAAGCGGATCCCCCTTGCTGACCATGTCATCACATTTATTAAGCTAATCGATTATGACAGAACAAAACTATAACGCAGGATCGATAGAAGTCCTCAATGGGCTCGAGCCAGTGCGCCGACGTCCGGGTATGTACACAGATACCAGCCGTCCCAACCATTTGGGGCAAGAAGTGATCGATAATAGTGTCGATGAAGCGCTAGCCGGTCACGCCAGTAAAATTGATGTCATTCTTCATGCAGATCAGTCATTAGAGGTGATTGATGATGGGCGAGGGATGCCGGTTGATATCCACCCAGAAGAGGGCGTCTCTGGGGTCGAACTGATTTTATGTAAACTCCATGCTGGCGGTAAGTTTTCCAATAAAAGCTACCAGTTTAGTGGCGGCCTGCATGGGGTGGGTATTTCGGTTGTTAACGCTTTGTCTCATCGGGTCGAGATCAGCGTTAAACGCGACGGTCAGGTGTATGACATCGCGTTCGAAAATGGCGATAAAGTACAAGACTTGACTGTCACCGGAACATGTGGACGCCGTAATCGAGGTACCCGCGTTCATTTTTGGCCCGATAGCCAATTTTTTGATTCGGACAAGTTCTCGCTTACGCGCTTGAAAACCATTTTAAAAGCCAAGGCTGTATTGTGTCCGGGCTTGACGGTGAACCTGACGGATAAAAACACCAATGAAACCATTACTTGGTGCTATGAAGACGGGCTCAAAGACTACTTAGCACACAGTGTGAAAGGTTATGAGGTACTGCCCGAGACACCTTTTATCGGTGAATTTAGTGGCCAAAGTGAAGCCGCTGATTGGGCAGTGATTTGGCTCCCAGATGGGGGAGAGTTAACCACCGAAAGTTATGTGAATTTAATTCCAACCCCACAGGGCGGTACCCACGTTAATGGCTTACGACAAGGTATGTTGGAAGCAATGCGGGAGTTTTGTGAATTTCGCAACCTATTGCCTCGCGGAGTCAAGCTGACCGCGGACGATATTTGGGAGCGTTGTGCCTACGTGCTCTCGGTTAAAATTCAAGACCCGCAATTTGCCGGACAAACCAAAGAGCGCTTGTCATCGCGCCAATGTGCGGCGTTTGTCTCTGGCGTGGTAAAAGATGCGTTCAGCCTTTGGCTTAATGAGCGCCCGCATTTGGCTGAGCGCTTGGCAGAAGTCTGTATCGCCAGCGCCCATCGACGGATGCGTGCTGCCAAGAAAGTGGTGCGTAAAAAAGTGGCGTCTGGCCCTGCATTACCTGGCAAGTTAACGGATTGTGCCATGCAAGATTCCAGTCGTACCGAGCTCTTTTTGGTCGAAGGGGATTCTGCAGGCGGGTCGGCCAAACAAGCGCGCGATCGAGAATTCCAGGCGGTGATGCCGCTTCGAGGAAAAATCCTGAATACCTGGGAAGTCTCAGCAGACCAAGTACTCGCCTCGCAAGAAGTACACGATATTTCGGTCGCGCTGGGGATCGATCCGGACTCGAGCGATTTATCTCACCTGCGTTACGATAAAATTTGTATCTTGGCCGATGCGGACTCAGATGGCCTGCATATTGCGACCCTTCTATGCGCATTATTTATGCAACATTTTCACGCGTTGGTCAGAGGTGGCCACGTTTATGTCGCGATGCCGCCTTTGTACCGGATTGATTGTGGAAAAGAGGTCTTTTATGCCTTGGACGAGGATGAAAAGGCCGGGATCTTGGAGCGTTTAAGTAATAAGCGCGGCAAGATCAATGTTCAACGTTTCAAAGGGTTAGGGGAAATGAACCCCTTACAACTGCGTGAGACCACCATGGACCCCAATACTCGGCGCTTGGTACAGCTTACTATCGATGACGAAGAGCAAACGCAACAGCTGATGGATATGTTGCTGGGGAAAAAGCGAGCGGAAGATCGCCGCCATTGGCTGCAGCAAAAAGGCGATATGGCCGAACTTATCGATATTTAAATAACTATAACGGGATCTTATTCGCATGACAGAGGTGACTTATGATGGCGTAGAGCAGCTTGTCCTTCGCCAGTTCACTGAGGACGCTTACCTCAATTACTCGATGTACGTCATCATGGATCGCGCACTGCCGTTTATCGGCGATGGCTTAAAGCCAGTGCAGCGCCGGATTATTTACGCGATGTCCGAGTTGGGGCTTTCCGCCTCCGCAAAGTATAAAAAATCGGCCCGTACCGTTGGCGATGTGTTGGGTAAATACCACCCCCACGGGGATGCGGCTTGCTATGAAGCCATGGTGTTAATGGCGCAGCCGTTTTCTTATCGCTACCCACTGGTTGATGGGCAAGGGAACTGGGGTGCACCGGACGATCCTAAATCCTTTGCTGCGATGCGGTATACCGAATCACGTCTTTCACGCTTTTCAGAAGTGTTGCTGCAAGAGCTTGGCCAGGGCACGGTTGAATGGGCCCCAATTTTGATGGCACCATGAAAGAGCCGAAGACCTTACCGGCACGTTTACCGCATATTTTATTAAATGGTATTACTGGGATTGCAGTGGGTATGGCCACCGACATTCCCCCGCATAATGCCCGGGAACTCGCCAATGCGCTGGCGGCGATGATTGATAAGCCAGTATGGATTTAGACGGCGTGCTTGAGTATGTTCAAGGCCCTGACTATCCGACCGAAGCTGAAGTGATCACGCCAAAATCAGATTTGAAAAAGCTCTATACCAGCGGACGCGGATCCATCAAGATGCGCGCCTTGTGGCATAAAGAAAGCAATGAAATTGTGATCACAGCGTTGCCGCATCAAGTCTCTGGTGCCAAATTATTAGAGCAAATTGCCAATCAGAATGCGAGCGAAAAAGCTGCCGATGGTGGATGATTTACGCGATGAATCGGATCATGAAAATCCAACGCGTATTGTCATCGTTCCGCGCTCGAATCGTGTTGACTGTGATCAGCTGATGGATCACTTATTCGCTTCGACCGATTTAGAGAAAAGCTATCGCGTTAACCTCAATATGATTGGCCTGGACGGTCGGCCGCAGGTCAAAGGCTTACACGGCATTTTGTCTGAATGGTTAACCTTCCGACGCCAAACCGTAAGACGTCGCCTTGAGCATCGCTTGGAAAAAGTGCTCGCTCGCCTGCATATTTTGGAGGCTTACTCGCCGCTTACCTCAATATTGACGAGGTGATTGAGATCATCCGCAGTGAAGATGAGCCAAAGGCGGAGTTGATTCAGCGCTTCGGTTTGAGTGAGAAACAGGCCGAAGCCATTCTTGAGATCAAGTTGCGCCAGTTGGCCAAGTTAGAAGAGATTAAAATTCGCGGTGAGCAAGATGAGCTGAGCAAAGAGCGCGACAAACTCGAAACATTGCTGGGATCAGATCGTCGGTTAAACACCTTGATCAAAAAAGAAATCCTAGCGGATGCAGAAAAATATGGTGACGACCGCCGTTCTCCTTTGATCGAGCGTGCCGAGGCCAAAGCGTTAACGGAACGTGATTTAGTCCCCAGTGAGCCCATCACTGTGGTGTTATCTGACAAAGGTTGGATTCGTCATGCCAAAGGCCATGATGTCGATGCCAGCAGCCTAAATTACAAAGCCGGGGATCAATTCCTCGATGCCGCACCGGGTAAGAGTAATCAACCTGCGGTGTTCTTGGGATCAGATGGGCGCAGTTATGCGATCGAATCGCATACCTTGCCGTCAGCACGAAGCCAAGGCGAGCCGATTACGGGTCGAATTAATATCACGCCAGGATCATCGATTCGTCATGTACTCATGGCAGATGAAAACCAGTTTATGCTGATGGCTTCCGATGCGGGCTATGGCTTTGTGTGTAAACAAGCCGATATGCTGTCAAAAAACCGTAGCGGCAAAGCCTTGCTAACGGTGCCCGCGCATGCTGAGGTGATGCCGCCTCGTCAAATCAGCCAGCTAGAAACGGATTTGATTGTGGCTATTTCTAATGAAGGGCGAATGCTGGTCTTTCCTGTGCATGAACTTCCCCAGTTGAGCAAAGGCAAAGGCAATAAAATCATTAATATCCCTGGCGCACGCGCGAAATCGCGTGAAGAAGTGTTAAGTCAGCTCTACGTTGTGCCCGCCGATGTAGGGATTACTCTGCACGCAGGTAAACGGAAATTAACGTTAAAGCCAGACGATTTGGCTCATTATCGTGGCGAGCGTGGTCGTCGAGGGAGTATGCTGCCTCGAGGCCTTCAGCGCGTCGATGATATAGACATTCTCACTGATGAATAACACAACGTTCGCCCTTGTGATCAAGGGCGGCGTGGGTGCATTTTTGTGCTGAATCCGTATACTGACTCGCCTTCTACGCTGGCTCTTTGGAGAGAGAAATGATTTTTGTCGTGCGACTGCTGGCATTATTAATTGCCGCTGTGTTGCTGTTTGTCTTTGGCGGGCTTTACTGCTTATTAAGCCCCCGTAACCCCCGTAATTGCTATCATATCAGTAAATGGTTTGGGCGCCTCTCTCGTTTATTTGGGATTCGCTTGGAACTGCGATTTGCCGAAGGCGCACCGCGCGAGCCCGGTGCCAGTGTTTGTATTGCCAACCACCAAAGTAACTGGGATATGGTGACCTTATCCAATGCATTAATGCCTGGCGCGGTCACCGTTGGTAAAAAAAGCCTCTTGTGGGTACCGATTTTTGGCCAGCTTTATTGGCTAACCGGCAACGTATTGATTGATCGAGCGAACCGCAGTAAAGCGATGGGGACCATTGCGCAGGTGACGGAAAAGATCCGTGCCAAGCAACTGAGCGTATGGTTATTCCCAGAGGGGACACGTTCTCGCGGGCGTGGGTTATTGCCTTTTAAAACCGGCGCGTTTCACGCCGCAATCGGTGCCAACGTGCCTTTGATCCCGATCGTATGCAGCTCAACGCATCATTTAAAAGCCAATCGTTGGAACAATGGTCATGTGATTGTTGAAGTGATGGCACCGATTTCATCTGAGAGCTACGATAAAGACAATGTTCGTGCGCTTACTAAACACTGCCACCAAGTGATGAAAAGCAAGTTAGAACAGCTTGATGCAGAAGTTGCGGAACGTAATCAACGCGACCGCTAATTGAGGATTCACTTATGACTTCAACCCAGCGCCACCATGTTGTGTTGGTCTCACCTAATGGTGAGCCACAAGGGATCGCTGAAAAGTTGGAGGCGCATCAGCAAGGATGGCTGCATATGGCCTTCTCCGTTATGTTATTTCGATGCAACGCCAATGGGGAACGTGAGTATCTACTCCAACGTCGGGCGGCAGATAAATATCACAGTGGCGGGTTGTGGACTAACACCTGTTGTTCACACCCCAAACAGGATGAACCGATTGCCGCAGCGGCAAAGCGGCGTCTATACGAAGAGTTAGGTATTGCGCGTCCACTCAACTTTATGATGGGACCTTGGTTTGAATATCGCGCAGAACTGGGTAATGGGTTGATTGAACACGAGTTGGATCAAGTCATTGCCTGTGAGGTGAATCGCGTAGATATGATCTTAAACCCAGATGAGGTAGAAGATTGTCGCTGGTGGCCGGAAAGTGAGGTTAGGCAGGCAGTGGCAGAGAGCCCTGAGCGATTTACAGCATGGTTTGAGCAGGTACTGACCCGGATTCATGCGATGGTTGAGTTGCCAACCGCCTCGCAGATATAAACCGAGATTGGCTGCGTGACAATTAAGCGGCGTCGTCGACGCCGCTTTTTTTCTTTAAGCGCTACGTACTGCGATGGCTTCAATTTCAATATCAACATCTTTGGGCAGGCGTGCCACTTCAACACACGAACGTGCTGGATAGTTTTCTACCCCGTGCTCGTCAAAGAATGCACCATACACTTTGTTGATATCGGCAAAGTCTTCCATGTTTTTCACAAACACAGTGAGCTTAGCAATATCGTTCACTTTCAGTCCTGCCGCTTCGACAACCGCTTTAACATTATACAGCGACTGGCGTGCTTGCGCCGTAATTTCTGGTGAAATCTGTCCAGTTACCGGGTTAACCGGGATTTGGCCAGAAGTAAGGATCATATTGCCAAGATCAACCCCTTGTGAATAAGGACCGATCGCTTCTGGCGCTTGTTCAGTTTGCAGTACTTGGATCATTGTTTATTCCTTTGTTAAAACGCAACACCTATAGTCTGCAACGGTTATCCAGCCAGGTAAAGCCGTTTACACGGGGGCAAGGCGATCACGGACCACTTGCTCGCAGGCACTGAGATCGCTTAAGCGGCGAGGGGCGACCAAAATGGTGTCGTTGCCGCCTACCGTGCCTAAAATTAAGGGGTGCCGGTGAAGATCGATTAATCGTGCAATCAGTTGGGCACCGCCTGGATGTGTTTTTACCACCACCATGGCGTGGCTACAGGTGATCGCGTCAATTTGTGATCCAACCGAAGAGATCGCATACACAGGCTCCATCTCGCCACTCAGCGTATAGACTTTTTGTCCATGCGCATTGGGTACTTTGGCGACCCCCAGCTTGGATAATAACCGAGAGACAGTCGATTGGCTGACATCAAGATAGCCAAGATCCACCAGTTGCTGACGCACAGCATCTTGGGTAGTAAAGCTTTGGGTTTGGAGTAAATGCCGGCACGTTGAAAGGATATCGTCCTCTGGTGTGGCGGCTGTTACCGATAGAATTGCATCATCAACCACGGGCAACCCCTTATAATTAACGGCACTTTACTT
Organism: Salinivibrio costicola subsp. costicola ATCC 33508 = LMG 11651; assembly: GCA_000565345.1. GTDB lineage: Bacteria > Pseudomonadota > Gammaproteobacteria > Enterobacterales > Vibrionaceae > Salinivibrio > Salinivibrio costicola. The sequence goes on along the minus strand of AQOF01000015.1, from coordinate 9,157 downwards.
TAATATCAGTAGATAAAACTGATGATTAGCGATTCAATCGCATATGCTATCAGTTGCGGTAAAGGGAAACCTTGATGCGTGTCACTGCGTGGTATCAAGAGGAGAAGCAGGGCGCCGTGTGACGCCCTGTTAGGGGATTAATCGCCGAGGGTGGCGACCATCACCGCTTTGATGGTGTGTAAGCGATTTTCTGCTTCGTCAAAAACGATAGAGCAGTCTGACTCAAACACATCTTCGGTGACTTCTAGCCCTTTTAGGCCGTATTTTTGTTCTATTTCGGCGCGACGGTCGTTTCGTTATTATGGAACGCGGGCAAGCAATGCATGAATTTTACATGTGGATTACCGGTTGCTTTCACTACATCCATATTGACTTGATAGGGTTTCATCATCGCGACGCGCTCGTCCCAAGCCTCTTTAGACTCGCCCATGGAAACCCAGACGTCGGTATACAAGAAATCACAATCTTTAACGCCTTCTTGTACGTCTTCGGTGAGCGTTATGCGCGCGCCGGTTTGCTCTGCAATTTCACGGCATTGTGTCACCAATGCGTCTTCCGGCCAGAATGCTTTTGGTGCAATCAAGCGAATATCCATCCCCATTTTCGCTGCACCGACCATCAGGGAGTTTCCCATGTTGTTGCGAGCATCGCCTAGATAAGCAAAGCGCATTTCATGAAGCTGCTTACCACGGCCATGTTCGAGCATGGTCATTAAATCGGCTAAGATTTGTGTAGGGTGAAACTCGGTGGTCAGACCATTCCATACAGGTACCCCGGCAAACTCACCGAGCTCTTCGACAATGTCTTGTCCAAAGCCACGGTATTCAATACCGTCATACATGCGGCCGAGTACGCGAGCGGTGTCTTTCATCGACTCTTTATGACCAATTTGAGAGCCGGTTGGGCCGATGTAGCTGACTTGGCCGCCTTGGTCGAACGCAGCGGTTTCAAAGGCACAGCGGGTGCGTGTTGAGGCTTTTTCGAAGATCAGAGCAATGTTCTTACCTTTTAGACGCGGCGTTTCATAACCGTTGTATTTGGCTTTTTTGAGTTCAATAGCCATGTCGATAAAGTGTTGGATCTCACGAGGCGTGAAGTCCAGTAGTTTCAAAAAGTTACGGTTGCGTAGGTTAAAAGCCATAATGGGAAATCCTCTTCGTTATTGGTCTCAGGCTTGTGCAGGAGCAGGTTGGCCGTGAGAAATATTGTTTTTATTCACTGAATGTGGACGAATACGCGTGCCCGCCTGACCGGCTAGAATCGCTAAACCATCTTCTAAAGCGCCGATGCCAACCAGTTTTCCACCTTGGCGCACAAATTCGCACGAGGCATCAATTTTAGGCCCCATTGAGCCTGCATCGAAGGTGTATTGGCTTAGATCCTCGGGCGTTGTCTCGGCGATGGCCCGTTGATTGGGTTGACCATAGTCGAGATACACCGCCTCGGCATCGGTCAAAATCAGCAGAGCGTCGGCATTGATTTGGCGGGCTAAGAATGCGGCTGACATGTCTTTATCAATCACCGCTTCAATGCCTTTGAGTTGATCACCTTCTTTAATGACTGGGATACCGCCACCACCGGTACAAATCACTAAATGCCCCTGTTTGATCAAGCTGGCAATGGCATCATCCTCAATAATGCCAGTGGGTTGCGGGCTAGGTACCACCCGACGGAAATATTGGCCATCCGGTTTGATATCCCAGCCATATTTGTCAGCAAGCTGATTCGCTTCTTGTTGGTCATACACGGGGCCAATCGGTTTGGTCGGATTGGCAAATGCCGGATCCTTGGGATCAACCGTCATTTGCGTGAGCATACAAGACACATGTTGATCCGGTGCTAAGTTATGTAGCTCTTGCATCAGCATGTAGCCAATCATGCCTTGGGTTTCAGAGCCGAGCACATCCAACGGATAAGGGGTCACAGATTTATACTCTAACCCTTGCAGTGCCAATAAGCCGACTTGTGGGCCATTGCCATGAACCAGAACGACGTTATATTGCTCACCAATCGCCGCGATGGTTTTCGCCGCTTTGGCGATATTGGCACGTTGAATGTCGGCTTCTAAAGGTTCGCCTCGACGCAGGAGGGCGTTGCCACCTAATGCAACCACGACAGTGGGTTTATTCATAATCATACTCTCTACAGTCGTTGGGGCTGAGCGCAAGCAGGCTCAGCCAATGCGTTTTAAATACCATCACGATGGATAGGGCAGCTCATGCAGCGCGCGCCACCCCGGCCGCGGCCCAGCTCATCGCCAGGAATGGATAAGACGGTAATCCCTGCTTTATCGTATTTTTCGTTAGTATAGGTATTCCGTTCATAGCCCACCACGACACCAGGACGAACGGTGAGGACGTTGTTGGCATCATTCCATTGCTCACGCTCGGCTTCAAAGCTGTCACCACCTGTGGTAATCAGATTCAGTGGGCCGACATCAAGTCCTTTTTCAATCGCGGTTAGGAAGTAATCCTCTTCGCGAACATTGAGTTTGCCAGTGCGATCACCGGTGAGGCTCCAGCATTTGATGTCTTTGCGAATCACTTCTGGGTATACCGAGAAGGTATCTTCGCGCATATGGGTCATCACGGTATCAAGGTGCATGCATGAGCGGTGTTTAGGGAGCTCCATCGCAATCACTTGCTTGGCTTGTCCGTGTTTGAACAAACTGGATGCGAGGTTTTCTACCCCTTGCGGCGTGGTGCGTTCAGACATCCCAATGAGGACCACCCCTTTACCCAAGACAGTGACATCGCCGCCTTCGATAGTGGCATTGTCATAATCAATGTTCTCGCCACCAAAGTAGGTAATAAAGTCGCCATTGGCGAAACGTGGGTGCCATCTATAAATGGCGCGTAGATGGTTGGTTTCACGTTTACGCGCCGGTTTAGCCATTGGGTTAATCGATACGCCGCCGTATAACCAGCACGAAGTATCTCGCGTAAATAAGTGATTAGGCAGTGGGTCGATAATAAAGTCTGAAGGGGCATGCATCGCTTGCAACATCGATGTTGTCGCTAGCGGAAGCTCAGAGTAGGCGAACCCGCCTAAGAACATCGACGCTAACTCATGATGAGGAAGATCATTTAAGTAGCAGCGGATATCGTTCGCAAACGACGGACCAAAGGTATAGTCAGATATTTTTAGGTTCATCAGCCAAGCTTTGGCTTCAGGGACATCCAGTGTTTCAGCCAGCAGGTTTTGCAACAATAAGACTTCCACACCCTGGTCTCGAAGCGTTTGTGCGAACTTGTCATGCTCTTCACCTGCGCGTTCAACGGAAAGTACATCATCGAAAAGCAGGTCGTGACAGTTAGAGGGAGTGAGGTGTGTCAAAGCACGCTCAGGACGGTGTAACATCACTGTACGTAATTGACCAATTTCTGAGCCGACATAGAAGTTGTTCATCTTTCTTTCTCCGTATATCTCTGCTTGGCTTTTCATCGGAAGGGATAAATAAAAAGTGCAGATTTATTATTGGGTACAAATTCATTCTAACGCGGCGTGATAATGGAACTGGAAGTTGGATCACATTGACTCAATACATCCTAGAGAGCGGTTTTTACCCTGTGTTAATGGTATTTATGGCAGATGATTTACGTGGTCTTTAATAATTAATCACTTTTAATGATTGCTTAGCGTTTTTATTTTTTTATCTTCAGAGTTTGCGCGGACTTTGTGTTTGTTTTATGCCTGTTTTATTTTGCGTGTATTAAAGCTTATGCGTCATTAATGAATGACTATCTTTTGATTTTTTTTAATTTAACAAATACAGGCGATTTTTTGGTTTGAATTGTGACGGTGATCATTATTATACTGCTTGTTGTTAAAAATGTTATTTTGTTGTGAAAAATACGAAAGCGACAAAAAAATAAAGCAGGTAAAGGTCGTTTTTAGGCAAAAAAAAGCGCACTTGCTTATCGCAAGTGCGCGTGTGTTGCGGTGATAGTGTTTACAGCATGACACCGACGCTGAGCATAACCATAATCATGATAGTTAAAATGCCAAGCAGGGGAGCAACCCATTTTATCCATTTCGCATAGGGTACACGCGCAATAGCTAAGCCGCCCATGACCACGCCAGACGTCGGGGTCACTAGGTTGACCAAGCCAGAGGCTGACTGATAAGCGGTGACGACTAATTCGCGACCGACGTTGGCGAAATCGGCGAGGGGCGCCATGATTGGCATGGTAAGAACAGCCAGTCCTGATGACGAGGGCACCAAGAAAGACAGAAGTACTTCAAGCCAATACATCACATTGATAAACACAAATGACGACAAGCCCGATACTAGGCTTTCCGCGCTATTCAGTATGGTGTCGGTGATCATGCCTTTGTCCATGATCACCACAATACCGCGCGCAATACCGATGATCAGCGCTACACCAAGTAGATCTCTCGCCCCATCTATAAAGCTGGTGGTTATTTCCTCTTCACTCATGCGCGCAATAAGACCAATGATAATGGCGGCCCCTAAGAACACGGCTGAGATCTCGGCCATCCACCATCCGAGCGAGAGACGCCATAAATCATGACCGCGAATGCACCGGCAAAAACGGTAAGGATGACCTTACGTGTGGCGGTGAAGTCTAGGCTTTGATTATCATCGTGCTCGCCAAGGAAATGCTTTTTATTACTTTCGTACTGGTCATAAACAATGGATTGGCTTTGGTCAGCGCGTACTTTTCGAGCATAGCGCATGACATAAGCGACACAAATGAGCCAACCAATGGCCAAAATGGCGAGGCGCAGCAGAATACCGTCGGTAAAAGGAATGCCTGCGGCATTGGCAGCAATCACAGTCGCAAACGGGTTAATGGTTGAGCCTAATGTGCCAATACCTGCGCCAAGTAGCACGGTGGCAGCGGCAACGACAGGATCAAAACGTGCGGCCATCATCACAGGCACAAGCAAGGTATAGAAGGGGAGTGATTCTTCAGCCATCCCGTAGATGGTGCCCCCTGCGGCAAATAGGCCCATCAAGATAGGGATCATCCACTCTTCGCGCCCTTCCAAGCGTTTGGTGACCCGCTCAATACCAGCATCAATGGCGCCCGTTTTCGTCACCAGCCTAAAAAGCCGCCAATAATAAGAATAAACAGGGAGACATCAATGGCCGCCGCTTCATAAGTTTGGTGATTATAAAAGCCATCAATGGGGGCTAAAAGGACATCAACGATGCCTTGCGGATTACTCTCAACTTGCTGGTAAGTGCCTGATACAGGGACTTGTTGACCAAGCTCTTCGTTCATGGTGCGGTCGTATTGCCCTGCGGGTACGACCCAACTTAGGGCGGCAACGACGGCAATAAGAATAAACAGTATCGTATAAGCGGATGGGAACTTCAGATTGGCAAACCAACCTTTTTTCTCAGGAACACTCTGGTTACTCATGGTTTCTCCTCATACCTCTTCTCAGTACTGGGGCGTACTACACGTGTTGAGGTAAAGCGTTAATTTTCACGTCATTATTATTTTGAGCAATAAACATTTGCTTTGTCTTTATTGTAAAAGCGAGAGGATTCTGACTTCTTGGTGATATCTCACAAAAGGAAATGTGGCTTTTTATTAAAAAAGATGAGCTTGAATTTTAAAGTGAATGTTATGTTTGGTTTTTACGCGTACTTATCCTTTTTTTCGCCAAGGAAAAGATGGGTTTTTATTGATTAAAATGTATCTACTTGCAGCGTAAGGCAGATATTATCCCTTTGCTCGATAGCGTTTATGTGAGCAGATTGCTTAATTAGTCATAAGTGGTGGGCGTTAATGATGAATAAAACAGGATAAAACACCAAGGGTTCCAACGTGAGATAATTAGGCTTTTCTTGTTTTAAATCAAATTAGCGGTTGGCTTAAACTGAAGTCCGCATAGGAAAGGGCGCACTTGCGCCCTATTGATGAGGGCGTTATTTCTTTTTGGTGGGTTTTGGCAGCACAATCATATCGCACTCAGAAAAATGGTCTTGGAAAGCGCGATTATTGATATCGAAGATAACAATGAGGTTGCCAAGGCCAAAGCAGGCCGTTGCCATGCGGATCAGTGCCTGAGTGGGGCGAATATTACTGCCATCGGTATTTTGCAGGCGCAGGCGCCATGCTCGCATCCCGAGTGTTTGTCCTGCCTTAGACCAAAAATAGCCATAGAACCCACCGATGACACAGGCTAAATACGCTGTATATAATGGGTTAACAATGGGGTGATGGGTGAGAAAGTCACTGATATCTTGGTAGGGCGCGATAGACATGCCGAGCGCTTGTGCGATCGCGAGCAATGCCATCATGCCGCCCCCCGCAAGCATAAGAAGTGCGGCAACCACGAGAATATCATAGACCCAGGCCGCTAAGCGGCGAAAAAAACCTGCGGTTGGACAAGCGATAGAAGACGTTTGCATTGGTGTTTACATCCCAGTATTCAATTCGATGCTAGCCTAGCACAGACACTGTCTTGGCGAGTAAGACTAGGCTGTTGTTTTTTGACCAAATATGGGGGTTTTTTCTGCATAAGTGTATCTTAGTGTCCTGAGTTGGTTAAAAATAATGCGAACAAACACTTTTTTGCTTTTTGTGCTTGCACTCGAAAGGGCGGTACGTATAATTGGCCCCACTTGCCGAGATGGCGGAATTGGTAGACGCAGCGGATTCAAAATCCGCCGCCTTAACGGGTGTGAGGGTTCAAGTCCCTCTCTCGGCACCAAATCCCAAAAAAGCCCCAGTCTAAAGACTGGGGCTTTTTTCGTTATGCGCCCGCATAAGCGATGTGCAAGTCACAATCCGCCACATTCTATCCCGCTAATCCTGACGGCCCAAGGTATGATCCCTCGATAAGCAAAAAGAGGGAGTAGTAAGGTGCAAGTGCGTTATCAAGACATTGCTCGTTGAATCGAAGCACAAATCCAGCAGCGCGTTTGGCAAGTCGGCGAGCGGATCCCATCGGTAAGAGAAATGAGCCGTCTCCAGCGCGTGAGTCCAATGACAGTGATGCGTGCTTATGAACAGTTGGAAGCTGATGGCTGGGTTGAAGCGAGACCTCGGTCCGGTTTTTTTGTTCGCCCTCATTATAACCAGTTGGCAGAGCATGTATTGGCGAGGCCGCAAGCTGATTCTCAATGGCTCTCCACGCATCAGGATGCCTTTGATGTGATCAGTGCTAGTCACCAAGGAACGCGCTATCCATTTGGTTCGGCATTTCCCGATCCTCAACTGTTCCCCATGCAAGCCTTGGGACGGGCAATGGCGCGAGTGCTTCGTCAGTCTTCACATCCAGACCACTTTACTATTTTACCACCCGGTGACACTGGGCTGCGTCGGTTGATTGCCCAACGCTATCTGCGTCAAGGCATTAAAGTTGGCATTGACGAAATCATTATCACCAACGGTGCAATAGAAGCATTAAGTTTGTCATTAGCCGCACTCACTCAGCCTGGTGATAAAGTCATTATCGAAGCACCCGCTTTTTATGGGGTACTGCAAACGCTTGAAAGGCTACAACTTGAACCCGTTGCTGTATCGGTTGATCCAAGTTCTGGTATTGATATAAATGCGCTTGAGCACGCCTTAATCTCACACCAAGTATCGGCATGCTGGTTAATGAGTAACTTTCATAATCCTACCGGGGCATCGATTCCAGATGATGACCGGCCCCGTGTGGTTAGCCTACTTGCGTCTCATCAAGTCCCACTTATCGAAGATGATGTATATGGTGAGCTCTATTTCACCCCGTCACGGCCCATGCCTTTAAAAGCCTATGATGCGCAAGGCGGCGTCTTACATTGCGGCTCTTTCTCCAAACAGCTTGCACCTGGTTTTCGAGTGGGCTGGGTCGCGGCAGGGTGCTATGCGATGCAAATAGAGAAGCGTCAGTCCGTTTCGAGCTTAGCCGTAGGGGCGCCCAATCAACTGGCGATTGCTGATTACTTAAAACAAGGCGGCTATGACGCGCACTTACGCCGATTACGTGAAACGCTGTCTACTCGTCAAAACCAGGTCCTCACCCAACTCAAAGCGATCTTACCGGCCAGTGCCTCGGTTAGCGAACCCAAAGGCGGTTATTTTTTGTGGGTTACATTGGATAAAAACATCGATACGCGTGATCTGTTTCAGGCGTTAAGGCCGTTTGGTGTGACCATCGCCCCGGGTGCATTGTTTGCGACAGATGGACGGTTTAATCATTGCTTTCGTCTCAATCTCTAGATTGATGGAAAAGTAACAAGAGAGCTCGAGCACAATGATGCCGAGTGTGATGGGTTAAATCAGATTGCGACGGCTCTCTCATCGTTACTCGCCGCGTCACCTGTACCAGTTAAATAGTGATCACTTTGTACTAGGCCGCGACGGCACTTTTCCCTTTAAACTGGATGTGCAATACCAGCTTGGGAGGAAAAGATGAAACAAGAGATGAGCATGATGGTGGTCGCAATAATTTGTGCAGCGTTACTGATCCTTGGCCACATCATTATTATTGAAACACTTGCCTATTACACATGGGCGCAATGGACCGCTGGCGCAATTCCTTTTGTGCTTTTGCTCATGGCGTGGGGCGCTGTGCGTTATTGTCGAGCGAAAGAGCGTGCGGAGGAAAGGCAACAATCGCACTTGCACTAATTGTTTTTTGTATTAAGGGAGCGTGAGCACCAGCCATCTCTTGCTCTCCACGACTAGAAAAGCTCTCAACGACCGGAAAAAGGGGCCTTTTGTCTGTTTTTGTTTGTTTTGTGAACAAACGAGCAGCAAGGCGCTTTTTTTTTTATATTTAGGGGTTGCGGTAAAAACTGAGATCTCTATACTTCGCTTCCTGTCGACGGGGCAACGAGACACAAGTCACGAAATGCCGACCACTAAGTCGACACGCTCTTTAACAATTTGACCTATGCAATCTGTGTGGGCGCTCGTTGAGAATAGACAAAAAGATTTATTCGATGAACTGAGTGACCAATTCATGTTGGTACAGCCTTGAGCTGTTTTGATTTCACTTTTTTAAAAGTGGATGCCAACAAGAGCACAGTCAATTCGTTTGTCTCGCAAGAGATGAACAAAACAGTATTTATCGAGCCGTTTGTCTTTTCTTTGGAAAAGCAAACACCAAAACTTTAATTGAAGAGTTTGATCATGGCTCAGATTGAACGCTGGCGGCAGGCCTAACACATGCAAGTCGAGCGGAA
>AQOF01000014.1 GCA_000565345.1 Salinivibrio costicola subsp. costicola ATCC 33508 = LMG 11651 | reverse complement strand
CTTCACGGTTGTAAGAGCCTTTCAGCGTTTTACCGTCGATCGCGACCACCTGACCATCCGTCATTTGATGGACAGCTTTCATCCAATCGATAAAGCAGGCTTGAAAGGCACTCGGTTCAATCGAAGAGATGGCGCGAGCGATAGTATCATCGGCAGGAATACCGTCTTTAAACATACCGTTACACTTAAACCACTCATGGTGCCCTAGGATGTATTCTCGAATCTCGTACCATCCTTTCGACCCCGAAATCACCGCGCACAATGAAGCAAAAAGCAGGTCGAATAGCGGGTAGGTTATCTTGGCACTCTGGCGGTTATCATCAACGGCGCTGAAGTAGTCTTTAAATGTATCGATATCCACGGTATCTATCCCGAACTATTTTAGAATCGGCCTATATGATCACAGCCAGAGGTGATCGTCAAACCGATCCTGTTTTGGTCAAAAAACGTTCGCGATCTCGCCCTGACAATACAGCGACCCAAGTTGAGATAGCGAATATTGAACTTGTTCCCTCGCAGGAGCATGGGAACGAGCAGGAACATTCCTCTTCTCGATTCGCCTATTAGTTGTGATATTCTTTCGCTTTACAACGGTCATTTTAGCGGTATTATTCTCACGCAAACGTTTACGTGATTATTTTATACTCTATTGAGAGGGTTTCATGCTATCTGATGTCGAAATCTGTCGTAACACCACACTGACTTCCATTTCTACCATTGCCAAGCAAGCCGGTTTGCTTGAAGCAGAGTTTGAAACCCAAGGCAGCCACAAAGCCAAAGTCTCTCTCAATTGTTTGAAGCGCCTCGCGCCTAATCAAACTGGCAAGTTGGTCGTGGTTACCGCTATTACCCCAACGCCGCTGGGCGAGGGTAAAACGGTGACCACCATCGGCCTGGCGCAAGGGTTAGCGAAACTCAACCAATCCGTGACCGCTTGTATTCGTCAACCTTCGATGGGGCCGGTATTTGGGGTAAAAGGCGGCGCGGCTGGAGGCGGTTATTCACAAGTGGCCCCGATGGAAGAGCTAAACCTGCACTTAACCGGTGATATTCATGCCGTCACTGCTGCACACAATTTGGCCGCTGCCGCGATTGACGCGCGCATCTATCACGAGCAGCGCTTGGGCTATGACGACTTTGAAGCTCGAAGCGGACTAAAAGCGTTAAACATCGATCCGAATCGCGTGGTGTGGAAGCGGGTGATGGATCATAACGATCGCGCCTTGCGCATGGTTACTGTGGGCAAAAATGAGCCGAGAAAAACCATTAATGGCTATGAGCGAGAGGGCGGATTTGATATCTCAGCAGCTTCTGAGTTAATGGCGATTCTGGCGCTGGCAAGCGATCTTCGTGACTTACGTCAGCGCATTGGCCGCATTGTGTTGGCTTATAGTCATGCCGGTGAGCCGATCACCACCGAAGATTTGCAAGTGGCGGGGGCGATGGCGGTAAGCATGAAAGCGGCAATTGAACCCACGCTCATGCAAACCTTAGAGGGCGTGCCGACGCTAATTCATGCCGGCCCCTTTGCCAATATTGCCCATGGTAATTCGTCGATTATTGCCGATAACATTGCCCTTAAGCTGGGTGATTATACCGTCACTGAGGGGGGATTTGGCTCAGACATGGGATTTGAGAAGGCATGTAACATCAAAGCGCAAGCATCCGGTAAAGCACCAGACTGCGCGGTGATTGTGGCCACATTACGTGGCTTAAAGGCCAACTCAACGCACTATAACTTTTTGCCTGGGCAACCACTACCAGAATCACTTTTTGTGGATGATCATGAAGCATTGGTGGCAGGATTTGAAAACCTGAAGTGGCACATCAACAATGTGAATCAATATGGTGTACCGGCGGTGGTGGCAATTAACCGTTTCCCGCAAGATAGCGATGCTGAGCTTGCGACATTAAAAGCCATGATCGAGGCGTTACCCAACCAGGTACAAGTTGCCGTCAGTGAGGGCTTTGCTCACGGCGGTGAGGGCACGCGTGAACTGGCAAAGAAAGTCATGACTCAATGTGCCGCTCCTTCGACCTTTAGGCCTTTGTATTCAGCCGATCAATGCTTAGAAGAAAAGCTGATGGCCGTGGCTGAAGTCGGGTACGGTGCAGGGAGTGTCACGCTCAGTGATGTTGCTAAGCAGCAGCTGCAACAATTTAAGCAACAAGGCCTTGGTGATTTAGCTGTGTGTTTGGCGAAAACGCCGCTGTCAATTTCAACGGATGGCACGATTAAAGCGCGCCGCAAGGGTTTGATGTACCGATCCGCGAGTTGAAATTGTGTGCCGGTGCCGGATTTGTCTATGCCTTATGTGGCAATGTGATGACCATGCCCGGATTGCCGGAAAAACCGGCGTTTATGAAACTTGACCTCGATGATGAGGGTAATATTGTTGGGTTGAGTTAATGGTGCCCCTCGCGAGAGCCGCTGTTATCAGCGGCTTTTTTGTTTTTGCTAGACGCGGCCACGTTTGTGATTGTCGTCACGGTAGCCTGATGTGGTATCCTCTTTGGCTTCAATTCTCCCACCGACTGTGAGCCTGACTTGAAAAAAAATCGCGGTTTTTGTCGACGTTCAAAATATCTACTACACCACACGCCAAGCCTACGGGCGCCAGTTTAACTATCGCCAGTTGTGGCACACGCTGAGCCAAATGGGTGAGGTGGTTACCGCGTATGCTTATGCCATTCGTCGTGATGATGATCAGCAAATCAAATTTCAAGATGCATTGCGGCACATTGGCTTTACCGTGAAGCTCAAACCTTATATTCAACGCGCCGATGGTAGCACCAAAGGCGATTGGGATGTGGGCATTGCCATTGATGTGATGGAAGCTGCGTCGGATGTCGATACCGTGGTTCTGCTCTCTGGTGATGGCGACTTTGATTTGCTGATGAACAAAATTCGCGAGCGCTATCATACCGAAGCCTTCGTGTTTGGAGTGCCTGCGTTAAGTGCCAACTCCCTCGTGAATAGCGTTGATCGCTTTATTCCCATTGACGATAGCTTATTGCTGTAGAGCCGATTAAGGCTGAGGGAATCCATTCCGTTTTGAATTTGATGTTGAGGTAAGTTGACGATGTACAAATTAATCGCCCTAGATATGGATGGCACCTTGTTAAACAGCGATAAAGAAATATCGGCTGAAAACAAACAGGCCATTGCCCGCGCGCGTGACAAAGGGGTGGCCGTGGTGTTGGCATCTGGCCGTCCGCTTGAAGGCATGCAACCTAAGCTGGATGAGTTGGATATTCATTCAGATAAAGACTTTGTGCTGTATTACAACGGCTCGATGGTGAAAAACGTGGGGACTGACGAGGTGATCTTGCAAAAGGGGCTAGACGGTAAAGCTGCCAAAGCGCTCGCTCGACATGCTGAAGCATTAGGTGCCTATGTGCATGCCTTTAGTACCGAGCACGGATTGATCACCCCTGCGCTCAACCCGTATACCGACATTGAGGCCAACATCAACGGGCTTGATATCACCGTGATGGATTTCGAGACTCTAAGCGATGATCACCCCATTATTAAAGTGTTGATGGTGGCGGAGCCAAGCAAGTTAAATGAAGTGATCAGTGCTTTACCCGCAGCGCTGCGCGAGGAGTTTACGGTGGTGCAAAGTGCGCCCTTCTTCCTTGAATTTCTAAACCCGGCAAGTCATAAAGGGGCGGGGGTCGCTGCAATTGCAGAACACTTAGGTATTCACCCCGACGAAGTGATCTGCATGGGCGATGCAGAAAATGACCATGCGATGTTGGAATATGCGGGTCTTGGAATTGCCATGGCCAATGCGATGGAAGCAACCAAGCAAATCGCGGATTATATTACCGAAAGTAACGATAACCACGGTGTCGCTAAAGCAATCGAAAAGTTTGTCTTAGCGGTAGATAGCTCAGTGGCGTAAAAATAAAAAATAGGACGAATATTGAACTCGTCCTATTTTCTGAATGCCGGATAAATAAATTGTTAAAATTTATACGCTAAGCCAGCGGAAATAAAGTCAACATCAACCTTATCAATTTCGTAACGTTCAGCTTCTAAACGGAAGCGGTAATTACCTAAATCATACATAGCGCCAAAGCCATAAACGGGATCTTTACCACTATCCGAAGCGCGTGCACTTCTTGTGGATGAGTTAGCCTTTGCAGTGACGTCCCAAGCATGAAAACCGAATTTTGCATGAAATGAAAGCTCGTCATTCATCGGCATCAATGCAATAGCTGAGAGGCTATAGGTGTCTGCTTCTACTTCAGCTTTTGCGTTTGGTACAGCAGCCTCAACCGAACCTAAGTTTGAATACCCAAACTCAATCGCAGCATTTTTGTAGCGATACCCTGTGTAAAGTTTATAAGCAAAGTCGGTTTCGTCGACATTTACACCTTGACTTTGGGCTTGATCAAGAATGTCCCAGTCAGCAGATGACTGACCTGCTTGGATACCGGCATAAATATCATCCTTTGTTTTTTGGTGTTTTTGTTCCTCTACATTCGCCATTGCTTGAGATGACAAGCAAAATGCGAGAAGAGATAATGTAAAAATTGAACGCATCTCAAATTCTCCTTCAGTTTTTTTGAGATTCTATATATTCACATCCAAATATCAATATTATTTATTATTCTATGAGATCTATGATCTATTTGGCACCATCAGGAACTGTAATTGATGAGTTAGTTTAAATATTCATTTATCAATAACCCTGAGTTTAAAGCTGGCGTATGGATTTTTGTTTTATTTATCAATAATAAACCTGGCTGGATTTGACTAGTATGATATTTAATAAAAATGCTGTTTAGGCTATGGCGATCAGGGAGAATAATGGTTTTAGTGCACGAGTGGTATAAAGGGAGGGTTGCTGATGAGTTGTATAGCCGTAATAAACGCAGCGTTACTGTCACGCAGTTTTAAATACGCAAACATATACATGACGTTTATTTTTTATGCGTCGAAAGGGAATGTATCAAGATACTAAAAAAAGAAGGGGATAATTTGAAGTGGTGCGTCCGGGCAGACTCGAACTGCCGACCCCCGCCATGTCAAGGCGGTACTCTAACCAACTGAGCTACGGACGCGTATTTCAAAATTTGGTGCGTCTGAGTGGACTCGAACCACCGACCCCCGCCATGTCAAGGCGATACTCTAACCAGCTGAGCTACAGACGCATACCATTTTTTTAGAACAGCCACCGCGATGTTGAAGCGATTGACCATTTGCTATCAAGCCAAGTGGTGCGTCCGAGTGGACTCGAACCACCGACCCCCGCCATGTCAAGGCGATACTCTAACCAGCTGAGCTACGGACGCACAGTGCTTGAAAGCGGGGTGAATAGTAGCGAGTTCATCTTTATCGCGCAAGCGCTTCAACGCATATTTTTGTACATTCGCGTTTGTTTGGCGATTTGATCATCAAAGTGGCGATATTTTCGCTTTTTCAGTTGCTTCGCTACGTCGCTATTGCCCCAGTTTGACGTCACAGCGTTGGAAAAGTTGCTGCCATACATCTGCATGGTGCTTGATCGCGTCTTTGTATTGGCGGTAAGCCTCTCCCTGCCAATAGGCGTTTTTGTACGCGCTAAACGCATCCGGTGTTTGCAACGTAGCAAAACGGGTCAACGCTGGCGCAATATCACGATAAAGGCCATCGACACGGGCTAAATACGGCTGAACATCGCCGACGTAAAATTTATAAAACACGGTTTGTAGGCGCTCTAGGCGGGTCGTATCAAAATTGCCGCCACACAGGACTTTTTCTTGGTGATTGGCGATCAGTGCACTGGTTTGGTTAAGCCAAGCGGTGTGATAGCTCAAGCTAACAAATAGGGCGCCAAGAATGCGTTGCTTTTCAATGCTCTCTTGCCAGTCGGTGACCGATTCGTTGGCTACCGGGTGGTGGTTGAGTAAATGGCTAAACTGATCAATGGTGCTGACGGCATTACTATGTGCGGGAAGATCAATGGGGAGTGTATAGGCCGGTAAACTCAGCTGCCCGCGCCAGGCATCACTATCAGCCAAGGTATTCCAGATTACGGTGTCGCGCTGTTGGCGTTTCAGTGCCAGTGCCTGTTCTAACTCAGTGTGAATGCTCGGATCTTTGACTTGCGGTAAACACCGTTGGGCGGTGTCAATAAAATTGAGTTCGTAATCGAGTTGGCGAAAGCGATCGGCGACTTTGCCGAGGGATGAGTTGCGCTCGGCGATAAGATTAAACAAGCCACACTGACGCAGCTCGTAGGCATCAAGTACGCCCATTCGTAGTGCTTCAACTGGCTGGACTAGATCGCGTTTGCGTGGCAACGGCGGCACCGCTGGAGTGGTAAAGTCGGGCGTCGGTGCATCAAGCACATTGCCTAAACGTTGGTAATAATCAGCCATCATGTCTTTGGCCGGATCGTCAGATTGGCACCCACCTAATCCGAGTAAGGTAACGAGCAGTAAGGTTGTTTTGAGTCCGCGCATGGTTTATCTCGTGGCTAAGCTCTTGACGTATCAATCATACCACTTACGCAGGCGATCGGATGAACGATCGCCTGGTTGAACTTTACCTGTGTGCACGTGGTGGCGACAGCCCATTCAGCGTTCTGACATGGCCAGTTGGAATTCAGGAGATTGCTGACGCAGCCAGCGTAGGCGTAACCCGAGCAGTACCGCGGCACTGGATAAGCCAATGATGATGCCTATCCAAAACCCATGCGCGCCCATGGCTGGGACGAGCCAATCTGTCATTCCGAGTACATAGCCAAGCGGCAAGCCCAAACCCCAGTATGCGATCAGAGTACGCTGGAAAATGGCACGCATATCTTTGTAGCCACGCAGGGCACCAGCCGCGACTACTTGAATGGCGTCGGTGATCTGATACACCGCGGCCAATAACATCAGTGATGACGCCAACGTTGCCACGTCTGGATTATCGGAATACAGGGCGATAATTGGATCGCGCAGCCAAACGGTCAGTAGCGCGGTAATAACAGCTGTGCTCACCCCCAGCCAAATCCCAATTTTGGCGGAGTTGCCTGCACCCTCGGTGGTGCGCTTGCCCAGCAGGTGGCCGACACGAATACTGACGGCGACACCCAAACTCATGGGTAACATGAAAATCATGGTGGAGAAGTTAATGGCCACTTGGTGCGCTGCGACGGTAATCGAGCCAAGAGGTGCGATTAAAATGGCAATCGCCGCAAATAAGGTCACCTCAAAAAACAGCGAAGCAGCGACTGGGAACCCGAGTCGAAAGAGGCGGATTTGCTCTTTGAGTGCTGGCGCGTAAAGCGAGGCAAAAAGCTGAAGACCACTGAGTTTTTTGCTCACTGCCACATATAACGCCATAAGGATAGCCATGATCCAATACACCAGCGCGGTAGCGACACCGCACCCCACGCCGCCGAGCTCTGGCGCGCCGAGTTTGCCGTATACAAACATCCAGTTGAGTGGAATGTTTGCCGCAAGCCCGATAAAGCCAATGACCATTGCGGGAATGGTGAGCGACATTCCCTCGCATAAGTTACGAATGGATTGGAACACCAAGAAAGCCGGTACCGCCCAGATTACCGCATGTAAGTAACCGATGGTTTTTTCAGTTAGCGCTGCTTCCACATCCATGAGATTAATAATAAAACCGGCTTTATAAAGAATAAGCCCAATGGGTATGCTCAACAGCAATGCCATGTACAGACCTTGCTGAAATTGAAACGGGATCGCAGTGGCTTTGCTCGCCCCATTAAGTTGCGCAATCATAGGGACCATGGCCATTAGCAGGCCAATCCCAAACAAGATGGCTGGCATCCATATACTCGAGGCAACCGCTACGGCGGCCATATCGGTGGCGCTATATCCGCCCGCCATGACGGTATCGACAAACCCCATCGAGGTTTGCGCTATTTGGGCAATAAAAACAGGCACACTGAGCCGAATAATGGCTCTTGCTTCATCGTGGTATTGCTGCACGTTGGCCTCAACATGTTTAAGTGAAAGGGAGGGAGGAATCGATTGCGCGCAATTATACGTGCCAGGAGGCGCGAAAAGGAAGCAAAAGCCGTGTCAATTTTGCATCCCGAACGAGAGCAAACAATGATGACACAAAGAATAGCCCACCAAGACAATGCGACCCTGATACGAGTCGCGTCGGTTAGCTTTGTGTTTGCACTTGGTGATAACGTTACACTGATTTATAGCGCTGCATTCAGTGGGCGTTATAGGGTGCGTGGCTAAAAAATTTGCTCGTCATCCGCATCGACAAATAAGTTAACGGTTTTATGTAACTCGTCGATTTGCATGTTGTAGTGCACCGCATTACAGCAGTTGGGACAATCTTCGTAAAACTCTTGATTGCCGCCACTGAGATCTAGTGTGAGATCAATACGGTGTCCACAGTGCGGGCAGCTTACTAGCCGGTCAGTTATATCATCCATCGTCACAGCCCTTCTTTTATGACAAAGCGGTTACTGTCAGTATAGATGAGGATCGTAAGATGGATAAATGATGAGCGCTGCTCTAAAAGGTGGCATTAACCACTGTACGCGCTTAATGCCACCCAGGAGACGATCGCTACAGCGACGAAAGATTATCTGCACTAAAAGCTTTTAGGCTGGCAAGCTTTTGATCGGCAATCACAAAGCGAGGATCTTCCCACTCATGCGCGGCCGGCACCACAATGGTTTTCATCGAGGCGGCTTTAGCCGCAAGTAAGCCGGTAAAGGAATCTTCAAAGGCGACGCAAGCGTCGGGCTCGACGCCCAAGGCGTTAGCGGCATTAAGATACACTTTAGGATGGGGCTTACCGTATTTTAAATCCCCCGCCGACTCGACAATTTCAAATGCGTCGCTAAGCCCTAGCGCATCCAATGTCGGATGGATTAGGGTCAGTGGAGACGATGAGGCCAGACCGATTTTTAAGCCAGCTTGACGGCAAATTTGCAACGCGTCTTTAACGCCGGGCATCATGGGTTTTTCATCTTTAACCAGCTCAACCACGCGTGCGACGATTCGCGCTTGCACGTCAGCATTCGATGGCCCTGCCAAGGCTGGGTACGTGCGTAGTGTTTCACAATTTCATCAATCCGCACGCCTGTGGTATCACGCGTATCTTGTAAACTGATAGAAACGCCGAGCTCGGTCAATACATCAATTTGCGCCCGTTGCCAGAACGGCTCTGAGTCGACCAATAGGCCATCCATATCAAATATTGCGGCAGATAACATCGCCAACCTCTATCTCAGTGTGTGTGTCTGGCATCCTACACCGTGAGTGTGAGTTTTGTCAGCAATTGTTCGGCTTGGGCAAGGTAGGGGCCGCCGAATAAATTGACATGGTTGAGCACATGATAAAGGTTATAAATATCTTTTCGTTGTTGATAACCCTCGTCTAATGGCCATTCAGCCTGGTAGCCGTTGTAAAAGCTTTGCGGGAAACCGCCGAATAGCTCTGTCATGGCGATATCGGCTTCGCGATCGCCCCAATAACAGGCCGGATCAAATAGTACTGGGCCGTTGACGGATAAACCGACATTGCCTGACCACAGATCGCCATGGAGGAGTGCAGGTTTGGGGCGATGGTTAGCCAGTTGCGCTTTTACGCCGTGAATGATGGTATCAATATCGCCCAAATGCAGTGATTTTTCCGCTGCCAGTTGTAGTTGCCAGCCAATTCGTTGCTCAGCAAAGAAGTGACACCACTTGCGGTGCCAGCAGTTTCTTTGCTCGCTGGTGCCGATGAAGTTATCGTCATCGAATCCGTATTCGACTTGCTCTCCCCAGCGGTGATGACGCGCCAGTTGCTGACCGAATAAATAGGCTTGGGTATCGTCGAGCGATTTAATGGGTAGGAAATTGAGTACCAATGCTGCACTGTCTTTTACCGGCCCAACAAAATACACCCGCGGAACATGAATGTGCTCACTCATTGCCAGTTGGCGCAGGCCTTCGGCCTCGGCCTCAAACGCGGGCAGACATTCTCGCTGGTTGGTTTTAACGAAAAAGCGCTGCTCGCCCCCATCGCTAATGCAATAGGCGTCGTGGATGTCGCCACCGCCGATGGCGGTTTTTTCTCTGATCTCAAAATCAATATCGAGCAGTTCGGATAAATGTAGAGACAGTGCATGCCACATAAGCGACTCCGTTACATCGAGGTGAGGGGAGGTAACTGCCTACATATTAGTCTATTTTAGCTTTAGTGTTCTGTGGAGATGGCGGCAAATTGAATAAAAAACGGCTCATAAGGAGCCGTTTTTGCGGGTAAATACTTTACAGGCTAGGGAGTAAGCCAGAGGCATTAGTCGGTTATAGGTACCGGTTTGCACCAGCGCATTGGCCTTTTCGATATCAGGCGCAAAGTAGCGGTCTTTGTCGTAAAACGGCACCACGCCGCGTAACTCGGCTTTGGCTTGCTCTAAGCGCTGAGAGGTTTTATTGGGCGCGCGAAAATCAATCCCTTGGCTGGCCGAAAGTAGCTCAACGGCCAAAATGCCGCGGGTGTTGGCACTCATGTCATGCAAGCGACGCGCAGCGAAAGTCGCCATGGAGACATGATCTTCTTGGTTGGCAGACGTGGGCAAGCTATCGATAGATGCCGGGTGAGCCAAGGTCTTATTTTCGCTTGCCAGTGCAGCAGCGGTGACTTGGGCGATCATAAAGCCGGAGTTGACCCCGCCGTTGTTGACCAAAAATGGCGGGAGTTTACTCAAGTTGCTATCAATCAGTAAGGCCATGCGGCGCTCAGATAAGCTGCCGATTTCGGCAATTGCGAGGCTAAGTTATCCGCTACCATCGCGACCGGCTCGGCGTGGAAGTTGCCGCCGGAAATAATATCGCCATCGTCTGGGAACACGAGCGGGTTGTCAGATACGGCATTTGCCTCGGTGGTGAGCACGTCAGCGGCATGGCGAATTTGTTGCAAGCACGCGCCCATCACTTGTGGTTGGCAACGCAATGAGTAGGGGTCTTGCACTTTTTCACAATTTTGATGGCTGTTGCCAATGTCGCTACTTTCGCCCAACAAGTGACGGTAAGCGGCAGCGGCATCCATTTGCGTTTGATGGCCACGCACGGCATGAATCCGTGGGTCAAACGGCCGGCGGCTACCAAGCGCGGCCTCTACCGATAATGCGCCACAGACAGTGGCCGCGGCGTATAAATCTTCGGCTTCAAACAAGCCTTCAAGCGCAAAAGCGGTAGAGGCCTGCGTGCCATTGAGCAGCGCGAGTCCTTCTTTTGGTCCAAGAGTGATGGGCGATAGGCCTGCAATTTTGAGTGCAGCCTCCCCAGAAATGACTTCCCCTTTGTACCGGGCTTGGCCTTCGCCGAGCAGTACTGTGCTCATATGTGCCAATGGTGCAAGATCGCCCGAGGCGCCGACTGAGCCTTTTTTGGGAATGCAAGGATACACCTGGTGATTAACCAGCGCTGCCAGTGCTTTTACGACCTCGAAGCGGATCCCGGAGTAGCCGCGCGCCAAGCTGGCTATTTTCAGTACGATCATAAGACGCACGGTGGCATCATCCATAAACTCGCCAATACCAGCGGCATGAGAGAGCACGATTGAGCGTTGCAGGGTTTCTAAATCGTCTAATTCAATCCGAGTATTAGCCAGCAAGCCAAACCCTGTGTTAATGCCATATACGACGCGGTCTTGAGCGAGGATGTCGGCGACGGTGTCGGTACTGGCTTTCATGGTGGCTTCAATGCCATCCGCAAAAGCAATCTGTACAGATTCACGGCTTACTTGCCGCAGTTGGGAAAGGGTGAGTTCGCCCGGTTGTAATGTCAGTGTGGTCATTTTGCTCTCCTTAGCGCAGCGGCTGGTTAGGTAAATCCAGCAGCGGCAGATCGAGTTGTTCTTCTTTGGCGCAATCAATGGCAATGTCATAGCCGGCATCGGCATGGCGCATCACCCCGGTGGCCGGATCGTTTCTGAGTACTCGCGCCACTCGTTGATGCGCATCGTCGGAGCCATCACACACAATCACCACGCCTGAGTGCTGAGAAAAGCCCATGCCGACACCGCCACCGTGGTGCAATGATACCCAGGTTGCACCGGATGCCGTGTTGAGCATGGCGTTTAGCAATGGCCAGTCTGACACGGCATCAGAGCCATCCAGCATGCCTTCGGTTTCACGGTTGGGACTTGCGACTGAGCCTGAGTCAAGATGATCACGGCCAATAACGACCGGCGCTTTGAGCTCGCCATTTTTTACCATATCGTTAAAGGCAAGCGCTAAGCGTGCACGATCTTTGACCCCAACCCAGCAGATACGGGCAGGTAAACCTTGAAATTGAATACGTTCTTTGGCCATATCAAGCCAGTTGTGAAGATGCGGATCATTAGGGATGAGCTCTTTCACTTTTTGGTCGGTTTTATAGATATCTTCTGGATCACCAGATAACGCCACCCAGCGGAATGGACCAATGCCTTGACAGAATAACGGACGAATATATGCCGGTACAAATCCTGGAAAATCAAAAGCATTATTGACACCGACTTCTAGCGCCATTTGACGGATGTTATTGCCGTAATCCAAGGTTGCAGCGCCGCGTGTTTGCAGATCGAGCATCGCTTTAACTTGTACGGCCATCGAGGCTTTCGCGGTTTTGACCACCTCGGCTTCGTTGTCTTTACGCTGTGCCGCGGCTTGCTCCATGGTCCAGCCTTGCGGCAGATAACCGTTAAGGGGATCGTGGGCCGAGGTTTGGTCGGTGACCACATCGGGGGTGATATGACGTTCCACCAGCTCTGGGAAAATATCGGCTGCATTGGCCAATAAGCCAATCGACACGGGCTTGCCTTGTCGTTTTGCTTCTTCAATCATACCGAGTGCTTGGTCCAAGGATGTCGCTTTGCGGTCGACGTACCCCGTACGTAAGCGGTAATCGATGCGGCTTTCATCGCATTCAACCGCAATCATAGAAAAGCCTGCCATGGTCGCGGCGAGTGGCTGCGCGCCCCCCATGCCCCCCAGACCGCCAGTTAAGATCCAGCGGCCTTTGGCGTCGCCATTAAAGTGTTTTTTCGCCACCGCGACAAACGTCTCGTAGGTACCTTGCACAATGCCTTGCGAGCCAATGTAAATCCAGCTGCCTGCCGTCATCTGGCCGTACATCATCAGCCCTTGCTTATCGAGCTCGTTAAAATGTTCCCAGTTTGCCCAATGCGGGACCAAGTTGGAGTTGGCAATTAATACACGTGGTGCATCTTTGTGGGTGGGGAAGACACCCACCGGTTTGCCGGATTGTACCAGCAAGGTTTGATCGTCGTTCAGGCGTTTTAGTACCTCGACAATCTTGTCGAAACATTGCCAATTGCGGGCAGCTCGGCCAATGCCACCATAGACCACCAAACCATTAGGATGCTCGGCCACGTCTGGGTGCAGGTTATTCATCAGCATACGAAGCGGCGCTTCGGTTAGCCAGCTTTTGGCGTTCAACGTCGACCCGGTGGGGGCTTTCACGGTACGTGAATCGAAACGTGGGTCCGTCATGGTTATTCTCCTTGATCGATGATGGGATGCGAGCCTGCTTGCTGCGGACAAGATTGATGCGGACAAGCTGTGTGAATCATGGTCCACGCCATACGCGCGGCTAAGCGACTGGTTTGCTGGTCGCGGTCATAATGGGGGTTTACTTCTGTGATATCGCAAATAGGGACGGGAATGTGTTGCTTCTGCGCAACGGTAAACAGGTGCCGAATTAACGGCTCAATCACCGCGACTGGCACGCCGTAAGCTGCAGGGGCGCTCACCCCAGGCGCGACACTCGCGGGAAACACATCCATATCGACAGTAAGATAGAGATAATCACAGCCTTGAATAAACTGGGTTAATCGCGCTTTTAACGCCGGTAATGCGTCTACCTGCATATTGATATCTTCTTCTACCCAGCAATGGCGTTGCTCGGCTTTATCGAACAGCGCTTGGGTATTGCTGGTGCGGCTTACGCCAAGGCAGGCATAGTGGAATGGCCAACCTTTTTTGTCACAATATTGGGCGATTTGTGCGAAGGGTGTGCCTGAGCTGCCGGCGTGACTGCGCCCTTGTGGCGTGCGCAAATCAAAATGAGCATCAAAGTTAATAATACCAATCTTAGGCGGCTGCGCGGAGTCGTTGACATGGGAGTGTGTCAAATGACGGGATAAGCCTGAAAGCTCGCCCATGCAGTTTCATGGCCGCCGCCTAGGGTTAAGACCCGGTGCTTTGGCAACGAACGATGGATTTGCTGACTTAATCCTTGCTGGGCCAATACCAGATCTGAGTCATCACATACCACGGTTCCGCCGTCATAAAGCGGATGACTGTTATGCCAGGCGAGGTTTGCCAGTGCTTGTCGCAGCGCTTCAGGGGCAAGGGCTGCACCGAGGCGGCCTTGATTACGCGCTACCCCTTCATCGCAGGCAAACCCATAGATCACGACACCTGGCGGCTGTTCGACGCTGTTATCGTAGGCGCTGATGGTTTGGTGCAAACGCAGACCGCGCTCCCCATCTTCTGGATCAATACGTCCTTGCCACACAGTCATATCAGCAGGAAGATGTTTCATTCTTGATTCTCCTGGTGGGGCGTGCTCTGCGGAGTCGGTGTTGCGGGATACCAGACCCCGTTGACCACTCTTCCGACTAAGGGCGCCGTGCCGACCATATAACTGAGCTCGGCTGGGGTGTCGCACTGCCAAACGGCAAAATCGGCATCAAACCCAACCGCGATTTGACCTTTGTTTGTTAAGCCAGTGCTTGGGCGGCATGACGGGTGACGCCGTAAAGGTTCTCTTTGGGCGTGAGGCCAAATAAGGTGGAAGCCATGTTCATCATGAGCGTCAATGAGGCAAAGGGCGAGGTGCCGGGGTTGAAGTCAGTGGCGATCGCAATGGGGACATGATGTTCACGTAATGCTTCAATCGGTGGCATTTGGGTTTCACGTAAAAAGTAAAACGCGCCGGGAAGCAGGGTTGCCACAGTGCCAAATTCGGCCAAAATCTGGGTGTCAGCCTCTGACAAATACTCAATATGATCCACCGAATAGGCCCCGGCTTTGGCCGCCGCCACACTGCCGCCCAGGTCGCTTAATTGCTCGGTATGGGCTTTAATGTTGAGTCCATGAGCATTGGCAGCCGCATAGATTTTTTCGGCCTGGTCGACGCTAAAGGCAATGTTTTCACAGAACACATCCACGGCGTCAGCAAGCTGTTGCTCCGCCGCGGCCGGGATAATGGATTGACAGATATGCGCAATGTAATGATCCGCATCGTGTTGATATTCCGGCGGTATAGCATGAGCGGCGAGCAAGGTCGTAGAGACATTCACGGGTAAATGCTGCTCGATAGCTTTCGCCACCCGAAGCATTTTTAGCTCATCCTCGAGGTTAACCCATAGCCTGATTTAATTTCAATTGTTGTGACACCGTCACGCATTAAAGCTTCGGCACGTGGCAAAGCGAGGGCAAGTAATTCTGCGTCACTCGCCGCCCGCGTCGCTTGCACTGTGGAGAGAATTCCGCCGCCTTGTTCAGCTATGGTTTGGTAAGGCACGCCATTGAGGCGCTGCTCAAACTCACCCGCGCGATTGCCCGCAAAAACAAGGTGAGTGTGGCTATCAATGAGTCCGGGTGTCACCAATCTTCCGTTTAACGACTGCTTCGGCCAGTCAAGCTGCTCGGCATCTTGGCCAAGTGCAACAATTTTGCCGTTTTCAACCGCAATCGCGCTTAGGTCTTGGCATTGGTAGCCGTCGCTATTGTGGATATCGCTGGCCATCGTGACCAGTTTTGCATCGGTATATAGGTGTCTCATGATGATGGCCTTACCGCTTATTAAATGTCTATACAAATGTATAGACAAATAAGGTGACAGACACAAGAGGGAATGTAAAAGAACGGTAAAAAATTGTGATCGGTTCGATCTAAATGAAGTTATCTATCTGTTCTCGACGTGAGTTTGTAACGCGATCCTGGATGGTACAGCAAGGCGGCACTGACAAGGGTTTGTTGGCTCCAGGTCCGACGGTGTAATAATAAACAGGGTTCGTCTGATCGCATCGCGAGGGCTTGCTGAATGGTCGAGCTCGCTTGAATGGCTTCGACTGTATGCTCAATGGTATTCACTGGGCAAACCGTTGATAAATACTCGTTTGGGGTAGTTTGATTAAAGTCTTGTGCTAAGTAGTCGGGCGCCAAAGCCGGATTGACCCAGCGCTGTTCAAGTTGCAACGCGATCGCATCACCGTAATGAACAATCTCACTATAAAAGACGGAGGTACCCACCATAACGCCTAAGCGCATAGCAACATCAGCCGGTGCAGAAATGCGTTTCAATGTGCGAATATCACTGTGGTAAGTTTGCCCGCGAGCGTTAACCTCATCGGCGATATTACGAATATCCATTAATGGGGATTCGGCTTTGGGCTCAGTGACAAACGTCCCCAATCTAGGTGTGCGCTCCAGTAAGCCTTCAGCGACTAAATCGCGCACGGCTTTGTTCACCGTCATGCGGCTGACGTCAAATTGATCGCATAATTCGTATTCGGTCGGAATACGTGTCCCCACAGGCCAAACCCGAGTTTCAATTTTCTCTTGAATAAAGGTTTTAATTTGTTGATAGCGGGGCGCATTGGCCATAAATTGTTCCTGTCATTATTGTGTATACAAATCAGCATTGCTGAAGTCTAGTGCAAAATCAAGCGGATGATAGGGCGATACTCGTGAATCATTCGTTGGACGGTGAAGAAATTCTTGACGGGATGACTTGCATCACAAATGTCGGATCTTCATAATCAAAACCCTACTCACACTGTGCGGTTACTTACTAATCGCAAAATACACGTTCATGTGCCACTTGGTGTGTGGCACCACTGAGAAGGATTGTTATCAATGCCTCTAATTACTCTCCCTGACGGCAGTCAGCGTTCTTTTGACCACCCAGTTTCAACCTACGACGTTGCCAATGACATTGGTCCTGGCCTCGCTAAAGCTTGTATTGCGGGCCGTGTTGACGGCAAACGCGTTGATGCGTGTGACTTGATTGAGCACGATGCACAGCTCGAAATTATCACCGCAAAAGACGATGATGGGCTTGAGATTATTCGCCACTCGTGTGCGCACCTTTTAGGGCATGCGATTAAGCAACTTTTCCCTGATACCAAGATGGCGATTGGCCCAACCATCGATAGTGGTTTCTATTACGATATCGACATGAATCGCTCGCTCACCCAGGATGACCTGGATGCAATTGAAAAACGCATGAAAGAGCTGGTGAAAACCAAGTATCAGGTTGTGAAGAACACGGTCAGCTGGCAAGAAGCACGTGATACCTTTGAATCACGTGGTGAACCGTACAAGATTGAAATCTTGGACGAGAATGTCTCTCGCGATGACCGTCCGGGCTTGTATCACCACGAAGAATACATCGACATGTGTCGTGGTCCACATGTACCGAACATGAGCTTTTGTCAAAACTTTAAAATTTTGAACGTGGCTGGCGCGTATTGGCGTGGTAACAGCGACAACAAGATGCTGCAACGAATCTACGGCACCGCCTTTCCTGATAAAAAGCAACTGAAAGCACACCTGGTGCGTTTAGAAGAAGCGGCGAAGCGTGATCACCGTAAACTGGGTAAGCAGCTTGATTTGTATCATATGCAGCAAGAAGCGCCTGGGATGGTATTCTGGCACCACAATGGCTGGACGATTTTCCGTGAGCTTGAGCAATTTATCCGTGCGAAGTTGACCGAATACGACTATCAAGAAGTGAAAGGTCCGTTGATCATGGACCGCGTGTTGTGGGAGCGCTCTGGCCACTGGGACAAATATGCTGATTACATGTTTACCACCCAGTCAGAAAGCCGTGAGTATGCACTTAAGCCAATGAACTGCCCAGGTCACGTACAGATTTTTAACCAAGGGTTAAAGTCTTACCGTGATTTACCGCTGCGTATGGCAGAATTTGGTAGTTGTCACCGTAATGAGCCATCCGGTGCGCTGCATGGTTTAATGCGTGTGCGTGGCTTTACCCAAGACGATGCGCATATCTTCTGTACCCCAGAACAGGTACAAAAAGAAGTCAGTGCGTGTATCGAAATGGTCTACGAGACGTACCAAACCTTTGGTTTCAACAACATCGAAGTCAAACTTTCTACACGTCCAGAAACGCGTGTTGGCTCTGACGAGATGTGGGATCGTGCAGAAAAAGCCTTGCACGAAGCCTTAACGGCGATGGATATTCCGTTTGAAATTCAAGAAGGTGAGGGGGCGTTTTACGGGCCTAAGATTGAGTTTACGTTACATGATTGCCTGGATCGTGCTTGGCAATGTGGTACAGTACAACTTGATTTCGCGCTTCCTGAGCGCTTAAGTGCCACGTATGTAGGCGAAGACAACGAACGTCACACACCTGTGATGATTCACCGTGCTATCCTCGGTTCGTTGGAACGTTTCATCGGTATTCTGATTGAAGAATACGCTGGACACTTCCCAACGTGGCTATCACCGCAGCAAGCTGTGGTGATGAATATCACGGATAAACAAGCAGATTATGCGCAAGAGATTGCGAAAAAACTGCAAAAAGCTGGATTTAGAGCCTCTGCGGACTTGAGAAACGAGAAGATTGGCTTTAAAATCCGCGAACACACTTTGAAGCGTGTACCGTATATGCTCGTTTGTGGTGACCAGGAAATGGAAGCTGGCGAAGTAGCAATACGTACCCGTAAAGGTAAAGATTTGGGTAAAATTAAGATTGATGACTTCCTTGCTCAATTGCAGCAAGAAGTGCAAGATCGAACACTCAATATTGTGGAGGAATAAGGTATTAAAGGCGCAAGAAAAGCCCCGGCAAAGAAAAACGCTCATCGTCTAAACAACGAAATTCGTGGTGTCAAAGAAGTTCGATTGTCTGATGACAGCGGCGAACAACTCGGTATCGTCCCTTTTGATGAAGCACTCGCCAAAGCAGAAGAGGCGACTCTTGACTTGGTTGAGATCAGTCCGAACGCTGAGCCGCCGGTTTGTCGTATCATGGATTACGGCAAATTCCTTTACGAGAAGAGTAAAGCTGCGAAAGAGCAGAAGAAAAAGCAAAAGACTATTCAGGTTAAGGAAGTTAAATTCCGTCCTGGCACAGATGTAGGCGACTATCAGGTAAAACTACGCAACCTGGTTCGCTTCATTGAAGAGGGCAACAAGGTCAAGGTCACTATCCGATTCCGCGGGCGCGAAATGGCGCACCAAAGCATCGGTGTTGACGTGCTGAACCGCTTGAAGGAAGACACTGCTGAAATCGCTTCAGTAGAAAGTTTCCCGACTCGCATCGAAGGCCGTCAAATGATCATGGTCCTGGCCCCAAAGAAGAAGTAATTCTGGCTTCCAAGTAACAAGCGGCTGCGCCTGTTAGGTGCAGCCGCTTTGTTCGCCAAATTGCTATATTATTAACACAATGCGGAGTTATCATCATGTCTAAGATGAAATCCAACAAAGGTGCTGCTAAGCGTTTCAAGAAAACTGCTGGTGGCTTTAAGTACAAGCGTGCAACCAAGCGTCATATCTTGACTAAACGTACTACTAAGAACAAGCGTCAGCTGCGTCCAAATGCTGTTCTGCCTGCGTGCGAAAACGCGCAAGTAGCTCGCATGCTGCCATACGCATAAGTTTTTAGTTTTATAATTTAGTTTAGGAGAGAGATAATGGCTCGCGTAAAACGTGGTGTACAAGCTCGTGCACGTCACAAGAGTGTAATGAAGCAGGCGAAAGGTTACTATGGTGCGCGTTCACGCGTCTACCGCGTAGCTTTTCAGGCGGTAACGAAAGCAGGTCAATATGCTTATCGTGACCGTCGCAACAAGAAACGTCAATTCCGTCAACTGTGGATCGCGCGTATTAACGCAGCGGCTCGCCAAAACGGTATGTCATACAGCCGTCTGATTAACGGTCTTAAAAAGGCATCTATCGAAATCGATCGTAAGATCCTTGCCGATATCGCGGTATATGACAAAGCAGCATTCACTGTGCTGGTAGAAAAAGCGAAAGCTTCACTGTAAGTTTTACAGTAAAGAATTGCTAAAAAAGGAGAGCTTCGGCTCTCCTTTTTGCTATTCATGCCTGCCTATATAATTGAACCCCCAACTACCTTACTGAAAAAAAGCATTGTTAGAGCAGGGATTGAGCATCGAAGGGGATGTGATATTAAAAAAGAGGCCAATCGGCCTCTTTTTGATTTAACTATCACCATAGGGGTTAGGCAATTTGTACTTGTTGTTGCTCGATTTCTTCACTGGGCGTAGCATTGGATTCAGCGCCGTGCATCCAGCGGATCAGCGTACCGGATAGAGTCAGCAAGATCAGACCTGAAATCGCTGCTGTCGCGGCAATGCCACCGAAGATCGCCATGGCTCCATAGTCACCCACATGCGAACCAATAATACCTGCAACATAGCTAGCAATCGCGTTAAAGCCAAACCAGGCGCCCATCATTAGAGAGACCAAACGCAGTGGTGCGAGTTTGGTGACCAGCGATAAGCCAATTGGAGAGAGGCAAAGTTCGCCTAACGTGTGGAAGAAGAACGCGCCCACTAGCCAGAACATCGAGGTTTTCACCGTGGTGTCGCCGCCTTGCTCTAACACGGCCCCGATCATGCACAAAAAACCAAGCGCCAGCATAAATAACGCCATGGCAAATTTGACCGGTGAGCTAGGCTCTTTAGAACCCAGTCGCACCCACAATGATGCCGCTATAGGTGCACAGATAATGATGAAGAAGGGGTTGAGTGACTGGAACCATGCCGCTGGGATTTCAAACCCACCCACCATGCGATCCGTGTACTCCTGGGTGTAAATATTCATCAACCGCCAGCCTGTTCAAAGCCAGCCCAGAAAATGATCACGAACAAACCCATCAATAAGATGACTTTAAGGCGATCGATTTCTTGCTTGGTCAATGGTGCATTGGTCTTAGAATGATTGGCATCTCGTGCTTGTTGTGCCGCGGGAACACGACCGATATTACCTAGCCAAGCGTTGGCCATGGTTAGCTGGATGATCAAGCTAATCACCATACCAATACCGGCAGCAAAAAAGCCATATTGCCAGCCGTAAGCGCTGCTCACTGTGCCCGCAACAAAGCCGGCTAATAATGAACCAATATTGATGCCCATATAAAAGATGGTAAACGCACCATCACGACGATGATCGCCTTCATGATAAAGGTCACCCACCATCGTCGAGATGTTGGGTTTAAATAGGCCAGAGCCCGCAATCAGTATGGCTAAGCCAGCATATAAAGTGTGTACCGTATCTAAGCCGTATTGGTGAGCAGGGAAAGCCAGAGTAAATTGACCAATGGCCATTAAGGCACTACCTAGAATCACGGCTCGGCGCTGACCGACAAAGTTATCGGCAAACCAACCGCCGATGAGTGGCGTGATATAAACGAGGCCGGTGTAATAGCCATACAGCTCTAGCGCGTCTTTGGTGGACCAACCTAAACCACCGTTGATGGTTTGATCGGTGAGGTATAATACCAAAATCGCACGCATGGCGTAGTAGGAAAATCGCTCCCATAGTTCCGTGCCGAAGAGTAGAAAAAGTCCCCGAGGGTGACCAAGTATTGTTTTTTGGTTTTCCATAACTATCTAATTATTCGTGAGTTTTGTTGGGCCTGCATTTCTTCAATCGGCGTGCAGTACATTGCCGAAACGTTTGTTGGAAAGATCACCTCGCTACAGTTTGTAACAAAATATGTAAAACTAGATTAATGCTTTTTATCAAAATTAAAAACTATTATTCAAGCAATAATGCCGTCATTAATGATAGGTTTTATCCGAATAATGAAATTTTGTCGCACTGAACAGCTGTCACCTATAGTGACGTGACAGCTGAGTGCGTCTTTGCGTGGGATCAAAAAGAGAGGGAATTATGTGATGGGGGTCACTGTTAATGTGTGCCTATCAAGCGAGAGCGTGGCGCAGCCAAAGGGCAATATCCTGATACATGGCCTGGTGGCTTGGATCGACTTCTGCCTGATTGGTGACAAATTGATAGAGTGTTTCCGAGTGATAGGTTTGTCCGATCAACTGGCTTGCCAGTATTTCTAGCGGCCCTGGCGTTAAGCTATCGGTAAATAGCTGACAGTCGGCGATTTCGCCATTTTTTACATCTAAATGCAGCTCAATACCGCCCCATTCGAAGCGCTCATCAAACGTATGCATAAATTGCGGGCTTTTGCCAAAATTCCATTCCCAACTGCACTGTTTTTCATAGATGGCGTTAAAGCCTTCGACATCGGGTTTGGCCTCAGGAGAAATGTATTCAATCTCAGCGGTATTGCCATAGTGGTTAAAGAATGCAGATTTGATCGCATCACTCAGGCTTGGTGGGTGATCGTCCGGGACATAATCGGAAATATTCGCTACCCGCGCGCGTACAGAGGTAATGCCCTTGGCTTGCAGCTTTTGGAGTCAGGGTTGAGGTAATCGCCCAGTCGCGACAAGTTGGCATTAATCAATAGGGTGCCGTGATGAAACCCACGATCTTTTGTCTCTTTGTAGGCTGACCCTGAGATTTTGCGAGCGCCTTCAGGGGTATCCATGGTGAGATCATTGCGTCCACTGGCCGTTGCCTCAATACCGAGTGTTTTTAGCGCATTCAACACAATTTGTGTCGATACCGATTTGTCATAACCGGGCTTGCCGGCCATAAAGGTAAAGTTAGTATTGCCGAGATCATGAAACACGGCGCCACCACCGCTTTGGCGTCGGGCTAACTCAACGCCGTCTTGTTCCATTTTACGAGTGTTGCATTCGCGCCATGCATTTTGACCACGCCCGATCACCACCGTATTGTCGTTACGCCAAAGAAAGAGCACATTTTGCGCTGATGACATGGTACGGAAAATCGTATCTTCCACCGCCAAATTAAACCAAGGGTGGGTCGAGGTGGATACAAACACGCGTAAAGGATGATTGTTGTCTTGCATAGTGGCTCCAAATTCGTCGAGATCTCGGCTCGTAGCATAGCAAACTCTTCATCTATGCCAACAAAATGGATAAACCGGTAGCTGATGGCGAGGAAAAATGACTTAAATGCCGTTTAGCGTTTGGCATTAGTCGTGGCATTAATTAGTATGTAAGGTCAATTTATTACCTGTTCTCTCAGTCAATTGGCATTGAGGCGTATAACAAGACGACTCTGTCAGTTTGCTCAGACAATGGGTGAAACCATGATGTCAGCAGGTATTGTCACGCACCTACCTGGTTTGGACTGCCCAACGGGTCGACGAGGAAACAATGCAACAATTAGAAGAAATTCTTGCGAATGCAACCAATGCGGTGGCCGATGCTGCCTCTGTGGCTGCATTGGATGAAGTCCGGGTAAAATACCTAGGAAAGAAGGGTGAGTTAACCGCACAGCTTCAGGCTTTAGGCAAATTGCCTCCTGAAGAACGCCGCGAAGCGGGTCAGAAGATTAATCAGGCTAAGCAAACCGTGCAGCAGACGATTGCTGAACGTAAGCAAGCACTAGAACGTGCTGAGCTAGAAGCCAAACTGGCCGCCGAAACCATTGATGTGAGCCTGCCAGGCCGCCGGATTGAAAACGGTGGATTGCATCCGGTAACGCGCACCATTGAGCGTATTGAGCAATTTTTTGGTGAGCTTGGTTTTTCGGTGGAAGCTGGACCGGAAGTGGAAGATGGCTTCCATAACTTTGATGCATTGAACATCGCAGCCGATCATCCCGCGCGTACCGATCATGACACCTTCTTCTTTAACCCTGATTTGATGTTGCGTACCCATACCTCGGGCGTTCAGATCCGGACCATGGAAGCCGGCAAACCGCCATTCCGTATTATTGCGCCAGGCCGTGTTTATCGAAACGATTACGACCAAACGCACACGCCCATGTTCCACCAAGTAGAAGGCTTACTGGTCGATAAAGACATTACCTTTGCCGATCTAAAAGGTATTTTGAACGACTTCCTTCGCAACTTTTTTGAGGAAGATCTCGAAGTACGTTTCCGTCCTTCCTATTTCCCGTTTACCGAGCCCTCAGCGGAAGTCGATGTGCGCCGTAAAGGTGGCAAATGGCTAGAGATCTTAGGTTGTGGCATGGTTCACCCCAATGTCCTGCGGTCGGTGAACATTGACCCAGAGGAATATCAAGGTTTTGCCTTTGGTATTGGGGTTGAGCGCCTAACCATGTTGCGCTATGGCGTGAATGATCTTCGTGCGTTCTTCGAGAACGATCTGCGCTTTTTGAAACAATTTAAGTAATCAGTGGGGCAAGGTAATAATGAAATTCAGTGAATCTTGGTTGAGAGAGTGGGTAAATCCAGCAAACGACACCAACGCGCTTGCCCACCAGATCACCATGGCCGGTCTTGAAGTTGACGAGATTGCCCCCGTGGCTGGCGAGTTTAGCGGTGTGGTTGTGGGTGAAGTGGTGGAATGTGGTCAACACCCTGACGCAGACAAACTGCGGGTCACTAAAATTAATGTAGGTAACGATGAGTTACTGGATATTGTCTGTGGTGCGCCGAATTGTCGCCAAGGCTTAAAAGTGGCGGTAGCCATGGTTGGAGCGGTATTGCCCGGTGATTTTAAAATCAAAAAGGCCAAGCTACGCGGCCAGCCATCATTCGGTATGTTGTGCTCGTTCACCGAGCTGGGTATCGATGTGGAATCGGATGGCATTATCGAATTGCCCGCTGACGCGCCGATTGGTACTGACATCCGTGATTATCTTGCACTCAACGATGTCACCATCGATGTGGATTTGACCCCAAACCGCGCTGATTGTTTGAGCCTACGTGGCTTGGCGCGTGAAGTGGGCGTATTAAACCGCACCGATGTAACAGAGCCTACCATTACGCCTGTTGCTGCCAGCATTGAAGACAAAGTATCGGTGCGCATCGATGCGCCGCAAGCGTGCCCACGTTATCTGGGTCGTGTGGTAAAAAACGTTGATCTTAATGCGCAGAGCCCGTTGTGGATGCAAGAAAAACTGCGTCGCAGTGGTATTCGTTCTATCGATCCTGTGGTGGATGTCACCAACTATGTGATGCTTGAGCAAGGTCAGCCAATGCATGCGTTTGATCTTGGCAAGATTGAAGGTGGCATCGTGGTGCGTTTAGCCGAAGAAGGCGAAGCACTGACCTTACTTGATGGCAATGAAGCCAAACTAAATGCGCAAACGCTCGTTATTGCGGATGAGAAAAAAGCGTTGGCGATGGCGGGCATTTTTGGCGGCCAAGAGTCAGGTGTGACCACAGAAACCCAAGATATTCTGTTAGAGTCAGCCTTTTTTGCCCCGGAAGCGATTCGTGGTCGTGCACGTAGCTATGGTCTACACACAGATTCATCTCACCGCTTTGAGCGCGGGGTTGATCCGGCACTGCAAGCCGCAGCGATGGAGCGAGCCACTGAATTATTGCTGGCTATCTGTGGCGGCGAAGCGGGCGAGATTGTGACGGCTGAGTTCACTAACACCTTGCCAGTTCGTGACACTGTCACGCTTCGTCGTACCAAGCTCGATGGTTTACTCGGGCATGCTATTGACAACGAGGATGTCGACGCCATTTTGACCCGCTTAGGCTGGGCGGTGACGACCACCGATCAAGGTTGGGAAGCAACGGCACCAAGCTGGCGTTTTGATATTGCCATCGAGCAAGACTTGATTGAGGAAGTGGGTCGTATCTATGGCTACGACAATATTCCGACCCGTGCGCCGAAAGCTGCGCTCACCATGCGCGAATATAAAGAAGCGGCGATGCCACTCAAGCGTGTACGTGATCTTCTGGTTGACCGTGGTTTCCATGAAGCGATCACTTATAGCTTTGTTGAGCCCAAGCAACAGGCGTTGATTGTGCCGAATGTGGCGCCGTTAATCCTGCCCAGCCCCATCTCGGCGGATATGTCCGCGATGCGCTTAAGCTTATTACCTGGTTTGCTCAATACGGTGGCCTATAATCAAAAGCGCCAACAACCGCGCGTACGTTTGTTCGAGTTTGGTTTACGCTTCACGCCTGAAGGCGATATGAGCGGTGACATACGTCAAGATAACATTCGCCAAGAGCGGATGCTTGCCGGGGTCATTGCCGGACCAAGTAGCGAAGAGCATTGGGATCTGACCAGCGCAACGGTTGATTTCTTTGACTTGAAAGGGGATCTGGAAGCGGTGCTTGAGCTAACCGGTCAGTTGAATGATTTCCGCTTTGTGTCAGCCTCTCATCCCGCGATGCACCCAGGCCAAACTGCAGCGATTGAGTTTGATGGCAATGTTGTCGGCCATATTGGTACGCTACATCCAGAGCTAGAACGCGAGTTTGGCTTAAATGGGCGCACCGTGGTGTTTGAGCTGGAATGGCAAGCGATTGATACGCGCTTTATTCCTGAAGCGGCCGGTCTGTCCAAGTTCCCTGCAAACCGTCGTGATATTGCGGTGATTGCCGATGAGTCGCTCGCATCAGGTGATGTAGTCGCTGCGTGTTTGCAAAGTGGTAATGCGCTGATTAAAGATGCACAACTTTTCGACCTGTATACCGGTAAAGGGGTAGAAGACGGGAAGAAGAGCTTAGCGATAGCACTTATTTTGCAATCGGATGAGCGCACCCTAGAAGAGGCCGATATCAGTGACGCGGTGTCGGGTGTCGTGCACAACCTCTCAGAAAAACTGGGCGTGGTCTTGCGAGATTAGCCCCATTTAAGTGAAAAAAGCAGCGGTAACGCTGCTTTTTTTATGCCTAAATGGCCTAACATCTATGCGTTTGAAAAACTGAATAAATTCGCTATATTTGTTTATTAATTGTTCAATTATTGATAAAGGCGTCTAACATCGACCACAGAGGTTGTCCATTTATAGACGTACCGGCAGATAAACGTGTAACGTATTGGTTTAAAAGGTCAATTTTTTGGACATGGCGCTATTTTTTTCATGTAAAAAAGTTGGCGCAAATCAGCCAGTTGGCATACACTTGTTTTTAAGTGGTTTTCGAATGTTCCTAAAATACAAGGGCTAAAGACGCGTAGACCACGTGTAGAATGGCGGTGTCGATACTGCGGTATTGCCAATATGTTAAACAATTCTTGAGGGAAAACCTATGGCGCTCACGAAAGTCGATTTGGCTGAGAACCTGTTTGAAAATATCGGGATTAGCAAACGGGACGCCAAGGATACAGTCGAAGTGTTTTTTGAAGAAGCACGAAAAGCGCTTGAAAGTGGCGAGCAAGTCAAACTGTCCGGTTTTGGTAATTTTGATTTGCGAGACAAGAATCAACGCCCCGGTCGAAACCCTAAAACAGGGGAAGATATTCCGATCACGGCGCGTCGTGTTGTCACTTTTCGACCCGGCCAAAAACTTAAAGCACGAGTTGAAAATGCAGAAGTTGAAAAGTAAGCCTACATCAACTTGTCGGTGGTGATAGCACCACAATAGAAAGCCGTGTGCCTTTGGTTCACGGGTTTTTAATTTGTCTATACATGATCACATTGTCAGGATAAAACACTGGGGTTATTGGTTATCTCGTTGTAACGTTTTGTTGTCTAGTTGTAATAAAAGGAAGCATTATGCTGACAGCACGCCCAGGCGCCTTTATTGATGCCGCCCTGACCGCGCCTCACGCGTTCCAAGCCGACCAATGGCATCAGTCGTCTATGACCTTCACACACCACATGCCCGGTGTGGTGCGCATCCAACCTGACAACCCCACGGTATCGCGTTGCGTGGTCTTATCTGCGGGGATCCATGGCGATGAAACCGCACCGATTGAGCTGATTGACGGGTTGCTGGCCGATATTCTCAGTGGCGCATTGATTCCGACGGTGCCGTTACTGCTCATTATTGGTCATGCAGAAGCCATTAAAGCCCATACCCGGTTTATTGAAGATAACTTGAACCGTCTTTTTGGTGGCTGGAATCAAGAAAAAAACGAAGAACACCACTTGGCAAACCAGCTACAGCAAGCAGTCAGTGACTTTTTTGCGGCGCAGCCGCGTCAATGCAGCGTTGGCACTTGGATTTACACAGCGCTATTCGCGACTCTTTCCACTATATGTTTGGCGTGATCCCCACGACGTCTAAAGCGACGGATGTACGCCCACTGGCGGCCTTGCTCAACGATGCGCAAATGGATGCGAGTGTTCTGTCACAATCGCCATCCCCCACATTCAGCTGGTACAGCGCCAACCATCATGATGCCTTGGCGGCGACCTTAGAAATGGGGCGTGTTGCGCCACTGTATGAGAACGACATGCGTGAGTATGCACCGCTTAATCAGACATTACGCACGCTCCTTAGCGAGACTGCGTTGCCCTCGACACTGACACCCATGCGTTTTTATCGAGTAACACGCACGTTGACGAAACACACCGAGCAGTTTGCGCTGACGTTTTCATCCTCGGCGAAGAACTTTACGCTGTTTCAGCAAGGTGAATGCTTAGCCACGGATGAAGGCATGAGCATTCATGCTGAGCAAGACGGTGAGGTCGTGATCTTCCCCAATGCGAATGTGCCGGTTGGCCATCGTGCTGGATTATTAGCCACGCCTTTTCGCCCTGATGCCGACCAGCCCTTGTATGTGAATACAACATCAGCGTAATTGCGTACTCTTGCCACACGCTGGGCGTTAGCGCTTTTCAACCGTTGATTCAGTCGGTAAAGTACATTGCATTATTATGTGCTAAATAGATGGTCGAACGACCCATGCAAGTGTCATCACTCACCGCCCGCCAACATATCCGTTGGCGGCGCGCGTTATGTCTTTTTTCCTGTCTTTTGTTGTTAGCCAGTGGCGCGGCGCTGAGTGTGGGAGAGCTCTGGATTAATCCGCTCGCGCCCGATTCGCCATTGGCGCAACAACTGCTGATCCAGCTGCGTTTGCCTCGGGTGTTAGCTGCATTATTGATAGGAGCGTCGCTGGCGATGGCGGGAGCCAGCTTGCAAGTATTGCTGGGTAATCCTTTGGCTGAGCCGGGTGTGCTTGGGATCTCCGGTGGGGCGAGCATTGCGGTCGTCTTATTATTACTGCTTGCACCTACGTGGGCATCAAGCTCGCATATGGCGATTGCTGCGATGCTAGGCGCCAGTGCCTTTACCTTGATATTGGTAATGTTGGCACGCCGGGCATTAGCCACGTCCCGAATTTTATTGGTGGGGGTTGCCTGAGCATCTTAGCCGGCTCGGGAGTGACATTGGCATTTTATTTCAGCACCGACTTTAACCTACGCCAATTAATGGTTTGGTTAATGGGATCCCTATCGGGCATGCGTTTAGAGCATGTTGCGATATTATTGATAACGTTACCTTGTATTGCGCTATTATGGCGCTACGGGCAAAAACTCGATCAACTCATGCTTGGCGACCAACAAGCACAGCAATTGGGACTTGATACTCATCGGCTGCGTTGGCAGTTGATTGTGCTCGTGAGCATACTGGTTGGGGTATCGGTTGCGACGGCCGGTGTGATCGGCTTTATTGGTCTAATTGTGCCGCATTATTTGCGCTTATGGTTGGGCAGCCGTAATAGCTACTTGTTGCCAATGTCGGCGCTTGCCGGCGCATTATTGCTCGTCTGTGCGGATACCATTGGACGGCTTATTATTCCCTCGGCGGAGTTACCTGTCGGCGTGGTAACCAGTGTGATTGGTGCACCTTTGTTTATTTGGATGTTAGTGAGGGTAGGGTAATGGTGGTTCATGCGCAAGATGTGAGTTTGCCGCCGAGGCTTTTTCCCCTTTCCCTATCCGTTGAAGCCGGGCAGGTGGTGCATTTAATTGGGCCTAATGGCAGTGGCAAAAGTACCTTGTTACAGCTTCTCTCGGGATTAGAGATGCCAGAAGCTGGTCACATCGCGATCAATAGCCAACGTCTCGGCGGTCAAACCCGGCAAACATTGGCGCAGTGGCGCGGCTACCTGATGCAGCATCAACGTCCGGCGTTCGTCATGGGGGTGTTTGAATACCTTAATCTGGTGCTTGATAGCTTACCAAGACCAAGCTTACAAGGACAAAGCTTACAGCGAATGGCTGGCAGCGCACGTGATGAGGCGGTGAATCATATCGCCTCGCGTTTAGCTGTTTCCGATAAACTCCATCGGCGCATTGATAGCTTGTCCGGAGGAGAGTGGCAACGTGTTCGTCTCGCCGGCGCTTTGTTGCAAGTGTTGCCGTCACTTAACCCTCATGCGTGTCTGCTATTACTGGATGAACCGGCAACTGGGCTTGATGTGGCACAACAAGAAATCATCTACCAAGAAATTAGCATGATGGCAGCAACTTATGGCATTGCGATTGTGATGGCGAATCACGATCTCAACCGGACATTGGTACATGCCGATAAGGTATTATTGCTTAACCAGGGACGCCTTGTTGCCACTGGGCGCCCTGGGCAGGTGTTAACCGATCGCCAACTTTCAGAGGTGTTTGCGACCCCGCTTGAGCAAGTCTCCACGGTAAATGGCCCCGTGATTATGCGTGCGCGAACGAGTTAACTACCACGCGTTGCTAGTCACGTTCATCGTTGTCGATAACCGTTAATTTGGCGCGAATAAAGTCAGCATGATCGACATAAAGTAGCTCGGCCGTTTTTCGAATCACGGCTTCCTCTAAGGGGTCGATGTTTTCATCGGCGTAAGCCACCGACCACATGGCTTCGATAAGCAAAATCCGTGTGTGCGGGTCGAGATCGCGTAATTTATCGGTATATTCATAGAGTGACGTTGCATGCTCACTGTGTTGTCGTGCTTGCTCAAGTAACGATTCAGCTTGCGTGCTCTCAAGCGATAAAAGTTGGCAGATCCGTGCTTTCTTGGTCTCCTTCTCCCTTTCATCAATATCATGATCCGCCATGGCGACTTCACTGAGCAGGCCAGCCATCGCTTGATGCCGTGATAAGCCTGCTTGATCGCCCTGTTGCCCCAGATCGGCCGCAAAGGCAGATTCTAATTTACTAAATAGCTGTTTAAGCATGACGCTTCTCCCTACTGCGAAGTCATTTCGGTCTGTCATAGAATACGGCGCGAATCCTATGCAGGTTTGATTCTTTTTACTTTGTGATAGGATGCGACACCAATCAACCTTATTTATCGGCTGTGACACTGATAAACGCCTTAAAAGATTAAGCAGTAAGCAGGAATCGCCTTGAGTTCACGTCATCACAACACGCCAGACACGCTATTTGCAGCCTTAAACGATTGTATGCTGCAAGACCGTTTTCGCTTTAAAAAACGCATTTACGGTGCGCAGAAAATCAATAAAAACGATGCCAAACAGGCCGTTTACGATCAAATCGCCGCGGATATGGCGCAAAGCATGCAGCGCGTCTTATCGCGACAAACGAGCACGCCCACCATTAGTTATCCTGAGGCATTGCCCGTTAGTCAGAAAAAAGACGATATTGCCGAGGCTATTGCCAACCATCAGGTAGTGATTATTGCCGGTGAAACGGGATCGGGTAAAACCACTCAGCTACCCAAGATTTGTATGGAATTAGGGCTGGGTGTTGCAGGGACCATTGGTCATACGCAGCCACGTCGCTTGGCGGCGCGCTCTGTTGCTTCTCGCATTGCCGATGAGCTTGATGTCGAGCTTGGCCGTAGTATCGGCTATAAAGTGCGTTTTAACGACAAGGTGTCAGATGCGACTCAAGTAAAGCTGATGACTGACGGGATCTTGTTGGCAGAAATTCAGCATGATCGTTATCTCAATCAGTATGACTGCATCATCATCGATGAAGCGCACGAACGTAGCCTCAATATCGACTTTATTCTCGGCTATTTGCGCGAGTTGCTGCCAAAGCGTCCCGACTTAAAAGTCATCATCACCTCGGCGACCATCGACCCAGAACGTTTTTCTAAGCATTTCAACAATGCTCCCATGATTGAGGTGTCTGGCCGCACTTATCCGGTTGACGTGCGCTATCGTCCGTTGGCTGAAGACGATGAAAGCGACCGCGATCAGCTTGAAGCGATTAGCGAAGCCGTCGATGAGCTTTGCACCGAAGGGCCAGGCGACATTCTGATCTTTATGAATGGTGAGCGAGAAATTCGTGACACGGCCGATCACTTGCAACGTCGCCAGTTACGGGATACCGAGATTTTACCGCTCTATGCTCGGCTTTCTGCCGGCGAACAAAATCGTGTTTTTCAATCTCATTCTGGGCGACGGATTGTACTGGCCACCAACGTCGCAGAAACCTCGTTGACGGTCCCGGGGATCAAGTATGTGATTGATCCGGGTACGGCGCGCATTTCACGCTATAGCTACCGCACCAAGGTACAGCGGTTGCCCATTGAGCCAATTTCGCAAGCCAGTGCCAACCAGCGTAAGGGCCGTTGCGGGCGTGTGTCAGAAGGGATTTGTATTCGCCTTTATAGCGAAGACGATTTTTTAGGTCGACCTGAGTTTACCGATCCGGAAATTCTTCGAACCAATCTGGCGTCGGTGATTTTGCAAATGACGGCGCTTGGTCTGGGTGATATTCAAGCCTTTCCGTTTGTTCAGCCACCTGATAGCCGTCACATTAAAGACGGTGTGCGCTTACTCGAAGAGCTGGGGGCAATTAAATCCGGACAAGTGGCCTCCAAGCGTCAGCTGACGGGAGTGGGCAAAACCCTGGCCAAGCTTCCGATTGATCCGCGTTTAGCGCGCATGGTGATTGAAGCGCCTAAGTATGGGGCACTCAATGAAGTGATGGTGATTGCTGCCGCGCTGGCGATTCAAGATCCGCGTGAGCGTCCGGCGGACAAACAGCAACAAGCCGATGAGCAGCACCGCCGGTTTGCCGATAAAGAATCCGACTTTTTAGCGTATGTCAATCTGTGGGGCTACGTGAAAGAGCAGCAACAATTGCTGTCGAATAACCAGTTCCGCAAGCAGTGTAAAAAAGACTACCTCAACTACCTGCGTGTACGAGAGTGGCAAGATGTCCACTACCAAATTACCCAGGTAATGAAAGAGCAAAACAGCGCATTTAACCAAGAGCCGGCAAACTATCAGGCTGTGCATATGGCTTTACTCGCCGGCATGTTGAGTCATACTGGTTTAAAAGACCAAGAGAAGAACGATTACCAAGGTGCCCGCAATGCACGTTTCCATATTTTTCCTGGATCGGGCTTATTTAAAAAACAGCCTAAATGGGTGATGGTGGCCGAGCTGGTCGAAACCTCCAAATTATGGGGGCGAATTGCCGCGCGGATCCAACCCGAGTGGGTCGAACCCTTGGCGCAGCATCTGATTAAGCGCACCTACAGTGAGCCGCATTGGTCTCGGAAGCAGGCGGCGGTCATGGCAAGCGAAAAAGTGACCTTATACGGGATCCCGATTGTTGCCAGCCGCAAAGTAAACTATGGCCCGATTGATCCTGTGCTCAGCCGCGAACTATTTATTCGCTCGGCGCTGGTTGAAGGCGACTGGCAGACTAAGCACGCCTTTTTCCGTCAAAATCAAAAGCTGCTTGCGGAGGTGGAAGAGCTAGAGCTTAAATCGCGTCGCCGCGATATTT
This sequence comes from Salinivibrio costicola subsp. costicola ATCC 33508 = LMG 11651, assembly GCA_000565345.1. Taxonomy (GTDB): domain Bacteria; phylum Pseudomonadota; class Gammaproteobacteria; order Enterobacterales; family Vibrionaceae; genus Salinivibrio; species Salinivibrio costicola. The sequence goes on along the minus strand of AQOF01000014.1, from coordinate 57,762 downwards.
TGGCAGACGATGACACCTTGTTTGATTTTTATGACCAGCGTCTCGATCACAGTGTGGTCAGTGGTCGTCACTTTGATAGCTGGTGGAAAAAAGCCCGTCAGGACGATCCCGATTTACTGAATTTCGAAAAAGCCATGCTGCTGCAAGGTGATGCGAGCCATGTCACCGAGTTAGACTATCCCAACGTTTGGTATCAAGATAACGTCAAACTCAAGCTCAGTTATCAGTTTGAACCCGGGCAAGATCATGATGGGGTCACGGTGCATATTCCGTTACCGATTCTCAACCAGGTATCTGAAGAGGGCTTTGATTGGCATGTGCCGGGTCTGCGTCATGAGCTGATTGTCGCATTGATCAAATCCTTGCCTAAGCCGTTACGTCGTAACTTTGTCCCGGCCCCCAACTATGCCGATGCAATCTTACAGCGCGTGACGCCACTAGAGGCGCCTTTGCTAGATAGTATGGAAAAAGCCCTTAAGCAGATGTCAGGGGTGACCATTGCGCGTGAAAGCTGGAACTTCAGCCAACTGCCAGAACATTTGCGGATGCAGTTCCGCGTCGTCGATGATAAAAATCGAACTCTCGCGGAAAGCGAAGATCTGAACGCGCTTAAAGTGTCACTCAAAGATCAGGTTCAGGCCACCTTGTCGGACGTGGCAGATGATGACATTGAGCAGCAAGGGATCACGCAATGGCACTTTGGCCGTTTGCCATCGCGTTATCAGCAAAAAAAACATGGCTTTGAAGTCAAGGCTTACCCGGCGCTGGTGGATGAAAAAGACAGCGTCGCGATTCGCTTATTTGAAACGGAAGATCAGCAACTAAAAGCGATGCAGGCCGGACAGCGCCGGTTGATTTTACTCAATGTGCCATCGCCGATTAAATATCTTCATGCACATTTACCCAACAAATCAAAGCTGGGACTGTACTTTAACCCCTATGGGCGTGTGCTGTATTTAATCGATGATTGTATTGCTTGTGGCGTCGATAAATTAATTGCTCAGCACGGCGGCCTTACTTGGGAAGAGGCCGAGTTTGAGTCGTTAAAAGAAACCGTGCGTGCAGAGCTAGGCGATACAGTGGTCGACATTGCTCAGCACGTTGAGCAAATCCTGACGCATGCGTTTACTATCAACAAAAAACTGAAAGGCAAAGTAGATTTGTCGATGGCATTTGCTATGTCTGATATTAAAGCGCAATTGGAAGGCTTGATATACAAAGGGTTTGCCACCGACTGTGGTTGGGAGCGGCTGCCGGATATTTTGCGCTATATGAAGGCGATAGAGCGTCGACTAGAAAAATTACCCGTCGATCCGACGCGCGATCGTAACCATATGCTCAAGATAGAGTCGGTCATGAACGACTATAAAACGCTGTATAACAAGCTGCCAAAAGGAAAGCCGGTGCCTGATGAGGTGAAGGCGATTCGTTGGATGATTGAAGAGCTACGCGTGAGTTACTTTGCTCAGCAATTGGGTACCCCGTACCCGGTGTCTGATAAGCGGATCAAAAACGCAATGGCTGCGCTTTAATTGTGGCAACCTTCTGCCACCGTCGACTTGCGCGTGTACGTCGGTCTGCGGTGAGCTGATTAAATTACTTAACTATCAATAGCTAATGAAACCGTGTCTTTATGGCACGGTTTTTGTTTTTGTCAATACAGGCACGCTAACTAGATAGCCTGTATTGCAGTGGCAAAACAAGGAGCACATCATGATGCGATTCATTCTTCCCTCTTGGGGACTTGGGCTGTTGGGCTTACTTACGTTGAGCATCTCTCATCCCGTATTGGCCAGCTTTAAAGATGACGTCAGTGGGCTATATCAATCCCTTCACCTTGAAGGAGAGGTGTCTTATCACGCTTTTGCCGATGCCTACCGTCACTTTTCCCAGCATCACAGTGCCAAACCTGTGATGATGTTGATTGATTATGGTAAGCCGTCGACCGAGAAACGCTTTTGGGTGATTAATGTCAAAACGCGTAATGTCCTTTTTCGTTCGTACGTCTCGCATGGCAAGAACAGTGGGAATCTGTATGCCAAGACGTTTTCTAATCGCGTCAATTCGCGACAAACATCCCTCGGCATTTATCGTGCTGCGGAAACCTATCACGGCAAACACGGCTATTCGCTACGCTTAGATGGCCTCTCTGAAGGTTTGAATGATAAGGCGCGTGAACGGGCAATTGTGATTCACGGTGCTGACTACGCCAATCCCGCCATGATTGAGCTAAGCGGTCGTCTTGGACGAAGCTGGGGGTGCCCGGCATTACCCACTGATTTATCATCTCGTGTGATTGATGTGATCAAAAATGGCACCTTCATCTATGCCTTTTCCCACCAGGCATAAAAAAGCCCGCGAGTCAGTTATCACGATGCATTGCAAACCTCACTACTGAACAATAACTGTTGCTAGCTTACTGCCAAAATCATCTTCCTTTTACTGCTTAGGCTTAGATTCTGGTTAGCCTTTAGCCTTATGCGATAAGGAGGACAATGATGCGATATATTAACCGGCTCAATATTGGTTTGCTTTCTGCTTGTGTGCTATCCCCGGCCATATCATTGAGTGCACCATCGGCACCGGCATTGATGCACGGCGTGGATGGGCAGTTAGCGTCACAAAGCTATCAAGGCTTTTGGGCGAGTGAGAAGCTAGACGGCATTCGGGCCTACTGGACCGGCACGGAACTGTTGACGCGCCAGGGGAACCCCATTCATGCACCGCAATCGTTTCTGGCAGCTTTGCCTGATGTGCCCCTTGATGGGGAGTTATGGGCTGGGCGCGGTGAATTTCAAACCGTATTGCGAACGGTGCTTGATAAGACGCCAAATGACAGTGACTGGCAACGTATTGGTTTTTACGTGTTCGATCTTCCACAACATCCAGGCCCTTTTGCTGAGCGCTATCTGGCATTAAAACGTCTGGCCGAGCAAGGAGGCGACGTGATCCAGTGGGTTGAGCAGCAGCCGGTGGCCAATGACCAAGCACTGGCCGATCGCTTGGCATCAAATCACCGACGGCGGGTGGCGAAGAGCTGATGCTGCATCATCCAGAGAGTTTATACCTTGGCGCGCGCGTTGATAGCTTGGTCAAGCTTAAGGCGTACCAAGAAGTCGATGTGTCTGTGGTGGGAATGAATCCGGGGCAGGGACGTTTGACCGGAATGATGGGATCACTCCAAGTGCAGATGGCGGATGGCACTGTGTTTAACGTTGGCTCTGGTTTTACCGATCAACAGCGTCAACGCCCGCCTGAGAAGGGGCAGACCATTGTCGTACGTTATAACGGCGTGACGGATAAAGGGATCCCACGTTTTGCCCGCTTTATACGAGAAAAAGTCGCACTCTAGGCGCGACTTGACTCGCTTGTTGTTCGGCGGCTAGTGAGATGCGGTTGTCGATGAGCCTGACGTTGCTGTCTTGGTCACGGTATCCGAGATTGGGTGCCGCAATTGATGGTCAAGACATTGGCAATCGGTGCTGTACTTTTTCTTGCCGGTTTTTCCGATCCCAGGGTTGAAGCTGTTGGTTGGATCAAGCTGATGATAAAAGTTGGCTAAATCGGGCTCTGCCGCATAAAGGTGTCCCACATTATGCTCTGCCGGATATTTCGCGCCGCGGGTTTCTAATTGCGCCAGCATCTTAGCTTTGATTGCTGCCACGTCTGCGCCTTTTTTGATCACATAGTCTTGGTGAAACACATGACAGAAGAAATGGCCGTAATAGAGCTTTGTCACTATGTTTTGTTCAATCTCTTCGGGCAAGTGTTCTTGCCATTCGGTTTCATTACGTTTTAGTGCAATGTCGAGAGCCAAAATGTCTTCACTATCCCGGTGGTGCATAATGTGATAGCGGATCGCTGCACCGGCGGCGGCAAAACGATGCAACATCGCTTTTTTGGCTTCATCCGCATTACAGGCAAAATAGTCACTGTCTGGGTGCTCGGCAAAAAAGCGGCTTAAAAAGGCGGATATCTCATTAATGCCCTCGTCAGAGGCTTTCACGATCAAGTGATGCTCATATCGATCGCGAAATGCCAACATGCGTTTGGGTAAATGCTGAGGAAATAATTGACTGGCATACTGCATCACTTTGTCGGGTAAGGACTTAGGCAGCAGCGGTACTTTGTCGAACCAGGCGGTGATCTGGGCTTTTAAGGCAAACATCTTGGGGATTGAATCGGTACCCAGTTGCCCAATCGCGAGAAACACGTCTTTTCCGTAACGCTCGGCGATATTAAAGGCATCACGGTGCATGTATTCACCGACCTCTGGTAAATGCGACAATTCAGACAGTACACGTCGACGCAGCGTATTGAAGACATCTGGATCATTGGTACCCAGATAAAAAACTTGCTCGCGCTCAGGGATAGGATAGGTGTCTAGTCGCACAGCGAACACAGCGAGTTTACCGGCACACCCGCTTACTTCATGCAGGCGACGTTTATCTGCGTTATAACGAGCAGGGCTGTCGGCATCGACATCACGCAAGATGTGCTCATAGTCATGGGCGGAGGCTTTACGGTCGTCAAACACAACGTCTTCGCGACGGTAATCCCCTTTGTCAACGCGAGAGAGTATGGTTTCTGGGTCGTCACCCAGGGCAATACCTAAATGGTTGACCAGTACTAATTCACCGTGTTCAGTCAGTTGCGCGAATAGCGAATATTCCGTATAAGCTGGGCCACGCTTCACTAGCGCTCCCCCTGAGTTGTTCGCCACGCCGCCGACAATTGAGGCGCCAATACACGACGAGCCGATGACCGAGTGAGGCGCTCGATGGTGGGGACGCAACGTTTTCTCTAAGTGATGCAGTGTGGTGCCAGGGAAACTGATCACTTGCTTGCCATCATCAATCAATTGTAATCCGTCGAGGCGGGTGGTGTTGATAATAACGACATCACGATCATAGTCATCCCCTTTGGGCGTAGAGCCCTCGGTTAACCCCGTGTTAGCCGCTTGCATAATCATGACCACATCGGCTGCAACACAAGCTTGTAGCACGCGCCATTGCATCACTAACGAGGTTGGAAAGATCACGGCCAGTGCCGATCCGCCCCCAGAGCGCCACCCCATGCGATAGTGCTGGGTTTGGCTTTTATCGGTAAGGAGGTTGTCTTTGCCCACGATGTCCGTCAACGTCGAGAGAAAAGTTTGCTGCTGGGTTGACGACAAACGTGATGGGGTATTCATAAGCGTTCCTTTCCTTCATGTTTACAAAGGCTGGGGGTCAGCCTAGCTGGCCCGCTTGTGGTGAGGCAGGCCGAGAGACGCTCGGCCTGATGGATTGAGATTACGCTACAGTGAGCACATCAGCAAATTGCAGTATGTTCACCAATATAATGCCAATAATGCCGGCCGCGACTAAATAATACAGCGTGGGTAAAATCGTTTTTCTGAGCGTCGCGCCTTCTCGCCCAAGTAAGCCAACGGTTGCAGAGGCAGCGACGACGTTGTGTATTGCAATCATATTGCCAGCGGCCGCGCCAACGGCCTGTAGAGCAATGACAACCACCGTCGATGCGCCCAGGGTCTGTGCGACTTCAAACTGAAATTGACTAAACATCATGTTCGAAACGGTGTTTGAACCGGCAATAAATGCGCCTAATGCGCCAATTGTTGCACTCAGCGCTGGGAAGCCATCGCCGACCAGATCAGCGGCAAATCGTGCGGTCATCACGGGCATACTGACGAGTTCGGCACCGTTCACGCCTGAGTTGATAAAAATACGCACCATTGGAATCGTAAAGACCAAGACAAAGCCGGCGCCGATCAGTGTTTTACTCGACTCGCGTGCAGCTGTCATTAGTGGGGCTAATTGACGAGCTTGTAATAAGACGGCGAGTAAGGCCACAAATGCCAGAATGCCCCCAGGGAGATATAAAGGCTGAATGGCGGCATTAATGCCCGTTTCACCAAACAGAGTGGTGAAACTTAAGCTCACATCCGTGAGTGCGGTTTTAACGGTTGGGCTGACGCGGCTAATCACTAAGAAGACAGCTAATAGTATATAGGCGTCCAAGCCATTGCCATGCTCATGGGTTTATCTTGGATTTTAAGGTCCATTTTTAATGATCCTAGCCAATGTGTCGGCCACGTGGATTCATCATCAAAGTCCCACTGCGTCTTAGGAACAAGAAATCCTTTCCGCGCGGCTATCGTGACCAGCACAATACCGACGAGCCCGCCGAGTAGTGATGGAAACTCCGGGCCGAGCAGCCAGCCGGTGAGCGCGTAGGGAACCGTAAAGGCTAAACCAGCAAAAATTGCAAAAGGCGCGACCGCCAAGCCTTCTTTCCAGCTTTTATTTTTTCCAAAAAAACGGGTCAGCATCATAGCCATGAGCAGCGGCATAAGGGTGCCGATCACCGCATGAATAAACGAGACTTGCGTGGTAATTGCCTGTAAGTAGGTGGCCCAATCGCTGCCGTTGGCGGTGAGGGTCTGACCAATAGCATGACTGTCTAATCCTTTATTAACCCCGACGATAATGGGGGTCCCCACGGCGCCGAATGACACAGGGGTTGACTGGATCATCATGCCGACCACTACCGCTGCAAGCGCAGGGAAACCGATGGCAACCAAGAGTGGCGCGGCAATTGCAGCAGGTGTCCCAAACCCAGATGCTCCCTCAATAAAAGAGCCGAAACACCAAGCGATGATAATGGCTTGTATTCGCCTGTCGTCCGAGATAGTGGTAAAACCATTTCGAATCACGGTGATCGCGCCTGTGTGCTTTAACGTGTTAAGTAAAAGGATGGCACCAAACACGATCCACAGGACAGCGGCGGTGATAATGAGTCCTTGGGCAATAGAGGCCGATACGCGGGCTGCGCTCATTTGCCACTGGAATAGTGCGATCAAGACTGTCATGATAAAGGCAACCGGCATCGCCTTTTTGGCAGGCCAGTTTAACCCCACCAGTAAAATAGCAGCCACCACAATGGGTGAGAACGCAACGAGGGCGTAGAGGGTATCTGTCATAAGTATTCCTTAGTTAGGCGTCTCTTCCGTTAAATCACGTAAAAAAGTGGCGTCACTCATGTGTTGTTATTTTGCTGACAGCTCGGTGACGTAATGTTAACAAGGTGTGACATTACGCGTTTACATTTCTCTGATATATGGAAATAATGAAAATAATTACTTCCATTACTGACACAATATGCCTAAAACAGATGATCTCGTTCTTTTTGCTCAAGTTGTTGAGTATGGTTCTTTTAGTAAGGTCGCGGAAATAAATTCCCTGACAAATTCCGTAGTTAGCAAACGTGTTAAAAAGCTTGAAGAAGGCTTAGGCGTGCAGCTTTTGTACCGTACAACGCGCAAACTGACCCTTACTGATGCAGGGCGTACCTTGTACCAAGGTGCAAAAACTGTGAAGCAGGCCGCTGATGAAGCGTTTGATGCTGTTGCAGGACTTGGAGAAGCGATTACTGGGCAGATAAAGATATCCGTCCCGACAATCTCGGGTGAGTTATTGTTAGCCGAAGCGGTCGCTGAGTTTTGTGGTCAATATCCCGGCTTGAATATTGATATGTCTTTGAACAACCGCTTCGTCGATTTGATTGATGAAGGCTTCGATTTAGTGATCCGTACAGGTACTTGGAAGACTCGAGTCTTATCGCTCGCCATATTCTCGATTCTCAGTGGGTCGTATGTGCAGCACCAGGCTATATTGCTCGCCACGGCAGGCCTCAGCACCCCATTGAGCTTAAACAGCATAACTGCTTGCAATACGCGTATCAGACCACAGGTGCGAGTGATTGGGAGTTTAAAGGCGAGGGTAAAAATCAAGTCATCAAAGTGACAGGTAATCTGTCTACGGATAACCCGATTGCATTGCGCCAGGGAGCGTTGAGTGGCCATGGGATCGCTTATGTGCCGCGCTGTTTGGTGTATAACGATTTAATCGAAGGGGATTTGATTGATCTGTTCTCTGATCAAGTGGGAAAAAAACTTGGGATTTACGCGGTTTATCCGTTTACACGTCAACCGCCGAAAAAGGTACGCTTATTGATTGAGCATATTCGCAATAAGTATTTGGCTATTCAGCACTGCTTCTAGTTGGCACGGCTTCTAGGGAATCAGTATTCACTGGGCGATTTCATCACTGTGAGTGGCCCTGATTAGCGAGCTTCAGGCCGATAGGACACTATAAAGTCACGGGGCTATATGGTGCTGTAAGCGTCTTTTCGCTGATTAAATCGCTCAACCAGGTCTTGAATTGCCGCTTCGCAATAGGGGCGTAATCCACTGGCTACCATGGTCTTGCATCCGTGACCGACTTGTTGGCCGTTAACGATAAAATCGAAGGCGAGCTCGACTTTTCCTCGTTTTCCGCTGACATGCATTGCTGAATCGGAGAGCTCGACTTGCGCAGAGGCAATCGATAAATCGTCGAATGCTAGGCTCATTTTTTCATACATCACCAATGGGCGATCGGTGTTTATCATCATCTGTTGCTCACGCATCAGTGGCACCATGATGTGGGGGAAGTTCTTACCAGAAAACTGAACATAATGAGTAGCTATTTCGGTCGCCAATGCCTGATCATGGCGCACCGCACCGCGTCGAGTCATTGTTAGGTAGCGCTTTTGATCATCGTCGACGACAGTGACTTCCTCATCTGTTTCAACGATAGTTAAAGGGGTGTTGGCACTGATCATGCCATTAAACTGAATTTCAATTTCCTCACTGATCCCCGTTTTTGCGAGCAAAATAGAAAGGAGCAGATCCCCCGGCACACAAAATCGTGACGCATCGGTATCATGAATGGGGTTAAAGTCACCGGCAACGCGTTTCGCAAAGTCACTCGCTTGTTGGCGAGTAAAAATCAGTTTTCCATCTTGCTCAGAATAATAATGTTCTAAATTCATAGTGAGTAACAGATACGAGAAATAAGCGGCCATTGTAACCCAAGCAGTACCAAGCATTGGTCTAGCCAGTCGTTACATCGCTTATTTGTGAGTTATGTCAACGACTAAGGTCTAAAACCACAATGCTTCAATGGTAAAGGCGAGAGTGGTATAAATGGCGTAGGTTAATGAATTATCAAGGATAGGCGTATGACATTCCCTTATCAACATATCGTAATTTTAACCGGCGCTGGCATATCAGCGGAATCAGGGATAAAAACATTTCGTGATCAAGATGGCTTGTGGGAAGAACACCACATTGAAGATGTTGCAACGCCTGAGGGGTTTGAGCGCAATCCGACGTTAGTGCAGCAGTTTTATAATGATCGCCGTCGACAATTACAGTCGGGAGTGAGCCCAAACCTCGCCCATAACGCCTTGGCTTACTTGGAAAAAACAACCCATGCCTCTGTGCTGGTGGTGACACAAAATATTGACGATCTCCATGAGCGAGCTGGCACCCATCATATTATTCATATGCATGGTGAACTATTAAAGGCACGCTGTAGTCACTCTCAACAAACCATTGATTGGAAAGGTGATATTTCGGTTTCTGACCACTGCCACTGTTGTCAAATGCCGGCACCTTTGCGGCCTCATGTTGTTTGGTTTGGTGAAATGCCATGGGGCATGGGGAAAATCCATGAGGCGTTAAATAAAGCGGATTTGTTTATCTCTATAGGGACATCGGGGGCAGTGTATCCCGCAGCGGGCTTTGTGCATGAAGCGGCAATGCATGGCGCGCATACAATTGAAATCAACCTCGAACCCAGTGCGGTTGAGAGCGAGTTTGATGAACGGCGCTACGGCAAAGCAAGCACCTTAGTGCCTGAGCTGGTGGATGAGATACTGGCGCTTGAGCGATAAATCAGGGGCGTCTTTGCCCCTGACTGTCTAGAAAACAGCACGCGGCATCACATACCGGCTTTTAAGCGTTGAAAATAATCTTCATAAAGTCGGTTGCGTCACCTACATCGTTTTGCCATTCGCCGGCAGCCATCACCGACTGTGGTGGATAAATTTGCGGGTTATTTTTAAACGCGGCAGGCAATAACGGATAGGCGGCTTTTACTGGCGTTGGATAACCTATCTGCAGGGCAAGCTTAGCGGCGTTTTCCGGACGTAAGAGAAAATCGATCATTTTATGCGCGGCATCGACGTTTTTAGCATCCGCTGGAATCGCGAGGCTATCCATCCAAAAAATTGCGCCTTCTTCTGGCCACACCATGTCGATCGATGCGCCTTCTTGACGTGCCATGTAGGCACTGCCATTCCAAGGCATGCCTAGGGTGACTTCACCCGCTAAAAACGGGTTAGCCGGAAAATCAGAATTAAAGAGCAATACATTTGGCATCAACGCTTTAAGTGACTCATAGGCCGCTTTTATTTCTTCCGGGTCTGTGGTGTTGGCTGAGTAACCGAGTTTTCGTAGGGCAATGTGAAATAGCTCTCTGGCATCATCCATCATCAACAGTTGGCCTTGCCATTTGGGATCCCATAAATCTGCCCAGCTCGAGACATCGGCTTTGTCCATAAAGTCGGTGTTAACGCCGATACCTGTCGCTCCCCAAATATAGGGCACAGAATAATCATTGTTAGGATCAAAAGGTTTGTTCAAGTTAACCGGATCCAGACCTGAAAAATGCTGGAGTTGCGATTTGTCGATTTTTTGTAGCATGCCTTGCTGACGCATTTTAGCGACATAGTAAGTTGACGGCACCACAAGATCATAGCCCTCAGGATGCGTTTTCAGTTTGGCATACATGGTCTCGTTTGACTCATAGGTGGAGTACATCACCTCAATACCCGTTTCATCGGTGAAATCTTCAATAACCGAATTAGGGATATATTCAGACCAATTGTAGAAATACAAAACATCATTGTTCGCGGCGGTCGCGGTAGACGTGAGTAATGCACTGAACAGGGTAAGCGCAAAAAAGGGGGACCATTTAACCATGGTGAGCTCCTCGTAACACAAAAAGGAGGGCGGCTGACCTGTCAACTGCCCTGGGGAATGGATTATTTTAGTCGATCTTTGGCTAGCCATTGTGAGCACATGACCAGTACGAGTGACACAATCAGCATAATGGTGGCAAGGGCGTTAATTTCTGGCGACACGCCGACTTTTACCATGGAGTAAACTTTGAGCGGCAAGATTTCATAACCTGGCCCGGTGACAAAAGAGCTGACGATGACATCATCCAGTGACAAGGTGAAGCTTAGTAACCAGCCCGCTGCAACCGCGGGAGCGGCAAGCGGTAGGATGATTTTGGTCAAAATAACCCATTCGCTCGCGCCTAAGTCACGTGCGGCTTCAAGCATTTTGACATCAAAACCATTTAAGCGGCTGTAAACCGTTACTACTACAAACGGCAGGCAAAAAGTAATGTGTGACAGCAGCAAGGTCAAAAATCCTAATTGTGCGCCCATTAAGATAAAGAGCGCCAACAGCGAGATAGCCATCACGATATCGGGCGATATCATCACCACGAACAGCATACCATTGACAAACTGCTTGCCGCGAAAGCAATAACGAAACAGTGCTACCGCGGTTAAGCTACCTATAATAGCGGCCGCACTAGCAGAAAAAATAGCAATGGTCAGTGAGTTCCCCGCGGCTTGCATCAGGCTATGATTATTTACAAGTTCCTCATACCATTGCCAAGTAAAGCCTTTCCAACTCATCCCAAACTTGCTCGCGTTGAACGAATTGACGATCAAAATCAGAATTGGGATATATAAAAAAGCATAAACCAAAGAGAGGAAGCTGCCTTTAACAAAGCGATTCATGATAATGCCTCCTTACGATTCATCCATTTCCCCACACGCCAATAGGCAAATAGCAGCAGCCCCATGAGCACCGTCAGAGAAATACTGGCCGCGGAACCAAATGGCCAATCGCGAACATTGAGGATTTGGCTCTTAATCACGTTACCGATCAATAGGTTTTTCGCCCCACCTAATAAGTCAGAGACGTAGAACATGCCGAGGGCTGGAAGGATCACCAGTAAACTACCGGCAATAATGCCTGGCGTAGTAAGTGGTAAGATCACGCGCAAGAAGCATTGTAACTTGTTGGCGCCCAGATCGCGTGCCGCCTCTAAGTAGCTGTTGTCCAGTTTTTCAATGCTGGAGTACAACGGCAGAATCATAAACGGCAGCAAGATATAAACGAGACCGATCATGACCGCATATTCGGTGTACATAATACGGATAGGGCGCTCAATGATCCCAAGCCACATCAGGCTTTCATTGAGTAACCCTCTCGTGCCCAGAAAGATTTTGAGGCCATATGTGCGGATTAATGAGTTAGTCCAAAATGGCACAATGACTAAAAAGAGCATCATTGGACGCATTTTTTTGGGCATTTTGGCAACAATAAAGGCAAATGGGTAGCCGATAAGCAGACAAATCAGCGTCGCTAACGCTGCCATGTAGAAGGAATGCCACACCACTTTAGCGTAGAGAGGATCGAGAAGTTTTGCGTAGTTAGTCAGCGTGAACGTCATCTCGATAAGATTGGCGTCATCGCGGGTTAAAAAACTGGTGACGATGATCATTAGGTTGGGCAAAAAAACAAATACCAACAACCAGCCGACCACCAAACCAGTAATGGCTGTTTGAAGATTAAGCTTTTTCATCGGCCAATACCACCTCCCAGCTCTCTACCCAGGTCAAGGTGACTTTTTGATTCAGAGAGTGATCAACATCTGGATCGTCTTCATTAAAAAACTCACTGACCATCACGGTTTGCCCTGACGGAAGCTCGAGTACTGAATCCAGGGTCATGCCTTTATAGTTACGCTCGCGTACGTAGCCGACAATACCGTTAGGCTCCGCATCATCGCTAATTTCTTGTAGGCGAATGTCTTCAGGGCGCAGCAATACCTTGACCTTATCGTCAGGCTTCACATCAAGCTTGCAGAATACCTCGCACTCACGGGATTCAATACTGGCCCAAATGCGGTTTTCATCGATGCGTTTAATCACGGTGGCATCAAAGACATTGATTTCGCCAATAAACCGGGCGACAAACAAGTTCTTTGGCTCTTCATAGATCTCACGTGGTGAGCCGTCTTGTTCGATTTCGCCTTCACGCATGACCAGTATACGGTCAGACATCGACAACGCTTCTTCTTGATCATGGGTGACAAAGATAAACGTAATGCCGAGTTTACGCTGAAGCTGCTTGAGCTCCATTTGCATTTGCTTACGCAGTTTATAATCGAGTGCAGACAGCGATTCGTCGAGCAGTAAGACGCTTGGTTTATTCACCACAGCACGCGCAATCGCAATACGCTGCTGCTGACCGCCTGACAACTGGTGGGGCTTGCGTGAGGCATAGTGGTCCAGCTGCACCATACGTAGGGCTTCCATCACACGCGGTTCGATCTCATTGCGGTTCACACCTTGCATACGTAAGCCAAATGCCACGTTTTCAAACACACTCATGTGGGGAAATAAGGCATAGCTTTGAAACACAGTGTTGACGTTGCGTTGTTCGGCAGGCAAATCGGTGACATCTTGACCGTCAATGATAACCTGGCCGCTGTCAGCGTCCTCAAGCCCCGCAATTAAGCGTAATACGGTTGTTTTACCACAACCCGAAGGCCCGAGAATGGTGAGAAATTCACCATCATTCACGCTTAAATTGAAGCGGGAAATAATTTCTTTGCCGTCGAAACTTTTGGTTAATGACGCCAGCTCGACAACCGGTTTGTGAGATAGATGGGTGTGATTCAATGGTTCGTTCTCTCTCTACCTGGCAAATTGTCTTGTACATACGTACCCATAAAACAGACGGCGCATAATAGACGCGCACAAGCCGAAGTTAAAGCAATTTTTCTCCCCATTTAATGCATTTCCTTTCATAACTGGCGTGGATAGCATCCTTGACGCTTTTCAGTGCTCACACAGACAACTTTGGGTTATTTTTCCCGGATCCGTCAGAATGATTTTTAGCTATGGGCGACAGTCAGATATACTGTGTGCATCAGTCATGATAGATAACGATTATGAGTCAACAAGAATACGATAATGCGATACACATGGGCGGGTCGATAGAAACCGCACTGAATGGCCGTTACCGCCTCGATCCGTTTGAGATTATCAAAGAGGCTTTCTCGCAGACCTTAAAACACTTCTGGTCTTTCTTACCCGCGGCGCTGGGCTTATTTGCGACTCAAATTGGTATTCTAATGCTAATGCTTGCTTTGTTGCTGGGCGCACCCTCGCATTTGTTTGAGGCGCTTGTCGGGCAACGGGAGCTTACCACCGATATGATCTCCTCCGTGTGGCTAGCTAACTTCACGTCAGAGGTGTTGATTGCACCTTTATATGCTGGGGCAAGTTTGATGGGACTTAGTCACGCGATCGGCTTTCGTTCCAAGCCTCGTCATCTGCTAAAAGGGTTAGCTTTCGCATTACCCGTCACTGTGGTGATTTGTTTGTCCGCTACGCTGCAAAGTGTCGCGAGTTTGATTTTTCCGCTGCTTAGCCTTTATGTTGCGATGGTTTTTTCCATGGCGCCGTTATTAATTTGCGAGAAGCGTGTCACACCCATGAAAGCTTTGAGTGTGTCTTTCCGCGCGGTAAACAAAAAGCTGTTTCAGATGGCAACCATTTATGCGGTGGTGGGTGTGCTATTTCTCATTTCTTTTGCCACGGCTGGCTTTGCATTGGTTTGGGCGTTACCCTTCCTTTTCAATGTTAAAGGCGTGATTTACCGAGAAATGTTTGGCGTGGGGGTCGAAGTGACCGTGTCACCAAAAAGCGAGAATAATCCCGACAAATCAAACGCGTCATCACCCTCGTCAGGCCAGGATACATTTGATGCCTGAACCACGCTAAGCCCGTATGTGGAGTATCGATGAAAAAAGTAATCAGTGTATTGGCGCTATTGGGGATGATCAGTTTCCCTGCAAGTGCCGAGACATACCGTTTTAGTTATAGCAAACTTTTTACCCAACTAAAGCACAATACCGAAGAGGGTCACCCTGATATCGGTGTGGCGTACTTTATGGTATCAGCGGATTCTGGTCAGGTCTGTCCCATCTCACGAGCTTGGATGCGAAAAAAAGAGCATTATGAGGAATTTACCATTCCTGCCTCGCAAGCTTTGCCGTTGCCGTTGGATAACCAGCTGCGTAAAGTGAATCCCGATGTCTTTGTTGAAACACCGTCAACGCTAAATTGTGATATTTCATTCCAAGTGTTGGTGGATAAGCCGGTCGGAAAGACGCTAACCAGCCAACAAGTTCGCGACTGGCTACCACAAATGGATACCATGATGGAAACCTGGGTGGGATGTTTGCCTCTTGGTTTATGCCTAAAACGCAGGGGGTGGTGATCCATTTTTCGCCCTCGGCGACAGGGAAAATAACCAGCAGTGAAGGGCAGGGTTATACCATTGATGATCATCAAGCTATCATTGATGCTAGCGGTCTTGGGCAAGAGGTTAAATTAACTCTGCCTGAGGCACCCATTAAAGTATCGCCCTGGCTCCCGAAAAACGGTTAACTGCTTGCTGATCTTAGAGGTTGTTAACGCTAAGAGGCGGTTAAATTCGAACGATCAGGGAAAGAAAAAAGCGCTCACTAAACCAGTGAGCGCTTTTGTGATTCAGTGATCACACTGTGATCTTATGCCTTGAGATTGACAATATCGAGTGATAATTCAGGGTCTACTTCAACGACCGCTTCTGAGTCAGGCGCCGGGTCAGTAAAACTTTCCTTATCAAATGCGGTATCGCCATCACCTTCATAAGCCATGCCTGCTGCGACTGATTTAAAGTCGAATAATGTCGCATCGGCAAGATGTGAGGGCACCACGTTTTGCATCGCGCGGAACATGGTTTCAATGCGTCCCGGGTAACGTTTGTCCCAGCCCTGTAACATGTCTTTGATCACTTGGCGTTGCAAGTTAGGCTGAGATCCGCACAGGTTACAAGGAATGATAGGGAACGCTTTCTGCTCTGAATAACGTTCTATATCTTTTTCGCGACAATAGGCCAGTGGACGAATCACAACGTGTTCGCCATTATCGGAGACGAGCTTGGGCGGCATGCCTTTTAGTTTGCCACCGTAAAACATATTTAAAAACAACGTTTCCAGAATATCATCACGATGGTGTCCAAGCGCTATTTTGGTAGCGCCTAACTCTTTCGCCGTACGGTATAGAATGCCACGACGCAGACGCGAGCACAGTGAGCACGTGGTTTTTCCTTCTGGCACTTTTTCTTTAACAATCGAGTAGGTATCTTCTTCGATAATCTTATATTCGACCCCTAATTCGTCTAAATACTCGGGGAGAATGTGCTCAGGGAAGCCGGGCTGTTTTTGATCCAAGTTAACGGCGATTAACTCGAACGAGACAGGGGCACTTTTTTGCAGACTTTGCAACATATCAAGCAGGGTGTAGCTGTCTTTCCCGCCTGAAAGGCAAACCATAATGCGGTCGCCATCTTCAATCATATTAAAATCTGCAATGGCTTGGCCTGTATTCCGGCGAATGCGCTTTTGCAGTTTATTAAACCCGTATTTTTGTGCTTTGCTCAGCTCTTGCGTGCTCATAAGTACTATCGCGTTGTCAGGCAGTCTAAACGCATTAAGCTGCCAGTGTTCATGAATGGCGGGTATGATACGGATTTTGACTATAAATGCTAGTCACTATAAAGGCGGGATGAATATAAACAAGACAGCCAACAACAGGCGGTGAGCTGCACTGCCTGTTGTATGGGCGGGTGACAATGACTTAGTCGTTGGCTCGGGGATCGAGCGGGCTGATATATCCATCAGGCTTGATCGCAAGCAGATCGCAGTCGAGCTGATCAATCATATGCTCTGCTGTGTTGCCGATAAAGACAGCCGATAGTCCAGTGCGGCCAGTTGTTCCTAGGATCACCAACTCTGCATCTAACTCTCGTGCGATATTAGGAATGACATCCTCTGGCAAGCCTTCTTGAACATGGGTTCGCGTCTCTTCGATGTGATGGCGCTGACGCAGTGCCTTCATGGCGGTGAGATGGTGGCCTCTGACGGCATCGGTATAAGCACTAGGATCAAAGTCAGGTAGCTCAATAGTAATATTCACCGGTGTTGCTGGGTAGGCGTTCGCAAGGTGTAGCTCAGCGCCCAGCATCGCACTCATCACGTTGCCTTCATCGACTAATTTGTCGTTGAGTTCGGCGTGGGTTTCTGTTTCTGAAGCCACGTGAACGGACGCAACAATTTTACCTTTATCCGGCCAACCATGCTCTTTTACCAATAACACAGAGCTGGGACATTTACGGAGTAAGTGCCAGTCCGTTGGGGTAAAAATCACTGAACCTAGCGTGTCGTGCTTGTGCGTCGCTTTGACGACAAGATCATGCTGATGACTGAGTACGCGCTCGACAATCGCTTCGTAAGGACGGTTGTGCCAAACGACGACTTTTTCAATCTCACAGTCTTGTGCATTGTGGGACTGAATGATCTCATTCATCCATTCTTCACGCTGGTGCATGACTCCTTGACGCATGGCTTGTCGTTCATCAGACGAAAGCATCGAGGTCATTTCATAGGAAAAGTCGTAAATGGCGAGAAACAGCGTAAGCTTAACCGCAGAATCACTGCGTTGGCTGAGCGTGACCGCACGTGACAACGCGGGTTGTTGTTCCTGGGAAGGATCAATAACGACGAGAAGGTTGCTGTACCTGGACATATCTGCCTCCTTTGCACAGATGCATCGGTTACTGTCACTTTAACCTAGTTGACCGGGTAGCGCGAAACAATTCATGGTTCCGATAGCAAAAAAGAGAAATGGCGCATTAAAGCACCATTTATTAACAACTTATTTACCCTAAGGAGGCTAAACCAAACATTCTTCGTCAGCAAGGCGTGCCAGCTCTTCTAAGTCTAACACTGTAATATATTTACCCTTTACCGCAAGAATCTCTGATTTTTGAAAACGGCCTAATAGGCGACTAATCGTTTCTACCGTTAGACCCAGGTAGTTACCAATGTCACCACGAGTCATGGTTAGTCGAAACTCACGCGGTGAAAACCCACGTTGTGCAAAGCGTTTTGAAAGGTTATACAGGAAAGCGGCTAAACGCTCTTCTGCTGTTTTCTTCGATAAAAGCAAGATCATGTCTTGATCACCTTTTATCTCGTTGCTCATTAGTCGCATGATTTGCTGACGAAGCTTTGGCATCTTGCCAGATAAATCGTCGAGCGTATCGTAGGGGATTTCGCAAATCATCGATGTTTCTAACGCCTGGGCAAAGCTTGGATGCTCATTATCGTTAATGGCATCAAAGCCAACTAAATCGCCTGCGAGATGGAAAGCCGTAATTTGTTCATCACCTTGTTCAGTGATGGTATAGGTTTTAACCGTTCCTGAGCGTATCGCATAGAGCGCTCGAAGATTATCACCGGCTTTGAACAATTCTTGGCCTTTCTGAATAGGTTTTTTGCGCTCAATGATGCTATCCAGTTGATCCAACTCTTGCTCATTTAACGAAAAGGGAATGCAAAGCTGGCTTATACTACAATCCTGACAATGGATCGCACAGCCACCAGACTGAACCCGCCGAGTGATGATCTTATTCGACACCATACACCTGCCTGATTTTGAAAACGTCAATTAACATATTACACCATTATCGTGTGCTAGGTCGACTTATATAAGGAGTTTCAGTGCACCTTGTAAGGTGTAGAGGCCATAAACTGCCAACATTATGGCACATGCCAAGCGTACTAGACAATTATTCAGTATTGGTTTAATTCGTTCTGCAAACGCGCCAACCGTTAACATTGCCGGTAGCGTTCCGAGCCCAAACCCTAGCATAACTAATCCGCCGCCAGACGCACTTCCCGCAACAGCAGCCCAACTGAGTGCTGAATAGACAAGGCCACAGGGTAACCAGCCCCACACCACACCAAAAGGGTAGGCATAGAGGGGAGAGCGCAACGGCATCAACTTAGAAGAAAGAGGCGAAATATAGCGCCAGAGCTTGCTACCGATACGCTCAATATAACTCAGACCATTCCATAATTGCGCCATATAAGCGGCCAGCAATAGCATCATTACTGCGGCAAAAAGTCGCAATACGGCAAGGTGGTGAGTGAGGTCAGAGAGCGCGAGCAACGAGGCAACTGCGCCCCCAATGAGTGTCCCCGCTACGATATAAGAGGTTATCCGGCCTAAATTGTACAAAAGAATATAGGGCCATTTGGCACGCTCAGCAGGCACCCCAAAGGACATGGCCGCTGCGACACCGCCACACATACCGAGGCAGTGGCCAGCGCCGAGCAAGCCAATCCCTAATGCACCGATAAAATCAACGTTTGTCATGATGTGAAGAGTCAGTGTTCTCAGTGTCATTTGACTGAGGAGTGGGCTTTTTCTCTGGTTCTTCTTCATCGAAAAGAATAGAAGAGCCTTGACGCTCAAGATCTTCAAACTGATCGGATTTTACCGCCCAAATAAAGACGACGCCGGCGACACACACCAGCATGATCGCAATCGGAATCAAGATGTACAAACTAGCCATAACGCTATCCTTATTTTTTATTGAGCAGGCGCAGCGAGTTAGACACCACAATAATGGAGCTAGCAGACATTCCGACCACAGCAACATATGGCGCGACAAAGCCCATGACAGCCAAAGGCAAAATGGTCACGTTGTAGCCAATGCCCAGGCTAAGTTTTCTCGAATGATCCGTCGCGTTTGTTGAGCAAGACGTCTTGCAGTTAGCAGTTTTTCTAAATCATCACCAAGAAGTACCATATCGGCGGATGACTTCGCGATATCGGTTCCGCCTCCCATGGCAACGGATAAATGGGCACCCGCTAAAACGGGCGCATCATTAACGCCATCACCGATCATCAAGGTAATTGTACGACTATCAAGGCTTTGAAGATATGACAGTTTGCCTTGAGGAGACACGCCAGATACAACAGAGTCTATACCGAGCTCATCAGCGACTTGTTTGACATTGCGTGACTGATCGCCGGTTAACATTGTCGTTTGGATGCCCGCGTCCTTGAACGCGGCAAGTAATCTGGCACTACTGGGCCGGATGGGGTCGATAAGCGAGAATGCCGCGACCGGTTTGTTATCGCAGCTGAGTATGACCGGATACGATTGGTAGCTTTCAGCCCCGTCTGATAACGCGAAACTGGCTTTACCAATGCGCCAATATTGGCCATCGATAGTACCATTCACGCCTTGCCCGATATGATTATCGGCAGCGCCGACGTTGACTTTTTCCGAGGCCCGAGCCTGAAATGCGTTCGCTATCGGGTGATTGGCGAACGCTTCCAGGCTAGCGGCAATATTGATCACCTGTTGCTCTGTCAACGTGTCGCTGTTGATCTCAATCGTACTGATTTGCACGGTGCCTTCGGTTAATGTGCCGGTTTTATCGACCACTAATCGGTTCACTTTGGTTAACGTTTCTAAGACATGTCCTCGACGCAACATAATGCCGAGTTGACCAAATGTTGACGTCGAGCAGGTCAACGCGGTAGGCGTCGCTAACGACAGCGCACAGGGGCAGGTTGCAACGAGCACCGACAGCATGATCCAAAAAGCATCATCAGGTCGAGAAAAGTGCCAATAGAGCCACGTCGATGCAGAAATAATAAGAATAGCAGCGACAAAATAACGCGCAATTTGGTCCGCCAAAACAGCGACTTTAGGCTTTGCCATCTGTGCTTCATCTTGTAGGCGAATAATGTGCGCGACGAGCGATTCTTTATGGTTATTAATGACGGTGATGTCAACATTGCCTCAACATTCATGGTGCCGGCATACACGGTATCACCGCTTTGTTTGGTTTGTGGCAACGACTCTCCGGTCAACATGGATTCGTCTACTGATGTTTTGCCTGACAGGATTCGCCCATCGGCGGGAAAAGGCTCTCCCGGTAACACCCGAACGTGATCATCGACCTTTAAGCTGTTGGCCGGAACGGTTTCACCCGTAAGGTGACGTGCCATCTTCGGCACCAATTTCAATAAATTGGCACTGGCTGCTGCCGCTGTACGCCTGGCGCGCATTTCTAAAAAGCGCCCCAACAATAAGAAGAAGGTGAACATTGCCACCGATTCAAAAAAGACCTCACCTTTACCTGTTACCGTTGCGTATAAGCTCGAGAAATAGGCAAAGAGTAGGGCAATCGAAACGGGGACATCCATACCGAGCGTTCTGGCTTTTAGATTACGCCATGCATTTGTGTAAAAAGGTAAGGCGGAATAAAGTAGAACAGGGGTGGCAAAGATAAGACTAACCCAGCGGAAGTAGTTGCGAAAGGTTTCATCCATATCGCCAAACACTTCGAAATACATTGCCACCGCTAACATCATCACCTGCATTGTCGCGAGGCCAGCAATCCCTAACCGATAGAGATATTGTTTCATATTACGATGGTATTGCTGCTCTTGCTTATCCGCTTCAAAAGGGGCAGCTTTATACCCAAGATGATGAATGCGTGTGAGTATTGTGCTCAGTGATGTTTCGCTATCATCCCAACGAACCAGGGCACGGTTGGTGGTGGTGTTAACTTGAATATGGGTAACCCCCTTGGTTCTCTGCAATTGTTTTTCAATCAGCCATGCACAGGCCGCGCAAGAAACGCCATCTAATGAAAGAGGGACTTCTTTTTGATCGGCAACATCACGAACAAACTCTTGTTGTATATCTTGGTTATCATACAAAGTCAGTGATTTAAGCTCTTCTGGCACCAACTCTGCTTTATCTGCGTTCTCGGTACGATACTGATAATAAGAGCTCAAACCACTGTCTACGATAGTGGTTGCCACAGCCTGGCAGCCAGGGCAACACATAAGGCGAGGTTTATCGAAGATCACGACTTGGAAGGTGTCGCCTGTTAAAACAGGATCACCACAGTGATAACAGGGAGTCGTCATGGTTATTGTTTACCGCTTAACGTCAGAGTATTCGAGAGAGGGAAATTAATACGACCGTTGACCTTCCACTGTTTGTCAAACGACGCCAGTTCTATAAACCAAGGGCCGGACATAGGCTCGGCCAAATCGATATGATAAATCCCAGCTTGATTTGGGTTTACCATGACATTCACGTCCTTACGCTCTAAGGTACGATGTTGTATGTGAACTTTCAGCGTCGGAAATGTATCAAGTTGCCCTTTATCAAGTGCGATGGCAATTGCGTCTTCAGTCGCTGACAGTTGCGCTGAAATACCAAGTTGGTCTGCGACTTTCAACTTCGATAAATCAAGGTTAATGGCTTTTCCTTTCTTGTAATAGTCTTCCGCAACAAGAGAAACCGCATTTTTTTGAAATAACGCAAAGGTAGATAGACTCGCGACGACGACAGTCGCTGGTAGGGCGATAAGGAACCAAGGCCAAAACTGCTTGTACCAGGGGGTTATCATCTGAAGCTCCTTGGGATGAGCATTAGGAAGCCCCTGCAAGCAGGGGCCAGTTTATACGTAAGTCTCTATTCTACTTCAGGATTACTTAAACGCCATACATAGGCAGAGAGTATCTGAATTTTTTCTTCGCCAAGATGCGCTTCCCATGCGGGCATAACACCTTGACGGCCACCACGAATGGTTTGTTCCACCGCTCGACGTGAGCCACCGTATAGCCAGATGTTGTCGGTTAAGTCCGGCGCACCGAAAGCAGGGTTACCTTTACCATCTGTTCCATGACAAGCGGCACATACCACAAATCGGGTTTTACCTTTTGCAGCCATTTGCGGGTCGACTTTACGGCCTGACAAACTTAACGCGTAAGCGGCAACTTCTTGGACACCCTCTTCACCCATGGTATCTAGCCAAGCTGGCATATTGCCTTTTCGGCCGTGGAGCAAAGTGGCTTTGATGGTTTCAGGTTCACCACCGTATAGCCAAGCATCGTCCGTTAGGTTAGGGAAGCCGGCTTGACCTCGTGCATCCGACCCATGGCAAGCAGCACAGTTTTGGCTAAACAAACGTTGGCCAACCTTTAAGGCTTCTTCATTACGCGCGATTTGGGTAATCGGGCGCAATGATTTGCCATCTTCTTGGTACGCCAGTTTGCGGAATGCTTCACCAAATACCTTGTCAGCCGCCTCGAGCTCCATCGCATATTGGTTAATGTGCTGCGCTTCTTGCGCTTTCGCCATTAACTCACGCGACTCCTCGACACTGTGGACATCTTGGTAAGAGCTTTTCCAGCCCAGTAGACCAGTGAAATTACCTAATCCCGGGTAGAGAATCAGATATCCCAAACTGAATACTAATGTGGCCCAGAACATATATGACCACCACCGAGGTAGTGGATTATTGAGTTCACGAATACCATCGTAGTCGTGACCCATGTCATCGCCCTCTGCGACGCCCATTTTATCTTTGGTTGTCCAAATGATAAGAGCAGCACAGCCAGCAATCGTGCCGAGTACGATGACTGTTACGAAGATACTCCAAAACGTACTCATTAGCGATTATCTCCTGTCTTATGATCGGACTTATCCTGCTCTTCATCGGCGAAGATCAGGTTGGCCGCTTCGTCAAAGCTTTTCTTTTGACGCTTGCTATAAGCCCACACCACGATTCCAATGAAGCTCACAAATATGACCACTGTCCAGATACTATGAAAGGTACCGATATCCATAGGCCCTCCTTTATTGCTTCATTGCGTGACCGAGTGACTGAAGATATGCAATCAGTGCTTCGATCTCTGTTTTCCCTTCAACTGATGCCTTCGCATTCGCGATGTCCTCATCAGTGTATGGCACACCGAATTGGTCACGGAATAACTTCAGCTTCGCGGCCGTTGTTTCCCCATCTAGCTTGTTTTCTGCTAACCAAGGGAAGCCTGGCATATTCGATTCAGGTACTACGTCGCGAGGGTTAATCAAGTGAACGCGGTGCCATTCGTCAGAATACCGATCCCCAACACGAGATAGGTCAGGACCTGTACGTTTAGAGCCCCATAAGAAAGGATGCTCCCACACGCTTTCGCCTGCAACGCCGTAGTGGCCATAACGCTCGGTTTCGGCCCGGAAAGGGCGCACCATTTGACTATGGCAAACAGTACATCCTTCACGCACATAAATATCGCGTCCTTCCATCTCTAAGGCCGTATACGGGCGAAGGTTATCTACCGGTTCAGTGGTTTGCTTTTGGTAAATCAGTGGTGTTATCTCCACCAGCGCACCAAAACTGATTGCAACGATAATTAAAATCGCGAGCAAGCCTGTATTTTTTTCTACTATCTCGTGGCGATTTGAACTCATTTAATCGTCCTCCTTACACCGCAGGCTCAAGCGATTTCAAGCTAGCTTCCGGCGCACGAATTGTTTTATATGCGTTGTAAGCCATCAAGAACATGCCTGATAGGAAAATTACACCGCCGATAAAGCGGACAAAGTAGAACGGGTAAGAGGCTTCCAATGACTCCACAAAGCTGTACGTCAATGTGCCATCCGTATTCACTGCGCGCCACATCAGACCTTGCATCACACCAGAAATCCACATGGCAACGATATACAGCACAGTACCAATCGTGGCAAGCCAGAAGTGTACGTTCACCAAAGACACCGAGTACATACGCTCTTGACCAAACAGCTTTGGAATGAGGTGATAAATGGAACCGATCGTTACCATCGCCACCCAGCCCAAAGCACCAGAGTGCACGTGGCCAATCGTCCAATCGGTATAGTGCGATAGCGCATTCACCGTTTTGATTGACATCATCGGCCCTTCAAACGTCGACATACCATAGAAGGACAGAGATACGATTAAGAAACGCAGAATCGGATCATAACGCAGTTTATGCCACGCACCTGACAACGTCATAATACCGTTAATCATCCCGCCCCAAGAAGGCGCAAATAAGATCAGCGACATAACCATACCTACAGACTGAGTCCAATCAGGCAAAGCCGTGTAATGAAGGTGGTGAGGTCCCGCCCAGATATAGAGAGAAATCAATGCCCAGAAGTGGACGATGGAGAGTCGATAAGAGTAAACAGGGCGTCCCGCTTGCTTGGGAACGAAGTAATACATCATACCCAGAAAGCCTGCTGTTAGCAGGAAGCCAACCGCGTTATGTCCGTACCACCACTGTACCATCGCATCAACTGCGCCAGCATAGATGGAGTAAGACTTCATCGGTGAAACAGGGATTGCCATGCTGTTAACGATGTGCAACACCGCGATGGTCAGAATAAAGGCACCGAAGAACCAGTTGGCCACATAAATATGTGACGTCTTACGCTTGATAAGCGTGCCAAAGAACACGATAGCGTATGCGACCCATACCACCGCGATGGCGATATCAATTGGCCACTCTAGTTCCGCGTACTCTTTAGAGGTGGTGTATCCCATTGGCAGCGAGATGGCTGCAGAAAGGATAATGGCTTGCCAACCCCAGAAGGTGAACTCTGCTAACTTCCCTCCGAATAACCGTGTTTGACACGTACGTTGTGCAACATAATACGACGTTGCAATCAGCGCACTAGCGCCGAATGCGAAGATCACTGCGTTAGTATGCAGTGGCCGCAAACGGCTATACGTCAAATACGGAATATCAAAGTTCAGTGCAGGCCACACTAACTGGGCGGCAATAAGTACACCTACCGCCATGCCCACAATACCCCACAAAATAGTTGTTAGGGTAAATAAGCGGACAACGCGGTAGTTGTAGTCTTGTTCAAGCTGCTTAACTTGGCTCATATTGCATGCTTCCACTTTTGGTTAACTACACTCACGTTTGATACGGACGAAGCCTCCGCTTCGTCTATTAACATACCTTTTTTACTAAATCGCTCGGCTGCGTACGGTTTTTAACCGCTTTATACACTCCGTTGCTATTTCTTTGTAAAAATGGCATTTTCGACCAGAATCATACTGTAGATACTGGTTAAAAAACAGGGGCTAACCCACACACTTCGTGAGGCTTACCTCCCTTTCTGATAAAACTTTGACCTCTGTAACATGGAGAAAGCCACACATGGCAGCAGAAAAACTCACTCGCGGGCGATTAGCGCAAATTATCGTTATGCTTACACTTTTAGTGATCGCCTTCTTTTGGCGCACGGTCATTTATACGCCAGGACTGACAATTATAGATTGTAAGGATGCGACTGGTTTTTGTGGCACATCACAATCTCAAGAAAAAGTCGCGTATGAATGGGTAAGGAAGAATGACACTATATATTTTTCTTTAGTTTCAGAGAGTAAACCTCACTCCGCGTACTGGGATCAAAAGGGGAAGCAATCACCTGAGCTAAGCATAAAGCAGGTTCAAGAAGGGGAAGGATACCGGACTAATTGGCAATGGTCTCGTCACGATCTCCCTACCGATATGGTATATTTAACGTTGTCTTTGATCGGTATCAATTTAAATTTAATTACCCAGAAAAAGGATAAATAAGTGCGGTTTATATCGTATTTATCGATGCAGTGCTTTATTACTAAAGAAAATGCTTATTTATGGTGATTTTTATATTTACACAGTTACAGTTTAACGCTAAAAACTTGATTATTAATGCGTTTTGATTCTTCCCCTAAAAGAAAGCAAACCAGTGGTGATAAAACTTCGCACTTTTCACGCACTGATAATGTTTCATCACCACTGTTAAAATTGTGATCCAACCAGAAAGTGACACTGTTAATCCGTTGCAAGAAGTTTGTGTCCGGTATGTCATCGAGACGGGGCTTTATTAGCCCCCATGAGGATAAATCATGACACAAGCCGCGTCAGCTTGACAAAATTGGTCTAAAACTGGATACCCCAACAGTCGCATGTACCGTTCACCGTCTTTGGCAACCTGAACTACGCCAGTTAGCGGTGCAAGTTGAGATACACTTTGCGATAAGGCAGCGGTAAGAGCGTCGACGGTAAGCGCCGGAACTGATTTAAATCGAACTCTAGGTTCATGAGCAACGATATCAAGTGCAGAGGCCTGATTGTGATCGATAATAATGGGGGTATAGCCTTGAGCGGCAAGTTGATAAGCAATCGTGGCGCCTAAAGTGCTCGCGCCACCCAATAGCGCAACGGGTCGACAATCCATGTTCAACGCTCAATTGATATAAAGGGCGTATAGGATACGTCAGTTTAGAATCTATTTCAGCCACCGAGAACAATGAATTGATCGCTTGATACATGTATCATTAGCACTGTCATACACTCATATTCCTATCAACGTAACGGTGACATGAAGATAGCAACGGCACGAACTCAAGCTGATGACGCAGTACAAGCCGCCTATGCATTGGCGCGCACCATCAAAACGCGTATCAGTACGCCTAAGCTTTTGATGATCTACTTTACTGAGCATTATGACGTTCAAGCGCTTCAACGTACCTTATATCGTCTTTTTCCGGGCGTACCACTCATCGGCTGTTCTACGTGTTATGGCGTGATGACCCAAAATGGATGTACCAGCGGTCCTGCGGCAGCTATCTGGGCATGCAGTGATGATAAAGGGAGTTATGGCTCAGCCTTGGTCTCCCATCAAGCACACCGCCATGTGCGCGACTCGGCGCGTATGGCACTGACTCAAGCGATTGAAGAAAGTGGGCGATGCGGCGAGTTACCCAAATTGATTGCGTTGCACAGCACGCCTGGTGAAGAAGAGGCAACCTTATCGGCAATCCGAGAAGAGCTAGGCGTATCTGTTCCCGTCATCGGTGGTTCGGCCGCGGCAGAAACAGTCGGTGGAAACTGGGCTATTTTCGATCATAAGCAAACAGCAACGTCCGGCATCGCGATCAGCGTTTTTTATCCCTCAGCTCGGGTCAGTTACTCGTTCCATTCTGGCTATGCACCGACTCAAAGGCATGCGACGGTGACGGATGTGCGTGGTCGCGCATTGGTGAGCTTAAATCATCAACCTGCTGCCGAAGTGTATAAACGCTGGTACGAGTCAGAAACTGGATTGACTCTTGATCCTACAGATTCGCTTTTCTCTCAATCTACGCTTTATCCGCTAGGCACTCAAACCGGCACAATACATGGTTTGCCATACTACACATTGTCGCATCCGACATTTATTAATGCGCAAGGTCATATGGAGTTATTTTCTCAGCTTGAGGTTGGCCAAACTGTCTATTTTATGTCGGGAACCAGAGAGGGGCTCATTTCGCGAGCCAGTCGAGTAGTGGAGTCAGCAAATGATCATGCACTGTGTCAGCCTGAGCCTCTGGGCGGATTAGCGATCTACTGCGCTGGATGCATGTTGCATGTAAAAGATCGCCTCGACCAAGTGGCTGATAATATCAATACGGCCTTGTATAACGCTCCTTTTGTATGCCCCTTTACGTTTGGCGAGCAAGGTCTCTTTAAAGGGGGAGAGTTATCTCACGGTAACTTAATGATCTCGGCTGTGCTATTTCATAAGGATTAATCAAGATGTCGAAACGCTTATCGGCTTCTGAACGTTCAGACTCTGAATCGTTGCAAGAAACCTTATTTGAACTCAGCCGCGTTGAGGCCAGAGAAAAACGGTTAAGAGAAGAGAACGATGCAATTCTGTCTGCCATTTCTGCTATGACAGAAGCCACATCGAAGACAGATATCTTTGCGTCATTGCTCGACGTTATTCATCGCTATGTGAGTTTTGATAGTGCGGTCGCGCTGAGTCGCAATCGTGAAACGGAAGATGCGTTTCGCTGTTTAGTGTCTACGGAGCGATTGCTAGAAACGGTAACGTGGCAAACAGGGGACGTGTTTCACCGTTGTGTAAAAGGAGAGACGGTTGCTATTTATAAGCCAGGCATGATCAAAGAGCTTCACTGCTTAACCCATCAATATGCCAGTTATCTTCAAGGTACAGCACTGATCAGCGGCTTAACGGTCAATGACAGCGAAGTCATGCTGATTTTATTTTCACATCGTCGTGATTCGTTCAATAACGAAGCTCAGCAGGTCGTCGATCGATTTCGTCCATTGATCGAGCGGACCATTATGG
This sequence comes from Salinivibrio costicola subsp. costicola ATCC 33508 = LMG 11651, assembly GCA_000565345.1. Classification (GTDB taxonomy): domain Bacteria; phylum Pseudomonadota; class Gammaproteobacteria; order Enterobacterales; family Vibrionaceae; genus Salinivibrio; species Salinivibrio costicola. Next base: position 28,913 of record AQOF01000014.1, on the reverse strand, counting down.
ATATCGACTATCGACACCGCTTGCATGCACTTGTCAGTAGCCGAACCCAGGAGCTTAATGCTAGTCGTCAACGCTTCCAGGATTTTGCACAAACAGCAAGTGACTGGTTTTGGGAGCTTGATAATGCGTTTCAGCTCACGTATCTATCTTCGCCTAATACAGATATCCATATTGATGCCGAGGCATTGCTGGCGAAAATAAAATCAGATAAAGAACTAAAAGCACGGCTTGAACAGCTTATATCCCGCGAAGAATCTTTTAGTGACATTGAGTGGCATATTGCATCTCGTGCGCATGACTACTGGGTGAGCCTCTCTGGCCGACCTTGCTACAATAAAAAAGGGCAATTGTCAGGCTATCGCGGCACCGCCAAAGATATTACCGCCACCAAGCGTCGCGTTGTCGAGCTGCAACAAGCGCGCCGTCAGGCTGAACTGGCCAATAATGCCAAATCACAGTTTCTTGCTGTAATGAGCCACGAAATACGGACGCCGCTAAATGCGGTATTGGGCTTGATTGATGCACTACAACATTCGCGGCTAACCTTAGAGCAAAAAGAGTGGGTAGGGCAGATGGATAAATCCGCTCAACTGCTATTGACATTAATCAGTGATGTGCTTGATTTATCTAAAATTGAGTCAAATCGCTTTTCCCTCTCTCCCTCCTTAATGAAGCCAAGTGACTGTGTCACTAACGTTTATCAACAGCTCATTGATCGTGCCGATAAAAAACGTATCCATTTATCCGTATCAGTGTCTCCCTCTGTTCCTGATACGCTTTATATGGATGAGAATCGCTTTACTCAGATTTTACTTAACCTAATAGCCAACGCGTTAAAGTTCACCGACCAAGGTGGTGTGACAGCGTCACTTAACACGGATGGTGATGTACTGATCCTGAGGGTAAAAGACACGGGAATTGGCATTGATGAAAGCCAGATTGGACGCATTTTCGATCCCTTTACCCAAGCAGACGGCAGCATTACTCGTCGGTTTGGTGGAACAGGCCTTGGTTTATCCATCTGTAAAAAACTGGTTGAGATGATGGGTGGACGTATCGATGTAGACAGTGAGCTTGGCCAGGGCACAGACTTTTGTGTTCGCTTGCCTATTGTTGCGACCCCACAAGATGCCGAAAAACATCAGCCAACGCCGGCGATACCGGCAGGCAATGTGCAACCTATGGTGATTTTAGTCGCTGAAGATAGCCGCGCCAATCAGATGGTTGTGCGTTTGATGTTAGAAAAGCAAGGCCACACTGTGGTGCTTGCATCAAACGGCGAAGAAGCGCTAGAGCATGTAAAGCAGACTGAATTTGATATTGTTTTAATGGATATGTCGATGCCAGTCATGGATGGAATTGCCGCGACAAAAGCGTTACGCGCATCTGGCTTTAAGCAGCCGATTATTGCTTTAACTGCCAATGCCATGGACGAGGACAAGCAACGCTGTGTTCGGGCTGGCATGAACGACTTTGTCACTAAGCCAGTGCGAGCAGCGAGTCTGAGTGCGGTGCTTTACACGCATCAGCCGTTAACGCTTTCTGATCACTAATTACCGCTGAGTTGAATCGAATTAGACCACACGTGTTGGAATAATGACGATTAAAGGAAGTAGTAATTAGCTATTTTATGGTAAATAGTTAATTACGTTCAATGACAATCAAAAAGAGCAGTGCGCGATAGCATGACCCCACATGGAAACCTTATCCAATACCATATTTAACATAATCCATATAATGCGTACTGATGTTGGGAGTGTAAATGAGTCATTTAGTCATATCTGGTTTGAGCCATTCACGCCGTATCGCCTCGATGCTCAATGTGTGCATTGTAATTATTTGAATGACTGATGCGGGAACACATTTTTAATTCGTTGCTGAGTACGATGATCAATACTGCGCGACAGCACGACTTTTGCGGGCTTAAACCGATTGCTATATACCTTTACTGTCCCCGTAAACGGATGACGTTTAGCGATATCTTGGCAATCATGTAAAAAACCTTTCGGTACTTTGCCTTTATGACGCACTAATTGGCCATCCTTAAACGCTATCACCAGCAATGGCCGGTCGATCAACATAAATGCGAGAAATATGGCAAAAGAAATCAGTAAAAAGTAGCCCATACTGCATGCTCACTTATTGATAAAAGGTTTTACATATCCAGCAAGTTGCTAAGATCTTGCTTTAGCGTATCCACTTGCTTATTAGCACTTTCTGAGCGGTTAGCCTCAGACAACAAATATTCAATCGTGTCAGACAAGGTCGCATCAAGCTCATGGGCCTTTTGCGACAGCTTTTCCCATACGCGATAGTCTAAATCGATCGACTTTTTCCGCGTTTGCTCTTGTTCAGCATTAAAGTGGCGTTTTCGCTTGGCACGAATGGCTTGCTTGAGTTTTTTATCTAATGATGGCGCCATGTGCTTGTCAACCCACTGTTCAACTCGCGTGGTTCATGCTCAAGGGCCAGCAACGCATTAACGGCAGTATTTGCCTCGTCTGCGTCGATGTATTTTGTGACAGCGTCACCATCTTTCCATTTTTTTACCAAATAGGCCCATTTCCAGCCTGCTTCAAGGTTTTCGAGTTGTTGATATTTCATATGCCAAGCTTCAGTCACGCCAATGAGTGACAGCGTAACACTAACTCGCTGCCTGTTCAATTATCACACACCTAGATACGCACCCTACCCGTTGGTTATTTATCCCTTCGTTATGGCGCCATTTTATTACCGTAGTGTGTTATCCTTTATGCTTTAACCATTCTAATCTTAGTCAGTAATCATAGACATGCATGAAGTTGATTGGCGTGATGCCAAACCACATTATTCTCAGTTTTCCCCAGACATCGCACAGTTTGAGTATTTAGAGGCCGCCACGCTACTGTCGCTGCAGTCACGTTTAACCCAGGCTCTGCAGTGGTTGATGTCATCTTCGTGTCCGACACGTTGCCTGACCGTCATGTCTGCTGATCTTCCACACTATCTTAATGCATATCGGGATGAGCTAGTCACAAAATGCCCGAGTTCGCCTGTTTTAATTGGTGAGGCCGTTACAGAGTCGACGCTATTCGGGTTTGCTTATGATAATAATAAAAATGTGACAGCGTCACAAAAAAAATCGGGCTTACTCCATCAAGCCAACGGTGGCGTTTTAATTTTAAAAGTTGCCGATATTTTGCAACAACCTCGTGTTTGGGTGCGTCTGAAGCAATTTTTATCGACAGGTAATCTGGCTTGGCAAACAGCGCGTCCCGATCAAATAACCGAATTACCCGATGAAAGCCTTGATGTTCGACTGGTATTGGTTGGCGATAGGCAGTGGCTGGCCGATTTTGAAACCAACGAGCCTGACCTTTACGATGGCTTATCTGCTTATGCTGAGTATGAACAAGACATTGAGCTCAACGCAAGTAATATCACGCCCTACTTTTCTTGGTTAAAAGGTATTGTCACCACACTGACCGCTTTAAGTGTCTCCGACTCCGCGCTGGTGCGTTTACTCCAAGCGGGTGCACGAGAAAGTGAAGATCAGTTACGTATGCCACTTTGTCCTATTTGGTATCATCAATTATTGGCTGAATCACTGATGACGGTCGATGAGGTATTAGACGGCAATGCGATTGATGCGGCCATTACGCGCCGTTATCAGCGAGCTGCGTATTTGCCAGAGCGTGCCATTGAAGACATACACAAAGGACAAGTTTTTATTGATACGCGCGGTGAACATATTGGCCAAATCAATGGTCTCACTGTGATTGAAGTGCCCGGTCATCCATTGAGCTACGGCGAGCCAGCTCGGATATCATGTGTGGTTCACTCTGGCGACGGTGATATTGCCGATGTTGAGCGCAAAGCGGAATTAGCCGGCAATATTCACGCCAAAGGAATGATGATTATGCAAGCCTTTGTGAGCGTGGCCCTAAATCTTGACGATCCCTTGCCTTACTCGGCATCCATTGTGTTTGAGCAATCTTATAGCGAGGTCGATGGAGACAGTGCATCATTGGCCGAACTGTGTGCTTTTGTAAGCGCCCTTTCTCAACAACCGATTAATCAAGCCATTGCGATAACGGGAGCCGTCGATCAATTTGGCCGTGTTCAGGCCGTTGGCGGAATCAACGAAAAAATCGAGGGATACTATCAAGTTTGCGCACACCGAGGATTAACTGGCCAGCAAGGTGTGGTGTTACCGAAAACGAATCTATCATCCCTTTGTTTACGCAATGATGTCGTTGAAGCTATTAAAGCCGGACAGTTTCATATTTGGGCGGTAGATGATGTCGAGCAGGCTCTACCTCTTGTGACGGGTCTCCCATTCTCAGGAGAAGAAGACGAGACATTACTAAGAAAAATATCTAATCGAATAAATCATTTTCATACTGATGAAAAACAAAGCTGCAACAGTTTGTTTAAACGCGTAAAAAACTGGTTTGGCCAGTACTGATCCGAGTTGTTTAGCGTACACGTGTACGCTAAACTGCTCGCAATTGAATAAGGAGCAGTTTAGATATAATGAAACGCCAAAATTCCTATAATCGCGATGATCTACTCGCATCGAGCCAAGGTGAGCTTTTTGGTCCAGGACGTCCACAGCTTCCTGCCCCTAACATGTTGATGATGGACCGTATCACCAACATTACCGATCAAGGCGGTGACTTTGATAAAGGCATAATTGTCGCTGAATTGGATATCAATCCCGATCTATGGTTTTTCGATTGTCATTTCCCTGGTGACCCTGTTATGCCTGGTTGTCTGGGTTTGGATGCGATGTGGCAGCTAGTTGGCTTTTTCTTAGGCTGGATCGGTGGCGAAGGCAAAGGCCGAGCCTCGGGGTTGGCGAAGTAAAATTCACAGGCCAAGTTCTCCCTACTGCTAAACACGTTCGTTATGAGATTCATATGAAGCGTGTAATTAATCGCAAACTGGTAATGGGTGTTGGTGATGGCCATGTCTTTGTCGATGATAAAGAGATTTACGTCGCTAAAGATTTAAAAGTCGGTCTATTCCAAGACACATCGGCATTCTAAGCGTTTCAGTAAAGCCGGTGCCTTTGCCGGCTTTACTTTTATTTGTTCTCCCCCGTTAATATTCCCTTTCCCTTTCCCTTTCCCTTTCGAGACCTACGTTAACGTGATAATGATTTTAGAATTTTTATATAGGTAATTAATGAAATAAGATTATATTTATAAAGTTATAGTGCGTTAGGTGGGTATTAAAAAGGCCTTATCATAAGATAAGGCCAAACATATTACGGAAATGGACTACTTCATCATCTCTGATTTACTTGTTCTGCCTTCGCGCCATCCGCCAAGCCAGTAGCTTCTTGCATCAGTTTGTTGGTAAGGACATATCTCAGACGATCGACCGTTTACTCCCGCTTGAAAGCCTTTTGACTGTGCGCGTTCCAAACGATCTCGCTTCTGTCTTTTCATAGGGTCACCCTCTTCATTCCATCTTGTTCAATGCTGCGCTTGCTATTCGCAAGAATGCTCCCGTCCATGACGTTTTTATGAAGCATCAACTACAGCTTCGATCATGAACATTTTTTAATCAAGCACTATCGCTGCTGTAAAAGACAAACTGTGAGTCACCTCCCCCCAAAAGTGACACCGTCACTCACTCTCTTGTTGCATTGCCTCCAAGGCTTCCCAACGTTCAAACGCTTGCTCAAGCTCGTGTTCCGCCTCTGCCAATCGAGTAAGTTTAGGCTGAGTAATCTCCTGACTTTTCGAGAAAAAATCAGGATCATTCATCTCTGATTGCAAGACTTCAATTTCGTTTTCTAATGCTTCAAGCTGCGCAGGTAAACCTTCCAATTCACGCTGTAATTTGTACGAAAGCTTCCGCGGTTTACTTTTCGGTTTTGCCGTCTTTTGTTCCGTATCAGCGTGACGGTTTGATGGGGTACCTTTATCATTTGGGGTAATCGCTTTGAGGTATTGCTCACGTTGTTGCTGCGCATCGTGATAGCCACCCACAAACTTATTGATCGTGCCGTCCCCTTCAAATATCCAACTGTGGGTCACCGTATTATCAACAAACTGTCGATCGTGACTGACCAACAACAAGGTTCCTTGGAACTGAGAGAGTAAGTCTTCCAGCAGCTCTAACGTCTCAATGTCTAAATCGTTTGTTGGCTCATCAAGCACTAAGAGATTCGCAGGCTTGAGGAAAAGTTTGGCTAACAGTAAGCGATTTTTCTCTCCTCCCGAGAGGGCCTTTACCGGGGTTTGTGCACGTCGTGGATGGAATAAGAAATCTTGCAGATACCCCATCACGTGGCGCTTACGCCCACCGACTTCAACTTCTGTTTTTCCTCCCGCCAAGTTATCAATCACGGTCTTTTCCGGATCGAGTTTTTCGCGGTATTGGTCAAAGTAGGCCACATCCAGCTTGGTGCCAACATGTAAAGAGCCACTGTCGGGCGTCAGCGTCTCTAGCATCAGTTTTAGCAGTGTGCTTTTTCCGCATCCGTTGGGGCCGATTAGCGCGATGCGATCACCACGCATCACCGTAAAGCTCAGCGGTTTAATTAACGGTTCATCTTGATAAGTGAATGTCACGTTTTCAGCTTCAAAAACAATTTTTCCTGAACGCGTTGCATCATCCAGTTGCAAGTTGGCGTTACCTTGTAACTCTACGCGGTTAGCGCGCTCTTGACGTAACGCTTTCAGTTCTCGCACCCTTCCCTCATTACGAGTACGACGTGCTTTAATACCTTGACGAATCCATGATTCTTCTTGGGCCAGTTTTTTATCAAACTCAGCGTTTTGCTCAGCTTCAACCCGTAGTGCCTCTTCTTTACCATCAAGGTAGGCTTGATAATTCCCCGGCCAGGATGTCAGCTTACCGCGATCTAAGTCGACAATGCGTGTTGCCATGGCGCCGATGAACGAACGATCGTGTGAGATAAATACGATCGCGCCCCGAAAGTCTTTCAAAAATTGCTCTAACCACAGAATGGTCGATACATCAAGATGGTTAGTCGGCTCGTCGAGGAGCAATACATCGGGCTCGCAAACCAGTGCCCGGGCTAATGCTGCCTTGCGCTGCCAGCCACCTGACAACGCATTGAGCGCGGTATTACCATCCAGCCCAAGGGCGCCAAGAACCACCATAATTTGGTTATCAAAGCGCCACGCATCGGCATGATCTAGCGCTTCTTGTACCTTTGCCAGCTCGGCGATGTTTCGATCGCTAGGATCGGTTTCGATCGTTGCGATCAGTTGATGGTATTGCTTGAGCTTATCGCCTGCATCGGCAAGCCCTTCCGCGACATAGTCAAACACGGAGCCTGGGCTATCTCGAGGTGGATCTTGCTCCAGTCGTGAGACTTTAAGCTCGGATTGACTTTGAATAGTGCCATCATCAAGTTGCACTTGTCCGTCGATGACCTTCATCAACGTAGACTTGCCTGCGCCATTACGTCCAACCAAACAAACACGCTCTCCGGGCTGGAGAATGAAGTCTGTTTTGTCTAACAATGGATTGTCGCCATACGCTAACTGCGCAGCGGTAATTTTAATTAATGCCATTTTGCGATAACCAAGCTTGTAGTTGTATGTGATCAAACGGCCAGCCTAACTCTGCGCTCACCTCTCCTGCTTGATTGCGAATTGCAATCACCGGAATAGTGACGCCGTAACGCTCAAAGAGCGTATCGTCAAAGGCAATATCTTGGGTTGCAAGTGGCGTTTGATAACCGAGTGATTGATAAAGTGACCAGGCTTGCTCACACAGATGACAGCCTTCGGTACTGAATAACACGAGTGTCATGCAACCACGTCCTGATGCTGAATAATCCAACAATTGTGAATATGGGGATTGCGTGCAAAGTCTTCTGGGATCGAACGCTTACTCATATTTTCTGCATTAAGTCCGGCATCGGCCAATCGCTCAAGATCCATCTTAAAATGGCGTTTGTTATTAGAGAAAATAATTTCGCCCCCAGGGCGCAACCGTGCTTTGAGAGCCAATAGTAAATCGATGTGATCGCGTTGCACGTCAAAGGTTGTCTGCATCCGCTTCGAGTTAGAGAAAGTCGGTGGATCAACAAAAATAAGATCAAATTGTTGGTCCGATTGCTCTATCCACTGCAAGCAGTCGGCCTGTTCAAACTGATGCTGACGCCCGACCATTCCGTTAAGCTTCATATTGCGCTCAGCCCACGCAAGATACGTTTTCGACATATCCACGGTGGTCGTTGACCGTGCACCACCGACCGCTGCATGTACCGATGCACTTCCCGTATAAGCAAACAGGTTAAGTACATCTTTTCCAGCCGCTTTCTCGCCAATTAGTCGACGCGTGTAGCGATGATCGAGAAACAAGCCGGTATCGAGGTAGTCATAAAGATTAACCTCAAGTGTTACACCGTATTCCTGTACGGTCATAGTATGCGCGGCACCTGACAGCTTTTGGTATTGATTATTCCCTTTTTGCTTCTCACGCGTTTTGAGCACAACTTTATTCGCATCAACACCTGTGACAGCAATGGCAGCACGCACCATATCCAGCAATCGCCGACGTGCCTTTTCTGGGGCGATCGTCTTAGGTGCCGCATATTCTTGGATCACTAAAAAGTCGCGATAGCGATCAATCGCGGCTTTGTAATCCGGCAGGTCAGCATCATAGAGTCGATAACACTCGATGGCCTCTTTTTTCGCCCATTTATCCAATTTTGTCATGTTTTTACGGAGCCGATTAGCAAAGTCAGGAGCAACGTCAACCGTCGGGGCTGCATCTCCTGCCTCTTTCAGGCCACGTACGGTAATGGCATACGTTTTCATTACACAATCAAGGGCGCCATTGCGCAGTGCAAACTTGTCATCGGCACGCATCCGCAGACAACTAAGCAGCTCGTCCGAGCCGGAATATAAAGAGACAGTGTTACCTGCAAACGCGAGCTTAAGATGGTCACCTAGCTGCGTGTACAACGCAATCAGTCCAGGCGTCGTGCCTAAACGCTCACCGTAAGGGGGGTTTGAGATAATATGCCTCCGGTGAAGTCTTCTGGCGGGACCACCTCAGTGGCATCTGCGACATTAAATTCGATCAATTCTGCGACACCCGCGCGTCGGGCGTTTGCACGGGCCGTCTCAATCATACGTGCATCATTGTCTGTCCCATAAAAACGCGTTTGGCATTGGCTCACCCCGCGTTTAGCTTTAACGCTCGCCACTGCTTTGATCGTTTTAAAAGCCTCGTCATCAAAACCAAGCAGTGATTCAAAGCCCCAACGTTTGCGCTTAAGCCCAGGAGCGACATTCGCGGCAATCATCGCCCCTTCAATCAGAAGCGTTCCGGAACCACACATGATATCCATCATAGGTTGCCCGCTTTGCCACCCACTGCGTAACACTAACGCTGCTGCATGGGTTTCGCGTAAAGGAGCCGCCCCTGCCTGAGTACGATATCCTCGTTGGTGCAAACCACTGCCAACCATATCAATACCGAGCACACCTTTATCTTTCGACAAGCGCATATGAATGCGTAAGTCTGGTTGCTCACGATCAATACTTGGCCGTGGCAGATTGGCTTTTTCAAATTTATCGACAATCGCATCTTTGACTTTTAGGGCACCATATTGGCTATTGCGAATCTCTTGGTTAGTACCGTTAAAGTCAACCGCTATCCGCTGGCTGGAATGGAAATGATCCGGCCAATTAATCGCCGTAGCGCCAAGGTATAAATCCATATCATCGCGAACCGCGAACTCACCCAGCACCAGCACAAAACGGGATGCAACCCGACTCCACAAACAACATTGATAAAGCGTGGAATCGTCGGCTTTAAATTTTACACCGGCATGGACTTGCTTAAGGCTGGATGCACCAAGCTGTTCAAGCTCCTGAGCCAACAAATGCTCGAGACCTCGAGCGGTTATAGCGAGATAGTGTTTCATTGAGTCTCTACACCCTCTGGGCGTGGTTGTCATAATGGCGCCGATTATACATCAATCTGACCCGCCCCGTTGACCCAAGGCGAAACAATCTCCGTTGAATGGTGAATTAATCGCCACCCCAGTGTTTCTGTAAAGAATCAATCACCCGATGATTATTGTTTCCCTCAGGAATCCTATCTTGGCAAACCCTGACTGGCTACGTTTCCTGGTGGAAACACGACCTAATCAAGGCGCGCCACGTCTAGCATGATGTGTTAGAAAATATAACGTGTAAGCATTCACTTTGCCTTAAGAGGCGAGTTATGGCGGGTTGATAGCGTGCCGAATTCGATTATTTCCCGCTAGGAATTAGGTTAGCCTCTAAAAACTGGTATATACCAGGAAGCGGTTAAGGAAAGGATTATTGCTGTAAAACAGGAAAAAGCGGTAAAGATTTGCCGTTAAAGCGGATAAAAACGCGACGAAAATACCCAATTTTAGACATTATTGGTGCACGTTTTTTGCTCAAACGTGAAGAGAGATCACAGGTTTTAGACGCACCTGTTTGGTATCAGAAACATTAATCGCGCAAAAAGAAGTGGGAATAGTGACGTCAAATCAGGGGAAAGGTTGGATAAAAGAAAACGTGAGCTGAGTGAAAGCCACTCAGCCCACTAACGCAAAGCGACCTTTTTGGCTATTAGTTTGGTGTTTAGATTGCGATAGCCGGTCGTTCATTACTTTAATCGCACCACAAAACGCCATGGTTTTATTTGCGCTCAGTTCAAAATCGGCTTCGCGAGCGAGCATGCATAGCGAGGCAGAACCGGCGTTTTCTATAATAATAAATGGCGCCCTGTCCCCGGTTTGGCTCGTGAGTTCGACAATCTGCCCCCACTCGGGTGCGGCGATCGTTTCTTGTTGCGTCTCAAAAAACCAACTTTTGGGTAGCACAGGTTTGTGGAAGCGATGGGCTGCCACTGCGTTCAAAGCAAGCTCTGCCCGGCGCGGCCCGGACAGTGACAGTAATGACAGAGGATCTGTCAGATACTGAAAAAGCGAATGCGTCCTCAACTGAAAATGGGGATGTCGAGAACGCATCAGGGATGAGATGTTTGGCATTGATCGCCACGCGAAAAACCATGTCATCACCCAAATCGAGCATCAGTGATGTCGATGCATCATCGAAATACCATCTCCATGCATTGTTAGGTTTTAACATACTTCAGCTCCCGCGAAGACTCAAAAACTGGGGGTCTGGCGATATCAAGACTGCCATTGACTGAAGTGTAATGGGTTGAGGGCAAAAAAAAAGGGGAAGAAACCCTCCCCCTTTTCGCCTTAAGACTTTATTTTTTAAATTAAATATGACGAACGATTTGCTTCACTAAGCCTGGACCTTGATAAATAAGTCCTGAATAGAGTTGCACTAAATCAGCTCCAGCCTCCAACTTTTCACGTGCCGCTGTCACTGAGTCAATACCGCCAACGCCAATGATCGGCATTGCTCCATTGAGTGCGCGATGAAGTTGACGAATCACTTCCGTACTTTTCAACTGTACCGGCCGGCCACTTAATCCACCAGCTTCACGGTAGTGCGGCATCCCATCCACCAGCGAACGCTCTAACGTCGTATTGGTCGCAATCACGCCATCAATGTTATGGCGAACCAAACTATCAGCGACGTGTTGGATCTCATCACAACTTAAATCAGGTGCAATCTTCACTGCAAGGGGGACATATTTGCCGTGTGTTTCGGCTAATTGACCTTGTTCCTTTTTTAACGCACTGAGCAACTCGTCAAATATGTTGCCATATTGCAAACTTCGTAACCCGGGAGTGTTCGGTGAGGAAATGTTAACCGCAATATAATCAGCATACGGATATACTTTTTGCATGCAGGCAATGTAGTCATCGGTGCCCTGCTCAATGGGTGTATCTTTATTTTTACCGATATTAATACCGAGCACACCCGTAAAATTTTTCGCCTGTTTCACGTTCTCAATCAGGGCCTCAACACCATGATTGTTAAACCCCATTCGGTTAATAATTCCTTCCGCCGCTTTAAGGCGAAAGAGGCGCGGTTTATCATTACCTGGTTGGGCGCGTGGGGTAACCGTCCCCACTTCCACAAAGCCAAACCCCATGGCGCCAAACGCTTCTATACACTCACCATTTTTATCTAACCCTGCGGCTAAGCCTACTGGATTGGTAAAATGCAGTCCCATGACAGTCACTGGGCGAGGAGGAAGATGCTGAGAGTATAAAAAGCGAAGCGGTGTGTGATGGAAACGGGAAAGCGTTTTGATGGTTAAGTCGTGTGCTTTTTCTGGATCTAACTGAAAGATAGCCGGTTTGGCGAGGCGGTATAGCATTATCCCTCCTAATAAAAAAGCCCCGTTATAAACGGGGCTAGATTATTGCGTTATTGGCGCACTAATTCAATTTAAATTTAGTAACGACAATTCACGCAGCGCGACAGAGAACTTGGCAAACTCATGCATAGAACCGACTTTGAACTCATCGACAATGCTTTGCCAACGGCTCAGGATTACCGCATGATCATCCATCCACTGCGTTAACCCTGTCTCGGCATCGTGTTGTGAATCCATCTCTGAAACGATGCGAGCGGTCAATAAGCGCTGTTGCCAGTCAAGATCTTCACGGAACGAGGCGCGGGCAAGCGCTTGCCAGTGGTTATCAACCGGCTGGTTATTGATTTGCTTCAAGAACCAGTGCAGTGATAAACGATCACCCAGTACATAGTACAAGCGCGCCACTAGCTCGAATGGCTTGTCGAGTTGTTCTGACACTTGGGCAAGATCTAATCCCGAGAACACGCTCGTCAGGCGACAAACCTTGTTCGCAAGCGCATCAGGTACGCCCGCTTTTATCAATGCTTCCGCTTGTTGATCGTGCTCGGTGATCTCACCCTCAACCAAATACTGTTCGAGGTGATCCACCAAGTTTTGCAATGCAGGACGATAAAAGCCAACTTGGGCCTCAATACTCTCTCCTTTGCGTTTGTTACGTAACATCCAACGGGTTGCACGGCGTAACATTCGGCGACAGCGGAATATGATGTCATACTGCACTTTGGCACTCACATGATTATCGAGCTCGCGCACATCATCAAATAGCTGCTCAAAACCAAACACCTCTCTGGCAATGGCATAAGACTTAGCAATATCACTCACACTGGCGCCGGTCTCATCTTGCATGCGGGTCACAAAGTTAAAACCCATGTCATTCGACATTTGATTCGCCAGTGCGGTGGCAATGATCTCACCACGCAGTGGATGAGATTCCATCTCGCCTCGGTAGTGACGTTGTAACTCTTTAGGGAAGTAACTAGGGAGTAGCTGTCCGAAGTGAGCATCTTGCGTGACATCATCAACAACCAGCTGCTCTTTGAGAACCATTTTGCCGTAGGCAACCAACACAGCAATTTCTGGGCGCGTTAAACCGGTGCCACGCAAGTTACGTTCAGACAAGGTTTCATCGTCTGGCAGATATTCAAGCGCCCGATCGAGCTTACCTTCTTTCTCTAAATAGTGAATAAACCGAATCTGCTCTTTTAACAAAGCGGCCTGCTGGTTATGGGTGACAGAGATCGACTCACTTTGACTATAAGCATCCTCGAGCACGATGTCAGACACTTCGTCTTCCATTCGCTCCAGCAACTCATTGCGCTTTTTCATGGTCAGATCACCGGCCGCCACCAGCCCATTAAGCAGGATCTTGATGTTGACCTCGTTATCCGAGCAATCGACACCACCGACATTATCAATAAAGTCGGTATTCACTCGACCGCCGTTAAGCGCATACTCAATTCGCCCTAATTGGGTCATGCCAAGGTTACCGCCCTCACCAATGATACGGGCACCCACTTCATTGCCGTTGACACGCAAACCATCATTAGCACGGTCACCTACCGAGGTATGGGTTTCGCTCGATGACTTAACATAGGTGCCGATACCGCCATTCCAAAGCAGATCAACCTTGGCTTTTACGATCTGTTTAATCAGATCGTTAGGCGCCATCGTCTGCTTACGGGTGCCGAGCAGCTTTTGTATCTCCGGCGTTAAGGTGATTGATTTCGCACGGCGAGAAAACACCCCCCCACCTTTGGCTATCAACTGAGTATCGTAGTCTTCCCAAGTTGACCGCGGCAAATTGAAGAGACGTTGGCGCTCTTCCCAGCTTTTCGCGGCATCTGGTTCGGGATCAATAAAGATATGCATGTGGTTAAACGCTGCGACTAAGCGAATATGCTTGGAAAGCAGCATGCCATTACCAAACACATCGCCGCCCATATCGCCAATGCCGACACAGGTAAAGTCCGTGGTTTGACAGTTAATATCAATTTCACGGAAGTGGCGTTTTACCGATTCCCAAGCACCTGCGGCCGTAATCCCCATTTTTTTGTGGTCATACCCATTCGAGCCACCGGACGCAAAAGCATCTCCCAGCCAAAAGTTATATTGCGCTGAGACACTGTTCGCTAAATCAGAGAAAGTTGCCGTTCCCTTATCTGCCGCGACGACTAAATAGGCGTCATCGTCGTCATGACGGACCACATGGTCAGGCGGCGTCAAGGTGCCTTCGACAATGTTATCGGTAATATCAAGTAACCCTTGGATAAAGATTCGATAGCATCGCTTACCCTCAGCAATGATCGCATCCCGCTCAGTTAACTGATGTCGACGCTTGCAGACAAAGCCCCCTTTCGCCCCGACTGGCACAATCACGGTGTTTTTGACCTGCTGCGCTTTCACCAAGCCTAAGACTTCGGTACGGAAGTCTTCTTGGCGATCGGACCAACGAAGTCCACCACGCGCGACTTTACCACCGCGTAAGTGCACCCCTTCTACATCGGGGGAGTAAACAAAGATCTCAAACGCGGGAACCGGCTTAGGCATATCCGGAATATCCGATGCTTGCAGTTTTAGCGATAGATAGGGTTTGTCTTGGCCATTGTCCGGATCTTTCTGGAAAAAGTTTGTGCGCATGGTCGCGAGCATGATTTCCATGTATCGACGAATAATACGGTCATCATCCAAACTTTCAACATTGTCGAGTGCCTCTTCAATCTCGTGAATAATCGCATCTCGTTCTCGCTTGTTTTGCTTACCCGCAGGGTCAAAGCGTCGATTAAACAACCTGACCAAGAACCCAGCAAGATGCGGGTGCGAAGCTAATGTATCCTCGATATACGCCTGACTGAAAGGAAAGCCAATCTGGCGCATATACCGAGCATAGGCGCGTAGAATCGTGACTTCTCGTCCGGATAACCCCGCGTTTAATACCAAGCGGTTAAAACCGTCATTATCCAAGCGGCCATGCCAAATGTCGGCAAATGCATGTTGGAAGCGATCGCGCGCATTACCAAGATCAAACGCTGCTCCCGCACTGTGCAACATAGAGAAGTCGAGAATCCAATACACATCCCCCTGGCTGGTTTCAACCTCATACGGCGATTCGCCGATCACACGCAGCCCTAGATTTTCTAGCATCGGCATCACATCCGATAAATGGATCGGCTCCCCCTTTTGGAAAAGCTTTAGGCTAATGGCATTAGATTGATGGCTAACTTCTTGCGGCCTGTAGAGCAACATATCGAGTTTATTGTCATCACTGAGCCTTCTAGGCGCTCAATATCCGCCACTGCTGACCCTGGTAACATCGCTTCTTTGTAGGAACGCGGAAACGCACGCAAATACCGTTTCGCGATCGGTGTACCACGATTTTCACCAAAATTAGCAATCACGGCTTCTTGTAAACGATCATCCACGATGACGCTGCCTCTGTGAGGTTTTGTTCGATTTTTTTCACATTCAATATTCGAAGTTATTATTTTCCACTCGGACAATATAATGCGTCCGCGCCAGCGGGCTTTCCGAGAAAAAAGTGGTAAATTCAACCGTCTGATCTGATCCAAAGTATTGCTGAAAAATACGCTGGGTTTGACGACGGAACTCGGTGTTATAGCGCTCTCGGGTGATATACACCATGCACGAGAAAAAACGACCAAACGGATCACGACGCACAAATACACGGAGCATGTCGCGGTCTTGCATTTGTACCACGCCCATTCCCACATTGCGCATTTCGTCTTCTGTCGCTTGGAACAGTTCATCACGCGGGTAGTTTTCTAGGATATTAGCCAGTGCTTTCCACGCGTGTGATTCGCGATAAAAACCGCTGTTATCAAGGATACGGCGTACTTTATTACGCAGCACCGGAATGCTAGCGGTCGACTGGTTATAAGCAGACGATGCATAGAGCCCAGTAAACCGGTGCTCGCCGATCACATTACCGTTGCTATCAAACTTTTTGATCCCGATATAATCGACATAAGCCGGACGGTGAACCCGAGATTTCGCATTACTTTTGGTAAGCACTAACAGCTCTTTTTTCAGCGCTTCTGCTCGGGCTGACTCAGGCATTTCGGATAAACGCAGAGCCTGGGGGGATTTGTGCTTTTTAGCTAAACCTAGTGCGTCACAGTCACTGCTTGCGCGAAGCTCGTAATCGCCTTCAACCGGAACCAGGTCAAAGCACTTGTAGCCCATAAAGGTAAAGTTATTGTCCGTGATCCAACTTAGGAACTCGACGGCTTCTTGGCGGCGCTCATCATCAATCGGTAATTGGGTCTCTTTTAATGATGCTAATAGCTCAAGCATTTGCGCGCGCATTGGCTTCCAGTCGTTCACCACCATTACGACATCGGTCAAGGTTTCAGAGAGCTCAGATTCAAGTGCTGCCATCTCTGAGTCATCTGACATCTTGTCGATTTCAATATGGAACGTGCTTTGGAATTGGCCGTCCTCACTACCAACGCCGACCACATCTCCCTGCTCATTCTTGCGCGCTTTGATCGGGCTATTCAGCATCAAGTGCGTTGTGATACCTAAGCGATTAAGGGCCATACGCACAGAATCGACAAGGAAGGGGGCATCTGGGGCGAGGATTTCAACAATCGTATGGGTTGATTGCCATCCATTTCCGCTCAGGCTTGGGTTAAAAACTTTAACAAAGACTTTATCTTGTTCAAACGTGTTGAGATGGTGCCATAAGCTCATTACTGCACCATAAAGATCTGACTCATTGCGTTCCTGCAAATCGTCATCAGATACTTGACCCAATATCCTTTTGGCTAACGCATCGACAAGTGGTTGTTGAGGATCATCGAGTTTATCAGCGATGAGTTGATAAACCTTCTCAAGTAACACTGGTACTATAGGGTCACGCGAGGTCATTCTGGCACTCCGTTGTCCTTTTTAGAACATTATCATTGTGAGTCGTCATCAGAGGTAAACATTGCGTTAACAAACGCACTGTCTAGTGTAAGGCTTGGATAGCAAAAACGTTATAGATAAACGGCTGGATTTACGCGATTTTCGCGAGAATGTGACTGGTGTGGCTATTTAATTAGAGATTGGATGAGGCTTTAACCAACGCCTATTAAGCAACGCGCATTAACGACTGAAAGCGGTGGTGCGCGTCCGTCGTCAGTTTAAAACGCCCCCTAATGCCAAGCTGTGAAAGAAAAGGTCGAAAGCGAGACGCCGGGATTTGTAAGCGCAGCCCTTGGTCCGTGGTCACAACCACATTCGCAGCTGCACCACTGTAGTAATGCTGATACTCAGAATAGGCAATATAGACGCTAAAAAAGTACTCCATGGTTCATTTTTTAATCCGCTCATAAGTTTATTCGTTAAAAAGCCGCCCAACCAGGCGGCTTTTGAGGTTCACTTGTCGTACATCTTGATTTTATCCCAACTTATTGGTTACTGCTCAAGTGTTTTTTCCACTTTTTCATACAAATCGTTCGCCAAGTTATCCATATCGGCGAGCTCTTGCAGTACATTACGCATTTGCTGTTGACGCGCTGAGTCGTAATACGCCAGTTTCAATAGTGGATCAATCAAGCGCGACGCCACTTGCGGGTTAGACTGGTTTAACGTCACCAAGATCTCTTTTAAGAATCGATACCCTGCACCATCTTTAGCATGAAAACGTGCCGGGTTACGATTACAAAATGCACCAATTAAACTCCGTATACGGTTAGGGTTTTTCAACGTAAATGCTGGGTGCGACATTTGCGCTTTTACTTGCTCTAACGCATTATCGGCTGGATTGGCGCCTTGCAGCATAAACCATTTATCCATTACCAACCATCATGCTGCCACTGATCACTGAAGCCTTTCATCAGCGGCTCTCGGCAAGGCAATTGTGCACTGTTTGCTGCGCTCAGGGCTGCCATAGTATCTGTCATATTGTGCGCTTCTTGATAATGCTGCTCAACATAGCCATTGCCATTTTCTGTATGGGCCAAGTAACTCAAACAGGCATTACGCAAGGCACGCTCACCCATCGCTTTGTGTGTGATTTGATAATCCGTTTGTGCATACTGACGATACACAGCAGCAAGCTCATCCACCATATGATCAGCAAACTGCTGTTTAAACGCTGCCATCACTTGGTGAATAGCATCCACGTCGACCGTTTCAAACCAACCTGCTACCTCTGTCTCTGAAGGTAAATTGAGCACTTCAGCAATCAAGGCAGGATCGGTATTGTCACTCAGCAACACACCACGGAAGGCATCAACTACGGATAAGGGCACATCGATCGGTTGGTCATCTTGCACACGCGCTACATTCGCTTTGATATGCTTAGCCAGTAAGCTTTGGCCCGCATCCCAGCGCGCAAAGTCATTCCGAGCGTGCTGCAATAAGAACGCCAACTCATCGTCCTGATAATCATATTCGAGTTTAACCGGTGCTGAGAATTCGCGTAGTAGCGATAGGACCGGTTGCTCATCGATATGATCAAACAGATAGGTTTGCTCTGCTTGTGTGACCGCCAATACGTTAGAAACCGGCTCTCCGTGACGCTGTAACTCAATCACACTGCCATCTTGACGGTACATTTCGATATCGAGCGGAATATACAGCGGCTGCTTTTCTTGCTGATCAGCCGTCGCCGGCGTGTGCTGTGCCACATGCAGCGCCAGTTGCTTGGTAGCCGCATCATAGGTGGATGAAACGGTCAGCACCGGTGTACCTGACTGGCTATACCACAGACGGAACTGGGTAAGATCAATGCCTGATGCCTCTTCCATCGCTTGGACGAAATCATCACAGGTCGATGCGGTACCATCATGGCGTTCAAAATACAGCTTCATCCCTTTTTGGAAAGCAGATTCACCGAGAATGGTGTGCATCATACGAATGACTTCACTACCCTTTTCGTACACAGTTAGGGTGTAGAAGTTATTCATCTCAATCACCTTTTCAGGGCGGATTGGATGGGACATAGGGCTTGCATCTTCAGCAAATTGCGAGCCACGCACGATGCGTGCATTGCTGATACGGTTGACGGAGCGCGACCCCAAGTCAGAAGAGAACTCTTGATCTCGGAAAACCGTTAACCCTTCTTTGAGGCTAAGTTGAAACCAATCCCGACAGGTAACACGGTTGCCTGTCCAATTGTGGAAGTATTCGTGGCCAATCACCGCTTCAATACCCAGGTAATCGGTATCGGTTGCCGTCTCTGCATTGGCAAGCACATACTTGGAGTTAAAGATATTTAGGCCTTTGTTCTCCATCGCGCCCATATTGAAAAAGTCGACGGCAACAATCATGTAGATATCGAGATCGTATTCTAAGTCAAATCGCTCTTCGTCCCACTTCATGGCGCTTTTCAGTGACACCATGGCGTGGTCGGCACGATCTAAATTGCCTTTATCGACGAATATTTCTAACGCGACATTGCGCCCTGAGCGCGTTTCAAACGTGTCTCGCAAGACATCAAAATCACCGCCCACCAAGGCGAATAGATAGCTTGGTTTAGCATGGGGATCGTGCCATTCAACCCAGTGACGGCCGTCATCAAGATCACCCGCCGCCATTTTATTACCGTTACTAAGCAAATAAGGGTACGTCGCTTTATCCGCAATCACTTTGGTGGTAAATCGCGCCAGTACATCAGGACGGTCTAAGTAGTAGGTGATACGACGGAAGCCTTCTGCTTCACACTGGTACAGTACGCACCGCCAGAAATGTATAACCCTTCTAACGCAGAGTTATTCTCCGGATCTAGCTGGGTTTGAATGGTCAAAGTAAAGGCGGCGGGGACATCGCGAATAATCAATTTACCCGCTTCTTCGCTGTATGCCGTCCAGGTGTCACCATTAATATCCAGGCGCACCAGAGTCAGATCATCACCATCGAGTACGAGATCCGTCGCGCGTTCATTAATACGTTTTACCTGACTGACTGCTGTCACCAGGGTCTTATTCGGATTAAGATCGAACTCAAGATTGATATCCGTGATAGTAAAGTCCGGTGCGCGGTAGTCATCACGGTATTTGGCGGTAGGTTGTTGAGACATGTTATTTCCTTTTTATCGGGTGTACCTCAGCCAACGAATTGTATTCATTCGCCTTTAGGACGATGTGCATGCCATACCATACCGCGGCTGAGCAAAGATGACTACAGGTTTAACAGTTTGTTATCAAATGTTTGCGTTTACATTTAACGCGATGGCGACAAAGGATTAACGCCCGCTCAATGGGAGACAGACAAAGACACGTCGCTGTACTAAAAACAAACGGTAGTGGTTAAAAGCGCAACAAAATGTCAACGAAGCCTGCCAATCCATGCGGAAATATAATGTGACGACGGTTAAATTTTTTGAAAATTACGGTACTATGAAGCCAATTTCGTTTTGTAACCCGTAAGGCGTTCCTCACGCATGCACAATCCGATCATCACATCGCTTTTGGATACTGATGCTTATAAACTAAATATGCAGCAGGCTGTCTTTCATCATTACCCTGACGTTCATGTCAGTGCGGACTTTTATTGCCGCAGTGATGAAAACCTTGCCTATCTGCGCGAACAGCTTATCGACCATATTCACCACATGGGGACACTCCGTTTCCAAGCGGACGAGATTGATTATCTCTCCTCGTTAGATTTGTATCAGGCTGATTTTCTCGCCTACCTCTCGCACTTCCAGCTCAACCCTCAACAGGTGACGGTGTCCATTGAAGAGGGGCAACTTGCTGTGCATATCGATGGGCCATGGTGTGACGTTATTCTGTGGGAAGTGCCACTGCTTGCGATTATCTGTGAGCTACGCAATCGCGCTTGCTATCCAGAATTGGGAGTCGCGGATGCCTTAGCGCGCCTTGACGACAAACTGGCACACTTACCGGCCGATGGCTACTCGGATGACTTTCATCTGGTTGATTTTGGTACACGCCGTCGTTTTTCGCGCGATGTCCATCAGGCTATCGTCACGCGTTTACACGCCGTTTATCCACCGCTAAAGGGTACCTCGAATTGCTGGTTGGCAAAGCAGCTAGGGCTTCCTCCGGTTGGCACACAAGCGCATGAGTGGTTTCAAGCCCACCAACAACTGGCGGGCGATCTAGCAGATTCTCAACAGCTCGCGCTTAATGTATGGCTACGCGAGTATCCGAATAGTCTTGGGATCGCCCTTACCGACTGTATCAATATGGATGCCTTTTTGCGCGATCTTGATGCGTCTCTATCTCAGGCATTCAGTGGCTTACGTCACGACAGCGGCGATCCCATCATCTGGGGCGAAAAAGCCATTGCGCACTATCGCCACCACCATATCAATCCCAAAGATAAAACACTCGTTTTTTCAGATAGCTTGACACTGGCTAAAGCCATTCATATTTATCAACACTTTGCGGGTAAGGCGAGTACGTCGTTTGGGATTGGCACACAACTGACTTGTGATCTACCCAATGTGAAAACACTAAATGTGGTGATCAAGCTGACCAGCTGCCAAGGCAAACCCGTAGCCAAAATATCGGATGAACCGAACAAGGCGATTTGTAAGGATGAGGCGCATTTATCGGCGCTAAAGGCCGCATTTAATTTGTCGCCGTGAATCACGGATTGGGCCCGTAAAATGCCATGACGATAACCAACTTTTACGGGCTAAACGATTCTTGACACTGCTATTCTTGGCGTTGCCGTTGTAATACCGCTTCCATACCAAATACATCATTGGTTAATCGCAAAGTATCAGCGGCCAGTTGGTATTGCGACGAGTGACGCCCTTCTTTGTAAATCAACATTAAGTGATCCCCCTCGACCAAATAGACGCCTCGATGGGTCACTGAACGGCCACTACCGCCTCTTACTTGCATCGCAAACAAAAAGTCTGGACGCAACTTTAGCGACACACCGTCTACGTCTTCGCTAACATCATCACCTTCAATACTGTTTGAACGCCACAAACCACTCAGGTTGTCTGGAAGCAACTTCGTAAAGATAGCCCCCTGTAATTGCAACTGGTGATGATTCAATTGATAAGCATGTACCTGATCCGTGCCATTCTCATCATAAAGCCTCAGTGTTTGCTGAGTAACGCTATATTGGCCGGCCGCTGTTTCCAGCTTTCCGTTACGACGTAACATATCGATACGAAATTCATAGTGGGAGTTAAAGGAGATATTAATTGCTTTATAAGGATGGGGGTTGATGTTTCGCTTGCTTCACTAAACCAGTACCATTGCCCCAGCAGCAAAGGAACGTCAAAGCGCCCTAAATCCTCGCTATGCACTGGCCATGCCATAAACATGGCAAGTGTGATCCCGTAGAAATAACGCATACCTTCCCCCTACTGATGGTGATGCCTTATTACTAAGATTAGACCTAGTTCTCATTTTGAGTGAAAAAAAAGCCCAGGTCGGATGACCCAGGCTTATCGTGATCACAGTCGTGTCTTTTTCGGGCGCACTACTCGTTAAGAGATGACTCGTTAAGAGATGACTTGTTACGCGATGTCGTGAGATTAACCAGATCTCGCGTAATACTGGCGGCTTCGTCTAGGTAGGCATCGGGCTCTTCATACTCTTTAGGTACATCATCGAGTGACTTGAAGCGAGGCTCACCCATGGCTTCTTGACGTGCATTTAAACGCGCTAAGCGGTCTGCATCTTCGTCATCCATCTCTTGACGTCGTACTTTCTCATTTAAAGACAAGGTATTGTCGTCCTTCTCTTTTTGATAGCGCGCGATATCTTGACGAATAAAACCGAACTCTCGATCGTCAGCAATCCTTGCTTGATGACGTTGCGCGAGGGTATCAATCACTGATTCAGGCAAAGACTGTGCCTGATAATCCGCTTTTTCAATACGATCCCAAGGCAATGCATTGTCTTCCATACTTTCACCGGTTTCATCAGGCGATACAGGCGATGGAAACGCAATGTCAGGTACGACACCTTTATTTTGGGTACTGCCGCCACTGATGCGATAAAACTTTTGGATTGTATATTGCACGTAACCCAGTGGGTTATCGAACAAATCGTAAATATGGTTGAGCGAACGATGCTGTTGCACTGTTCCTTTACCAAACGATTGTTCGCCAATCACTACCGCTCGATCATAATCCTGCATGGCAGCGGCAAAAATTTCCGACGCAGAGGCACTATAGCGATTTATCAGCACGGTCATTGGACCATCGTAATAGCTTTTGCCATCACTGTCGGCGTTGACTTTCACTCGACCGTAGCTGTCTCTTACTTGCACAATCGGGCCTTTGTCGATGAACAAACCACTGAGCGCCGTTGCTTCACTCAGCGCCCCGCCACCGTTATTACGTAAATCGACAACGATGCCACTGACATCTTTCTCTTGTAAGTTTGCCAATTCTTTTTTGGTATCATCGGCTAAGCCGACATAAAACCCCGGTACCGTGAGTACACCAATTTTATCTTCGCCGCGCGCGATCACTTCCGACTTCACCGCACGATCTTCAAGACGAATTTTATCGCGGGTTAACGTGACGTTGTAACTTTTAGCATTAGCGCCTTCAGGAAGAATTTTGAGTTGAACCTCGCTCCCTTTCGGGCCTTTGATCAGTTCCACCACGTCATCCAGACGCCAGCCAATAACGTCGACAACCGATTCGTCTTCCTGGCCAACACCAATAATGCGGTCACCTGGTGACAACTGTTTTGACTTGGACGCAGGGCCTCCAGCAACCAGAGAACGAATGACGGTATATTCGCTTTTGACCTGTAAAACGGCACCAATCCCTTCAAGAGACAGGTTCATTTCCGATTGAAATTGTTCGGCATTACGGGGAGATAAGTAGCTCGTATGCGGATCAACCTCACGGGCGAAGGCGTTCATGTAGACTTGAAACACATCTTCACTATGGCTTTGTGTGAGGCGTTTTAACGCACTGTTATACCGTTTCCCTAGGGTGTCGCGGATCGCATCATCCTCTTTCCCCGTGAGGCGTAAGTTCAATGCGTCATTTTTGACTCGCTTGTCCCAAATCGCATCAAGCTCCGCTTGATTTGCCGCCCATGGTCGCTCAGTACGATCCAGTACCATGCTCTCATCTGCGGAAAAATCAAACGGTTTATCGAGTACTTTTAAAGCGTACTGATAGCGTTCAAAGCGCTTTTTGAGAACCCGGTTATAAATCGCATACGCGGCTTCTGTTTCACCCGCCTTTAATTGGTCATCTAAACGATCTTCCCAACGCGATAGCGTGTCGACATCATCCTGAGTCAAAAAGACACGGTTATAGTCCAGCGTTTCAAGGTAGCGTTTAAAAATAGCCGCTGAGAACGCGTCATCGAGCGTAAACTGCTTGTAGTGCGATCGGGTAAAACGAGAGGTTACCCGCTTAGAAGCGGTTTCGTGTTGAGGTTCAGCAGAGAGTGAAGGTAACTCACTGAGTTGAAAATCGGCCTCTATGGCCTGGGCAGATGCTGCCAGCATGAGGCTGGCAGCAATCGCCGAAACGCGGCGTCGACAAAACATGCGTCGAGGAGTCTCCTTTAGGCGCTGAGGTGCTCCGCTTTTACTAACATGGTTAATCCGTTAGTTAGGCGAACCCGCACCTCATCCTTATTAATTTCAACAATGGTCGCAGGTAAATTACCATTGCCCATGTTCACATTTACGTCTTTGCCTACGACAACGTCGTTGGCGCTGAGTTCGCGACGTGGCTCACTCTCTTTCTTAGTCATTTTAGCGGGCTTTGGTTTACTTGTACGGCCTTTTGCCGATTGCGCTGCCGCTTTTTTGCCTTTGGCTGGCGCTTTTTCACCGTTTTTCGCCTGAGACTCCGCTTTTTTCGCCTGTTGTTGCTTACGACGCTCAGCGGCCCGTGCTTTGCTTTCTGCTAGAGCCTGAGCCGCATGATCAATATGCTCTTGCTCTAACTCGCCGCACGCATTGCCATCTAAATCGACGCGTGACGCACCGGGTTTCACGCTGTGCAGATAACGCCAGGAAGACGTGTACTGACGAAGCGCGGCGCGCAATTGGGTTTTGCTTACCTTGGGATCGCCGTCAAGACGAGTCGCAAGATCTTGAAAAATACCAATTTTTAATGGCTTGGCTTCGCCTTCAACAGTAAAACATTTAGGGAAACGTTCAGCAATATAGGCAATGACTTCTTTGCTGTTCGCGAGCTTTTCAGTATTTTCCATGTTTTTTCCTGGCCTGCTGCAGCAAAACTGCAGCAGCGTATCTACGTGTATTTAAGTATGAAAGTGGTGCGTATTATAGATACCTGATATTAAAAAACTACCAAGATTGGCGAAATCATAAGTGTTTTTGCATTTCTTTGACCAAGGTAGCCAGTCCATGCTCATCTTCTTGGTCAAATCGACCGATACTTGGACTATCAATATCGAGTACCGCATGCCGTTGTCCGTTGACGTGCACTGGCAGAACAATTTCAGCGTTACTGGCGGCATCACAGACGATATGTCCTTCAAAAGCATGGACATCTTCAACTCGCATGACAATATCTTGTCGATAAGCCGCACCGCATACACCTTTATCAAAAGGAATACGAACACACGCGGGTTGGCCTTGAAATGGTCCAAGCACTAACTCGTCACCGTCATCAAGATAAAATCCCACCCAGTTGATATCGTCAAGTTGGCTATTTAGCAAGGCGCTCACATTAGCAAGCTTAGCGATAAGGTTAGGCTCACCTTCACATAAAGCCACCGCTTGTTGCGTTAACAAACGATAAAAATCCGCTTTGTTTTCCATAAATCACTGCATCTCAATCAACAAGACCATTACAATAGAAAGAATCTAAAGACATTTCAATTGAGTATCTTGATTTATGATCACTTGGCGCTGGCTTCTTGACCAAGCACGACCTCATCGAACGCGGCTAATCTGGGCAAACGTGGTCGCCATTGCTGCCACGCTCATCAGTGTGCCAATTCCGCTATTGATGCCATTATTGGTCGACGAGGTGCTACTCGACAAACCCGATTGGGGGCTGTCGGTACTTAACACAATACTGCCACAAAGCTGGCAACAGGCTGCGTACTATATCGCTGCCGTCTTAGTGATCGTGGTATTGATGCGCACTATCAGCCAAGGGTTGAACATCTTACAAGGTCGCCAATTTACGCTGGTGGGTAAAGCCATCACCTATAAAATCCGTCAGCACCTGATTGCAAAACTCGGCCGTATCAGCATGCGAGAGTACGAACTTCGTGGCAGTGGCGGGCTGACTTCTCACCTTGTCACCGATGTGGAAACCATCGATAAGTTTATCGGGACCACGCTGAGTAAATTTATTATCGGGGTCCTCACTGTCACCGGGACAGCGGTGGTTTTGCTTTGGATTGACTGGCGATTAGGCTTGTTTATCTTATTGATTAATCCCATTGTGGTGGCGCTGAGTCGTGCCCTCGGCCAACGCGTAAAACACCTTAAAACGCGCGAAAACCGAGCCTTTGAACAGTTCCAACAGCGACTGGTCGATACCCTAGACGGATTATATCAACTTCGCGCCGCTAACCGAGAGCGGACCTATTTAAAGCAACTTGATGACAGTGCAAATGATATTAAAGTGAGCGCCGATAAATACGCGTGGCAATCTGAGGCGGCGGGTCGTCTTTCGTTCTTAATGTTTTTAGTCGGCTTTGAACTCTTTCGCGCGGTCGCGATGGGCATGGTCTTTTTTAGTGATCTTTCTATCGGCTTGATGTTTGCCGTGTTTGGCTATCTATGGTTTATGCTCGGGCCAGTTCAAGAGCTACTCGGGATCCAGTTTGCGTGGTATAGCGCCAAAGCAGCGATGACTCGGATTAACGAGGTCTTGCAATTACCCGAAGAAACTCGGCGTCCAGAGGGGATCGATCCAGGCGAGCTCGTTTCAGGGAGGGAGAACCCGCAAGCAATCGATGTTGAGATAGATAACCTTCACTTTGCGTATGATGATGACAAAGCGATTCTCGATGGTCTCACCATGCAGATCCCGGCCGGACAACGCGTGGCCCTCGTCGGCGCAAGTGGAGGCGGTAAATCAACCCTCATTCAGCTGTTGTTAGGGCTCTACCCTGTAGAACAGGGTGATATTCGCTTTAATGGCCATTCCATTCATGACATCAATATGGATGCGCTTCGTCATCAAATTGCCGTGGTATTGCAACAACCCATACTGTTTAATGATACTTTAAGAAATAATTTAAGTCTGGGGCGTAAGTTTGATGATGCGACGCTCTGGCAAGCGTTGGAGCGCGCACAGCTGGGCGATGTCGTGAATCAGCTGACTCAAGGCTTAGAGACCCCACTGGGACGCCAAGGGGTGCGCTTATCAGGCGGTCAGCGCCAGCGTGTTGCAATTGCGCGTATGCTGCTCGGCGACCCTAAACTGGTGATTTTAGATGAAGCCACTTCGGCACTCGATACCGCCACTGAACGCGCACTGCATCAAGCGATGCAAACCTTTTTAGCTGGTCGTACGACACTGATTGTTGCACATCGGCTGTCAGCGGTTAAAGAAGCCGATCTGATTTATGTGCTCGATGAAGGTCAGGTCAGTCAACAAGGGACACACACCGAACTGGTGAATGCACCCGGTGTTTATCAAACCTTATATGGACAACTCCAACAGGTAGCAGGGAAATAATCGTGAGAACGCAACCACCAGACAACACCCTGTCGGCATCTTATCCAAGTCAGATAAGGTGCCCGGGTTGTGATCGGGTGCTACAAGGCTGTCAAACGGGTTATGACCATCTTGCCATTTGCCCACGCTGCGCGACCAAACTCGCACAGGGTCGACGCTTATCATTTAATAGTGAAATCGCGTTAACCTTGACGATACTTATCCTTTTCTTGCCAGCCCATCTCCAACCTTTGCTATCGATAGATTTATTAGGCTCAACGATCAACGCCTCCGTATTGACTGGTGCTGTACGCCTTTGGTCCGACTTTCCTTTTGTGGCTGCGCTCGTGGTGATTTGTGCCTCTCTAGGGCCACTTATCTTTACCAGCGCTTTACTCACTTTACACCTTGCACGACGACGTCAAGCGATTCGGTGCTTTCGTCTTGCGGTCAAGGTAGTTGACCATAGTCGTCATTGGGTCATGGCGGATGTTTTGATGGTCAGTTTGGCCATCGCTTGTTTTAAAATTCAAGACTATGCCTCCCTGCATTTCTCCATCGGCCTCGCCTGTTACGCGGTTATCCAGATCTTGCTCTCTGTGCTGCTGGTCAGAGTGAATACACAAAGATACTGGGATACATTTTCTTTAGCTGCGACACCATCGGATAACACGTCCACACTCATTCGTTGTGGTCACTGTGGCTTAACACAGACCGCAGACCAAGGCGCGTGCCAGCGCTGCCACCAGCCTCTTTATCGGCGTGTCATTCGCAGTGAGCAAAAGACATGGGCATGTTTGATCACAGCCAGTATTTTTTTGTTTCCAGCCAACGTGTATCCGATCTCAATTTTATTTTCTAACGGTATTCGGCTTGAAGACACCATCTTCTCTGGGGTGGCGAGCTTAATCAATAATGGCATGCCTGGTATTGCCGTGATCATTTTCACCGCCAGCATCATCGTTCCAGTGGCAAGATCTTGGGRCTATGGGATAATACGTAATCAAGTTTCGCGTGCCGCACTGTCCGATTACCACCTCGTCCAGCATTATGTGGCCTATATCGTGGGGATTAAGGTGGATACGGT
>AQOF01000013.1 GCA_000565345.1 Salinivibrio costicola subsp. costicola ATCC 33508 = LMG 11651 | reverse complement strand
ACAGTGATCATAATGCCCTGCACCTATTCTGGTCTGACGGTGACAAAGCGCTCCCCTTGCGATAAACCGACGTTAGCGCGTAGCGTAATAGCACACATTCACACGCGCTATTTGCAACGATCGATAAAAGAATAAGGGAGAAGCCCAGCACCCCGGAGGCCTTAGCTCCGGGGTGAAAAACAAGTTCAAAAGCGTGCGCCATGGCCACGCTTTTTGCTTTTAATACAGAGACCTCGTCGCTAAGATAAGAGGAAAGCGTCACACTTGGCGGCACCTCTCCATGATGCCTCCTTTAAACGTCGCCAGTGTGATAGATAAAAAGACAAAGGAATCGCATCCATGGCAGCCCCGAAAAAAAGTAATCGCCGCGAAGAGATCCTCCAAGCGCTCGCGCAGATGCTGGAGTCAACCCAAGGCAGCCAGCGCATCACCACCGCCAAGCTCGCCGAGCAAGTCGGGGTGTCAGAGGCCGCGCTTTATCGTCATTTTCCCAGTAAAGCACGTATGTTTGAGGGCTTGATTGAATTTATCGAAGACTCGCTCTTATCCCGCATCAACCTCATTATTGAAGAAGAAAAGGACACCTTGGTTCGTCTCAAGTTGATTCTGCAATTATTGCTGGTGTTTGGTGAACGTAACCCAGGGCTGACACGCATCATGACAGGCCATGCGCTGATGTTTGAGCAAGACAGGCTACAAGCGCGCATCAACCAGCTTTTCGAGCGCGTTGAAGCACAGCTCAAGCAAGTATTACGTGAGCGTCGCTTGCGCGAAGGAAAGGGCTTTCCTTTAGATGAAGCCGTGCTTGCCAGTCAGCTTATTAGCCAAGTGGAAGGCGGCTTTTGTCGTTACGTACGCTCATCGTTTAAGCAGCTGCCAACCGCGAATTTTGAACAATACTGGCAACTGCTGACCAATCAATTGCAATGAGCGGTGTTGGCTGCAATGCAATTGGCGCAATGCAATCGGCGTCGTTCAACGAGCGCAATGCAACTGGCTACATCTATAACGCTAGCCAGCTGCATGCACGTTGCTTAAATGCCGTAGTTCGCTTGGTACCCTTTCACCGCGGCTAACTGCGCCGGATCCGCTTGGCTTTGTTCTAAGTAAGCGACTAAATCAGACAAACTAATGATAGAGACGACTTGGCAACCAAAGTCACGCTCCACTTCTTGGATCGCCGATAACTCACCTTGGCCGCGCTCTTGGCGATCAATTGCCACCAAGACACCCGCCAGTTGTGCGCCTTGCGCCTGAATCAGTGTCATGGACTCGCGAATCGCGGTGCCGGCGGTAATCACATCGTCCACTAACATTACTCGACCTGCGAGTGCACTGCCTACCAAGTTGCCACCTTCGCCGTGGTCTTTAGCCTCTTTGCGGTTAAAACAATATGGCGTATCCACATCATGATGCGCCGCGAGCGCCACCGCTGTGGTGGTCGCAATGGGGATCCCTTTATACGCCGGGCCAAAAAGCACATCATAATTTATGCCTGCATCCATCAACGCCGCGGCATAAAATTCACCCAGTTTTGCCAAATCGCGCCCGGTATTAAACAACCCCGCATTAAAAAAGTACGGGCTCTTACGCCCCGACTTCAGGGTAAATTCGCCAAACTTCAAAACCTGCCGCTCAAGGGCAAACTCAATAAACTGGCGCTGATAGGCTTTCATGCAGTCCTCTCTTGCTGTCTGTGATTATTATCGGGCGTTCGCGACGCGCGCCCATCTCAGGTTAATAGATAAAAAAATAGCCCCCAAGATGGGAGCCATTGCAATAGGATTATTCGGCCAGGGCCGATTTTTGCGCGACGACAATGTCATCAATGCCCTTACTGGCCAGTGCCAACATGGCATTGAGCTCATCGGGAGTAAACGGCTCAGCTTCTGCCGTGCCTTGCACCTCAATCATGCGGCCATCTTCGAGCATCACCACATTCATGTCGGTATCTGCCGCTGAGTCTTCCACATACTCGAGATCGCAAATCGGCGTTTGTTGATAAATGCCCACCGACACCGCGGCCACGTGGCCACGCATTGGATTCGCAGCAAGCTTGCCGTTACGCACTAACGCATTAAGCGCGTCCGCCAGTGCCACACTCGCCCCCGAAATAGACGCCGTGCGTGTGCCGCCGTCGGCTTGAATCACATCACAGTCAACCGTAATGGTGCGCTCACCCAATGCTTTTAAATCGACCGCGGCGCGCAAACTGCGGCCAATCAAACGTTGGATTTCTACCGTTCGGCCACCCTGCTTACCGTTTGACGCTTCACGACGGTTACGGGTGTGGGTCGCACGTGGCAACATGCCATACTCGGCGGTCACCCAACCTTGGCCCTTGCCTTTCAAAAAGCGTGGCACGCCCTCTTCGATCGTGGCATTACAAATCACCTTGGTATCACCAAAGCATACCAACACAGAGCCTTCTGCGTGGGCCGTAAAACCGCGGGTAAAGCTAACGGGACGAATTTGGTCGAGTGCTCTTCCACTTGGGCGCATGCAAGTTACCTTCATTGACTGAAAAATGTGATGGCGATTATACGTGTTTATCTGCTCGCTTGCGATCCCTGTCCGCCTTGCCGTTCAAGACAGCTGACGCAAGAAGAGCAGATGCGTATACTCTTCATTATTCACTCTTAGCACACAAAAGCAGGTACACATGATCCACAGTATGACCGCCTACGCGCGACAAGAACTCAAGGGCGATTGGGGCAACGCGGTTTGGGAAATCCGCTCCGTCAACCAGCGCTACCTTGAAACCTATATCCGCATGCCTGAGCAGTTACGTAGCCTCGAGCCTGTGGTGCGCGAGCGTTTCCGTAAGCGCCTCGCCCGCGGCAAAGTGGAATGTAACCTGCGTTTTGACACCTCCCAGGCAAGCCAAGACAAACTCACCATCAACGAAGGCTTGGCCAAACAAGTCATTGACGCCGCACAGTGGTCAAGGATACCGCGGGCGAAGGCAACATTAACCCGTTTCAGGTATTAAACTGGCCGGGCGTGATGGAAGCGCCGGAGCAAGATACCGATGAGTTGCACCGTGTATTACTCGCCGGTTTAGATGAAGGGCTAGAGGCTTTTGTGGCGGCTCGGGCCAGCGAAGGCGATAACATGAAAGTGCTGATTGAGCAGCGATTGGATGCGATTAGCGCTGAAGTGATCAAAGTGCGCGAAAAAATGCCCACCGTGATTGAGTGGCAGCGTGAACGTTTAACCACGCGTTTGGAAGAAGCCAAAGTGGAGCTCGACCCGGCCCGCGTTGAGCAAGAAATGGTGATGCTGGCACAAAAAGTCGATGTGGCCGAAGAGTTAGACCGCCTCGACTCACACGTTTCAGAAGCGCGCAAAATCCTCAAAAAAGGCGGCGCCTGCGGCCGACGCTTGGACTTCATGATGCAAGAGTTCAACCGCGAAGCCAACACCCTCGCCTCCAAATCGATCAGCACCGAAATCACCGCCTCCGGCGTCGAGCTCAAAGTGCTCATCGAACAAATGCGCGAACAGATCCAGAATATTGAGTGATGTTCATGAGTGTTCGCCGATGGCATTAATAACAATATAATCAGATGTTTATTTGTTTTTGACGGTCATGGCGTTCGTGTAAGCTCTGTCAAGTTTGGGTAGTCATGGGTAGTAGATTGGGGAGTGCTTTCTCGCTATATTGTATCGGTGAAATTGTACTCCCCAATTTTTTAAGGCAGAGAAATAGGCATGAGCTTAACAGAAGTGTCCGACGCGACCGGCTACAGCCGTGCCCAGGTATGTCGGATTTTGGCGAAGGACTCGAAGGTTACCTGAAAAACAATGGTTCATTTGCCCAGTCGGCAGGGAAGCCCATCGACGACATAAAACGCTTAGCCACTGGATAACGCTCAAATAGATCAACCAATGCGGGACCCAATGGCGCGTCATAGCCCAAGCCGTTATAAAGCTGTTGGACGGCAGCTAACACCGTGTAAAGGCGGTTCAGTTGGTCTTCTTCGCGCTTGGTTGGGTCCGGACGGGTGCGCACTAGTGCCACATCGGGAGACAAAATACGCTTAATCCCTGTAGGTGCCGGCAAGTTGCGGTTAAATAGGCGTGAGTGATGCGCACAGTGGTTGCGTACTTGGTGAATAGCATCCACCCAAGCGCACAAGGTTTGGTACTTTTCGACGTTCAAGGTTTTCGCAAAGCGGTTCATCTTCAGTGCATTCACCTGATCGCTTTGCAAGCTCCGCATCAGCTTAGAGACATTACCAAATGTCATCAGCTCAATGGCGACCCAACCCGGCGGCAGATCGCGGAAAAACGGGCAATAGTCGTTGTAATACTTGCTGCGATAATGCTCGGCGAACTGCTCTTTGGAGTCTTTGAACATATCCCGCACACGACTAACGGTTTTGACCTGCTCGCCGTTTTCCTTAAATAAAGCCGAATCCAGATACCAAAACCGATTATCGGTTTGCTTGGTCATCCACTCCTCAAAGCCAGAGCGGATCCCCACTTCTACCTTACCCACCACATCAAACACCAAATTACGTAGCGCTTCATCAAACTGATAAAGGGCATAGCATTGCTCGAACGTGGTACCGGCTTGATAACGACGAGGGGGAGAGGACGACTCAGAGAACGGCAGCAAGTACGCTTTAAATCGGTAGTAACTGCACCGTTTAAGTACCCGAGCGGCAAAATCACGATCAGCAACGGTGATCCCTTGGGCAACCAGCTTATCGCACAACTCAGCGGCACTCATATAAGGCTTGTTATAAGGCACGCGCACAGACAAAACGGACATCCTTGAGGCAAAAAAAAAGCTTCCACTCTTACGGGCGGCGTGCGCACCTGGAGGAAGCCATTGATAAATTAATTATGTGGGCGACGTGGGGCGTTGTCAACAGATACCAGCCACTACGACGAATCAAAGCGCTAAAGCTGTCATCAATGTGCATATATTGCTGCATAGTGAGACCTGAATTCAGAATTTTTTCGGGGTGTTTTTATTATTCTCTTTGATGAGATCCAGAATATTGGGTGATTACTGCCTAGCCGTTTAAGTGTAATACACCCAAAGCCCATTTAACGAATTACCAGTTAGATTCGGGAGCGACCTCACGCGAGACATAACGTGTTCCCTTCCATCGAACTATTCGGAATTTCCGGATGGTTGCACTTTGAACAAGCTCGCCTTCCTTGTAAATATTGACCAAGTGTTCATTAATCGTACGAATGTCTTTATCGGACAGCTCCGCCATTACAGCCTGAGAAAGCCACAATGTATCGGATTCAAAGCGGCACTCAACACGAGTTTGACCGTCTGCACTAGTGAAGAAAACAAACTCTCCTTGTGGAGCTTGAGGGATATGCTCTGTCATTCATTTCACCTTCTGCATCATTGATAGAACACGCTTATTCAAACCACTGCTTATTGGTAGACTTTTTCGACCTCAGCAAACGTAGTCACACTCTCTAGACGAGTTAGGGTTGTAAGTTTCATCGAATTTTTCATTGGGCGATGTAGCACGTTGGCCACCCAATGCCACTGCCATCTCAACTAGCCTACTGCCAACTTCGCCGCTTGCTGCCACATAAAGTTTGGCATCGGAGTGGCTAGCTCCCACGTAATATCCATCGGCTGAGATCCGGTGTGCGAGATATAATTCACTTCGCCAAAATTCACAAACCCCATGGTACGCCCGAATTCATCTTTAGTTTGCTCACGTACAAACAAAAACAGGCGCTTCCCTATCTTTTGATGTTGAATGTAATCTTTGCCGCGGCCTTTATCAGGGCGCGAGCTGTTTTGCGACTGCCAGTGAAAGCGTGACGCGTTAATCGCATAATCGTGATACATGGTCGTCGGGGAAAATTGCTTTTCATTTTTATCCAAGGTGACAAATAACAGTTCGATGTTTTGATCTTTAAGCGCATAGAGCCCCTCTCGTGCAGGCGGCTGCCGCTCCAACGTGGTAGCGCCAAACCCAACTAGAATTTGCTCACGCGCATATCGAGCATGAAGTCGCAATGGCACATCAGGCAAATCGTCCATCCTTAACTGCTCGTGCTTGGTTTGTGACAGTTTCCAGTCCAACACATCCATTAATTCTGTTTTGATGCCCAGCCGCCTTAACGCGGCAAAGCTTTGCGCAATGGATGAAAAGCCAAGAGCTGGCCCGGTTTGTTGCCAAACATCATAATGACACATGAGTCGATGCCGTTCGCTACCCGTATCAGGCGCAAAGTCTGTTTGGCAAAGCTGCTTTAAAAACTGTAGATACGCATGATCATCAGTGGTTAAAATCCGCTGAAAAATCGCTTTATTGATTGTTTTAAGTGCACTTTCATCAACAGGGTAATCATTAGCCTTTAGCTCTGCTTTGAACACCAGTTCTGACCAACAGCCTCGCTTGTATAGTTCGTTCAAATCAATATGCGGATACAAGGTTAGGAAGTTCGCTAGCGTCAGCGGCAGGTGGGTGTGCTGAGGATATTGCCGAACCATTGCCACTAAGCGTCTTAGCGTTAGCGACGCTTTGCGAATGTTATCCAAGACCATTTCTAGCGTGCGCTTAGTAAGCTCAATACGACAGCCCAAAGGCGCATGAGGGAAGCCTTGCTCAATCTCACGGTTAATCGCACGAGCGCTCTTACCCACCAGCGCCCGAAACTTGTTTGCAAAGTCATACTCGGGACGCGAATGACCGACAAAATCGAGGACGGTGCAGCACTCTTTGCCCTCGGCTAACCGTAAACCGCGGCCTAGTTGCTGAAGGAAAATGGTTAAACTCTCGGTGGGACGCAGAAACAATAAGGTATCTACTTCAGGGATATCGACCCCCTCGTTGAAAATATCAACCACACAAAGCACATTGACCTCACCGGCGCGCAGCGATTGCTGCTTTCGCTGGCGCTCATGCCGATTGTCGCTGGTTAACACATCCGCCTTAAGCCCTTGCAGTGAAAACTGTTGAGCCATGTATTGAGCGTGTTCTTTACTCACACAAAAAGCGAGTGCTTTCATACGGCTAAGATCCGTGATGATCTCGTTCATGCTGAGTAATATCTTATCCACCCGTGCTTGGTTGGAGGTATAGAGGTTAGTCAGCTGTGCAATATCATAGCGGCCACGCTGCCAAGGAATGGTCCGTAGATCGGTATCATCATCAATACCAAAATATTGGAATGGGCAAAGATGACGACGGTTAATCGCCTCTGGCAACCGAATCTCAGCCGCAATAACACCACCAAAATCCGCGAGAATATCGCCGCCATCGTGACGCTCGGGTGTCGCCGTCAGACCCAGTAGTATTGACGGCGAAAAGTGGTGCAAAACCGCTCGATAACTGCTCGCAGCAATATGATGCACTTCATCAATCACAATGTAGTCATAGTAATCGGCCGTCAAGTTGAGCGTATCGAGCTGGTTGTTCAATGTTTGAATCGAGACAAATAGCTGCCGGTAATGATCTGGCGTGAGACCACCGACCCACAGCTCGCCAAAGGTACTGTTACGTAATAAGCCTCGATAGGCCGCACGCGCCTGCTTAAGGATTTCTTCACGATGAGCCACAAATAAAAAGTTGGCATCAGGGTGTTTTTTCAAAAAACGGGCGAAATCAAACGCAGAGATCAGTGTCTTACCAGTGCCTGTTGCCGCCACCACTAAGTTGCGAAAACGTTGATGCGTATGACGCTCAACCGTCAGCTGCTCCAAAATCTCCTTCTGGTGAGGGAAAGGAGAGAGATCGAAGAAAAACGTAGTACCATCTTCTTCGCCACCGCGCTGCTGCCGAAGGGCTTGATTCAGTTTTTCGGTACTTTTTGCATCTCCGTCAAATCGTTCAAATTCATTCGACGCCCAATACGTTTCAAAGGTGCTGTGTGATTTATTGATAATGTGGGGAATTTCTTGCGAGGTAATTTTGAGATTCCACTCCAACCCATTCGTCAGTGCAGAGTGAGAGAGGTTTGACGATCCGATATAACCGGTGTGATAACCGGTCTCGCGTAAAAACAAATAGCTTTTTGCATGCAGACGCTCGCGCTCGGTATTGTAGCTTAACTTCACCTCGGTAT
The DNA here is from genome assembly GCA_000565345.1 of Salinivibrio costicola subsp. costicola ATCC 33508 = LMG 11651. Classification (GTDB taxonomy): domain Bacteria; phylum Pseudomonadota; class Gammaproteobacteria; order Enterobacterales; family Vibrionaceae; genus Salinivibrio; species Salinivibrio costicola. The sequence continues at coordinate 34,300 of AQOF01000013.1, read as the reverse complement.
TGGGTAAGCTGGCTAAGTACTCCACCGCTTTCGCATCTGTCGCGCCCATGTATGACGTGGTGATGACCTTTAACTCGCGACCACTGCGAGTAAAGGCTTCCAGCTCTTTACGGAAAATTCTTATCCCCGCCCACTTGATGAATGATACCAACCAATAGATTTTGTCTGCGGATAAAATCTCTCTTTTCAGCTCTGACTCCAATGAAAGACCCGCATTACTGCCACAAAAAAGCTCACTCTGCGTTAAGCCGGTGAGTGGGAAAATATCTTGCACATAGCGCGCTAAATCAGATGCTATCGGGTTTTCAAACTCATAAAGGGCCGTCAGGATTTTCCCCTGACTCGCGAGCAGGTTATCGTCGATAATGTCTTTATCGTGGATCTGGGTTTTCAGCCACAGCAAGAATTGGTTGGATAGTGTGATTTGCTGCGCTAGGCGATCGTCACTGGCAGGCACGGCGTCGAGCACATGGTGCAAAACATGCGATAAAAAGCGAGACAACCAAACTGACGCCTCGTTGCTGGTAAGCGTCCGCTCGCCAACATAGAATCGCTCTCGATCAATACGGCTCTCAATAAGCTGCGTTACCAGCTGCTCATAAATTCCGACCTGCTGCATTTTTTCCTTCCACGCTATGAGCCAGTTTCATCTTACAAACCACGGATTGTAGGCGTTATGAAAGGATCACTTTTCTATACTTTTCAAACAATAGCAACAAAGAGTTAAGTCACACTCTCGTCTGAGGTCTACACAAAGTGACTTCACAGGTAACAATGTGTAGACCTAAAGGCGGGCATAAAGGCTTTCAACCAATCAAAACTCAACGATATTTTTTGCTAACAACACTGGGTCTGCCTGGGGTGGACCCAATCATTTAAGCAAACCACTCAAGCGATTTAATAATGCTTTACGACGGCTATTAGCTGCTATAAAGCGCTTAAACCGCTGATCAAAGGACGCAGAATTATCGTGAAGCTGATAGGCCTCAACGAGCTGATGCAAATAGCGTGATGCCGCATCGTAGCCACTGGGGCAAGTGCGATCCGCTTGCTCGTGCGCTTGCTGCCAGTAGTGATCGCGCTGGTTGTAGAGATCTATTAAGGTTTGTTCTTTTTCTGCTTTTTCAATGGCTAGTTTTTTTGCAAGTGCCTCGGCTTGTTGTTGCTCAAACTGTCGTTGGGCGGTTGCAATATAGGGAGCCACGAGGTCGGGGGTTAACCAATACTGATAGGTTTCGTCTTTGTTGGCTGGTTCTTTTCGCGTCAGCGCTACGGCTTGGTGGCGAGTTAATTGGCCTTGCTCAAACAGCGTGCGTAATAGTGTGTTTTTCTCCGCTTCCGTGAGCGTTTTGAGCCAACCTTCAAACTGAAGCTGGGTGTGTTTGGCTGGGTGACTGGGTTGTTCATTCAGCACCATCGTAAGCGCTTTAACCCAAGGTAAGGGAATCGCATACAGCGCAGCAAAAGCCTGTAACCCTTCGCTGAGGCGCTCAAAATCGAATTGGATTAACGGTATCGCGTCAAGCTCATCATCGTCATCTACCGCTTTGAGCCACGCTAAGTACATAAGCCGCCAGTCACCTTGGATTAACTGATTGCGTAAACCGGGTAAATGCTGGAAAAAATCGTCCGCATCTTCATCATCAAAATACGCACCATACTCTTCGATAGAGAAAGTGAGCAATTGCCACTCATCGGTTTGACGAACCTTAAAACCATCGTTCGATAACCCAAGCATGGCATCGGGTATGGTCCCGGCAGGTAGTTTGATGTAGGCATCCATCGAGCCCCAGTTGGCATAGTAAAAACCGATATCGAAGTGCTTTAGCATGATCTCATATGCCTTAGCCTTTAGATCGCTAAAGTTGTAAACCACCTGGAAAGACGTTGCCGTGATATCGGCTCGGCGTGAAATGGCTCTGAGTGCTTGGCGCGCGGTGCTGTCTAAATACCCATCTAAACGCTCGAATTTATAGTATTGATATTTGCTCACGATGCCCTGCTATCCGTTAATGTGGAATTGAAAGGTTTGCGCTAACAGCGGCTGAGTCTGAGCGGTGAGCGCAATGGGTTCGCCGTTTATAAAACGCCTTGGATCCATCGTCACAAATCCCCAAAACTGCAAAAAGCGCTCAATAAATCGCGTTTCGATAAGTCCGCTTAACAACGCTTCCGGCGGGGCGTAATCGTCCGTTGGGAACGCCTTTAACACATCAGGAAAAGCAACCATCACTTCTTGAGTAAGCTGATCGACGCTGTGATGCGCTTGTATGCGCCACAACATGAATACCCAAAAGGTGCGCAAATCAACATCGTATTCAAAGCTATCTAAATACGCCCAGTTATATTTGCCGGTTGCAGCTGCCAGCATCGGCTTAAAAAAGGCTTGCACGCCCATGTCTTGATACTGTTTTTGCGCCGCTTTTTTCACATGATAACGGCCGCTGCGTCGGTAGATAATACCGCTAATTTCGGCTAGCACGCGGGTATAGTGCAAGGCATTGAATTTGTCTTCGTTAAACCCAGCAAACTCGCTGATACTAATGTGGCGTTGGAATTGAGAAACTGAAAACTCAGGCAATAATTCACTGGCTTGTTTGACCAACTTAGCCGGTAAGTTGCCTTTGCTGGTTGCTTTAAAAGCACCGCCTTGCGCCATCGCATATTCAAGCATCAAAGCCAAATATCGCATCACTGGGCTGACGGAAAGATCGGCGGGCGTAGTGATCGTCACCCACTGTAATTGATCAAACGGCGCATAAAGCCAATTGGTCATTTGCGTGGGTGTCACACCACAAAAATCGGGATGAGGTTGATTATTGCGATCCTGCACTTGGCGCTGTAACACAGCATTGAGTTCATCGATACTCATACCTGGGTTATTCGCCAGCATGGTTTCAGCGTCATCAACGACTTGCGCATGTTGCTTAGACACGCCGTCCATACAACACCGTTTGAATTTTTTACCACTGCCACAATGGCAAGGATCGTTGCGACCGAGCTTCATTACTGTCCCCTCTTATTTGTTATAGAAACAGCGCGGCATTTTCCTGTTTACGCTGATACAGTGTCTTAGCAATTGCAGATACTGTGGTTTTGCTAACCCCTTGCTGCTTTGCAAGATGCATAAATTGGCTGATGGCTTCTGCGACTTCTTCAATAACTTGCCTTGCATCATGCCAACTCCCATAGCCAGCACTTGCTGCAAGTTTTTGCATTACCTTAAGCGGTGGCGCTTTGCCATACCCACCAAATGCAGTGGCATGCTCGTTAAATGGATGCGGGCTGTAGGTGACATCGTAAAAAGGCGCAAGGTTCCATTGACCGTCGTCCGCTTGTAAAAACGCCCAGTTTTTACTGTGATCATCTTGGTTAGACGACAGTAGATTAAAAACGGCACGGCGAAATTGCAGCTGTCCCGCAGCTGGAGATTGACATAATTGACGGCTGGCTTTGATCAAGTCAATGTAATCTAAACTTGGCGTTCGAAAATCTGCATCCAGCAATCCGCAGGCACTGTGCATATGCAAGCGGCCTGTACTGTGTCCACTCACTAAATCGGCTTGTCCAGCGACATAATCAAAACGCTTGAGCGCCAACCATGCAACCGCACCACTTTTTGTTGGTGCCTCAATAAGTTGCCAGCGTGGGGGTTGGCATTTAGCTTGCTCAGCCATTTGCAAATATACCGCCTCACACAAACCTTCTTCATGCCCGAGTGCTAGATTTTTCGAGGTAAACTTAACCAGCCACGCTTCATCACCTCGCTGTGCAAAGGTGCGACATTGCTCAATTTCCCCCGTCGGCATATAAATCTGTGCTTTTGGTCTTGCTCCACCCGAACTACCACCAGCGACTAGTGCTGCCAATACCTGTTGAGTATACCCATCTAACTTCTCATGGTTATTATCCATATAGTCTGACATTGAAGCATCGAAAAGCGTTTGAGCCTCTAAGCCCAAGGTTGCTAGATTAATATCAGCGTGCGTCGAGGCTGAAAACTCAGACACCGGAGAAAAAGACAACGCCCCGATGCCTTTATCACCGACAAAGGCCAATCTGTCCATCGCCGTTAATTGATTCGGCAGGATGCCTTTTTGCCGGAAAACACGATCTTGTAACATCATGCCCCAACCATCAGGCAAACAATCCCCAAATACGCCATGCACCCCTTGATGAGGCTGTTTAGGTGCGGCTTGTACTTGCATGCTCGACTGTAAAGTAAACGGTGATAAATTGCCAAACTGCTGCAAATAGCCGTCTGTATACTGAAAAAAAACACCTTGCCGATTCTGAGCCAAGATCCCTACAGCAACCTGCTCTCCTGAACTTAACGTACGGGTGACAGTAAGCTTTTGAATCGGTCTAAAACTCATCTTTTAGTACCTCATCAATACTCGAGGGCGCAGTGACGCGCTCTTTATGCGGCTGGGTGAGCTGATAAAGCCTATCCAATGAGTCTAGGGTCTGCCAAAGCAACAGCAATTGGCGAAAGGAAATTTGCCCAGTCAGCTCAAACTTTTTAATCGTTGAGGCAGGCACGCAGCTTCGCTTTGCCAGTGCCGCTCGTGAGAGTTTTGCGTGCTGACGCAACGCCCGTAAATAAGCAGCATAGGCTTGGCTTACATCGGTATCATCCAGTAAGGTGAAATTCATCTTCAATGGCCATTGGATATTATTATATCCAATATAGCGGAAAATAAACCAAATTGGCTACTATTATATCCAAAAACCCCCATGTCTTCCATCAAGCTTTTGCTGATGAAGCGCCCCCAATGTTGGATGTCCAACTACTGGGGGTTACCTCATTTTTACCAGAGGGGCCTGGGCGTGTACTTAACTCACCGCTTCAGGCTTTTTTTCGGCCACCGGTTGCTCGGCACGGCGCTTGTGTTTGCGGTATTTAGGATGGGTGATCGGAATGGCAGAGAGCAGCGTTTGGGTGTACTCGTGCTGCGGCTGGTGGTAGACGGTTTCGGTCGGCCCCTCTTCTACCACATGACCAAAGTACATCACCGCCACCTTATCGGAGATATGACGGACCACCGATAAGTCGTGCGAGATAAAAATCATCGCCAAGTTCATCTCTTGCTGGAGTTTCAACAACAGATTAAGAATTTGTGCCTGCACCGACACATCCAAGGCGGAGACGGACTCGTCACAAATCAGCAGGTTTCGGTTGAGGGCGATCGCCCGGGCAATACCAATCCGCTGCCGCTGACCGCCCGAAAACTCATGCGGGTAGCGGTTTACCGCATCGTGGGGCAAGCCGACTTTATCCAACAGCTCAAGCACCCATTGGCGACGCTCTTTCGCGGTACCAACATTGTGAATAATAAAGGGCTCTTCTAAGATCCCGCCGATGGTATGACGCTGGTTGAGCGACTCGAGCGGGTCTTGAAAGACAATCTGCATGTCTTTACGCAGTGGCCGCATCTGTCGTGGCGACAACGGGGTGATGTCTTTACCTTCAAAGAAAATTTTCCCTTCGGTAGGCTCAAACAACTTGAGTATGGTACGGCCAAGGGTACTTTTGCCACACCCCGACTCCCCCACCAGCCCAAGTGTTTCACCTTGTGACACCGACAGCGATACGCCATCGACGGCTTTAATGGTGTAGCCTTGACGAAGCAGGCCTTTGCCGGAGACAAAATACTGCTTCAGATTTTCTACTCTGAGGACTTCCTTGCTCATCGCGTTCTCCTGCAACTATGTCGATGATGGCGCTGCATCAAAGTCTTCCAACGGGCGAATATCAATCATCTGCTTGGGTTGGTGAGTACGCCCCGGCATTAATCCCAGCAAACGCTTGGTATACGGATGAGCTGGGTGATCAAAGAGTGTGAAAATATCTGCCCGTTCGCGAATTTGGCCATCGTACATCACCGCCACATCGTCACATACCTCGGCGACCACGCCCAGATCGTGGGTGATAAAAATCACCGCCATGCCGGTTTCTTCTTGCAGCTCGTTAATCAAGTCCAAAATCGAGGCCTGCACCGTCACATCTAGGGCGGTGGTTGGCTCATCACATATCAAGATATCGGGCTTACAGGCCAGTGCCATGGCAATCATGACCCGTTGGCGCATCCCACCAGACAGGTTGTGCGGATACTCATTGAGACGCTTTTCAGGCAGTGGGATTTTTACCTTGTTCATCATATCCAATGCGCAGGCATACCGGGCTTTTTTATCCAGCTCCGGGCGGTGCAACATCAAGACTTCATTGATTTGCCGACCAATGGTATGCACAGGGTTCAGCGCCGTCATTGGGTCTTGAAAGATAATCGAGATCCGATTACCGCGCATTGCATAGCGCTCTTTGGCGGGCAAGGTCACCAAGTCTGTCCCGCGATACAGAATCTCGCCGCCGGTCACTTGCCCATAGGGTTTAGGCAGCAAGCCCATAATTGACATCGCAGTAACACTTTTGCCACTGCCCGACTCTCCCACCAAGCCGAGCGTGCGCCCGGCTTTCACCTCAAAGCTTACCCCGTGAAGTACCTCACGGGGGCCATCGTCAGTGGTAAAATTAACGGTCAAATCCTTAACCGAAAGAATGACATCCTGCGTCATAATCGCCCCTACAGCTTGTATCTGTCATCAATGATGGTCACCGGCTCAAAGGCTTTATCGTCGTCCATGGCCTCTTCGGTGGCGTCTTTCATCTCTTCATCAATCCAGAAGGTGCCAAAGCCCATCACGCGGCCACTGGTGACCATGTTTTCGGTGCGCTTGGTCATTGCGTTGTCTGGGATTTGTACATAACGCCAAAAGCCTTGACGCACATAGGGCACCATGTACCCCGGTACAATCACACTGGCTTCTGAGATTTTGGTGCGGATTTGATGCGACAGCTGGTATTTCTTCGCCGTATCAAACTCGCTTTTATAGGCCATGATCAGCTTATCCAATGCCGGTGAGCTGTAGTTAGAGTGGTTGTTTGTTTGCGTTTTATTAGCGTTATCCGAGTGGAAGTACTCCCAATAGGCCGGAATTTCCGAGGTACCCATATTAAGAAAGGCCAACTGATGCTTTTTCTCGAGTACGTATTTAAACGCCGATGAGCCATCGACCAAGTTAATAGTAAATTCCAGCCCTGCTTGCTTAGCCTGCTCTTTTAAGTAAGCAATGCGTGGTGTGTGCTGCTGATACCCATAAGTAATCGCGAAGCTTAAACGCTCGCCTTTGTCATTGACGCGAATACCATCGGCGCCAACCTGGTCAAAGCCGGCTTGTTCGAAATGGCTGATCGCTTTTTTAGGATCAAACGGTGGCGGCGTTGCACCGTCATTGTCGTATTCACCATGACCAAAGCCCATTGCATGCGGTTTACGCGAGTAATCGCCACGGGTGATTTTTTCAATCATGCCGTCAAAATCGGTGGCATAGAGAATCCCTTTGCGTACATTGATATCATCCAGCATTGGCATGGCCGAGTTCATCCACAAACCGCCCGCGCCAACCGGCACTTCGTTATACCCCCAGAACTTGGTGATATAGCCTTTTTTATAAGGTTCAGATTGGGTTTTTTCATGCCAGATATCTGGAAGCACCAAATCGAACACATCCAAATTGCCCTTTTCAAAATGCTTCATGGCAATGTCGTTATCGCGGATCACGCGCATTCGAATACGCTCAACATTGTAGCGATTTTGGTAATAGGGGTTGGTATAACCCCACCAATCGTCGACATGATTAAAGGTAAGTCGGCGTCCTTTTTGCACACGGCCCAGCTCATAGGGCCCATGGTGGGCTCGGCTTTAAAGTTATAGCGGCGCACATAGTCGTCAGCAATGCCGTCTTGGTTTTCATCTTTGCGCGGATTAGCGTAAAAATGCGCAGGGCGCGGAATTAAGCTTCCTAAGGTATACATTAATTCTTCTTGGTTTTTCTCTACTGCACTCGATATGGCCACAGTATGCGCGTCGATTTTCTCCACGCTACCAATGGTGTTGGTGTAATAGTCGTTATACCAAGGGGCAACAATGTCTTTAGAGCGATAAAACTGCATCATAAAGACAAAATCATCGGCGGTCATTGGTTCGCCATCTGACCAAGTCGCTTCTGGGTTAAGCTTAAAATAGATGGTTTTGTTGTCGTCACTAAATGCCCACTCGTTGGCCAAATCCGGGATCCATTCCAGTGTATCTGGGTGGCGCTTTACCAGTGAGGGCATTTCATCAAGAAAGTAACTGCGCAGGCCTGAGTTTGAATCCGGCCCCACAGTGCGTAATGTCTGCGGAAAACTCTGCAAATGGGTACGCAGTGTACCGCCGCGCTTGGCGTCGGGAGACCCGATTTTGGGGGCATCCCAGTTGGTTTGCCAATTAAGATTTTCAGGCAATTCCGCCGCCCAGCCGCTGAGGCTAAACAGGGAAACGGAGGTAGCAAGGATCAGTTTTTTCATCGTGATGTCCTTATCTTGATGCACACATTGCTTGTTATATTTAAAAATTGCTTGTTGTATTTAAAATCAGTCATAACGGGTGAACTTTTTCGGATCAAACGCGGCTCGGACCGCTTCCCCAATAAAGGTCACCATCACCAACACCAACACCAGAGACGACACCACAGAGGCAACAATCCATGGCGCATCCAGATTTGATTTACCTTGCTGTAACAGCTCGCCCCAACTTGGCGTCGGTGGCATCAGCCCAAACCGAGATAATCCAGCGCCGTTAACGCGGTAATATTGAGGGCGATGGTAAAGGGCGCCAAGGTCACAATCATCACCATGGTGTTGGGCAAAATATGGCGAAACAGGATCCGGCTAGTAGAGGCACCCAATGCACGCGCCGCCATCACATAATCACGCGACGATTCTTTGTACGTCATGGTGCGCATATACCAGGTAATCGCCATCCAGCCGAATAGCACGTTAATCCCCACAAACAGGGCAAACGTGGGTTGGAGAATCGAGACTAGAATCATGATCACGTACAAAAACGGCACCATCGACCAAACCTCGATAAAGCGTTGGAAAAACAAATCAAACTTACCGCCCCAAAAGCCCATCGCACAGCCCACGGCGGTGCCAATCGCATAAGACGCAGCCATGGTCAGTAACGCAAAGCCCATGGCAATACGAAAGCCGTATACCAGGCGGGCGAGAATGTCGCGGCCGATATCATCAGTACCGAGATAATGCTTGTCTGCGGCACTTGGCGCCGTGGGCGGAAAGTCGCCACTAAAGTCTTGCTCAAGCGGGTTCCACGGCACCAGTGGCATGACTACATAATTGTCGCCACTTTGTGCCTCGAAAGCTTTATCGAGCTGACGATAATTGACTTCGCTGGTGCCTACTTGGCCAAAGTCGCGCGCTAAATACACATCGCTCATCACAGGGAAGTAATAGTTGCCGTCGTATTTGACCATTAACGCTTTACTGTTGATCAACAGCTCGGCAAATAGCGACAGCACCAACATGGTGGTCAAGATCATAAACGACCAGTAACCACGTTTAATTTGCTTAAAACTGCGGATTTTCTTTTGAGTTAAAGGGCTAATCGTCAACATATCAAGATCCAAACTTCACGCGAGGGTCAATCAAGGCAACACAGATATCAGAGATGATATTGCCCGCCAGCAGTAATAGCGCATTGATGGCAACAATCCCCATCACCACCGGATAGTCACGCTCCATAATCGATTCATAGCCGAGCAAACCAATGCCGTTGATGTTAAAAATCACCTCAATCAAAAATGCACCGGTCATAAAGAACAATAAAGAGTTACCAAAATGGCTGGCTATCGGAATCAAGCTGTTGCGCAGCGCATGCTTGCGTACCGCCGAACGAAACGGTAACCCTTTGGCAATGGCGGTGCGGATATAATCCGCGGAGAGGTTTTCCATCAGGTTGTTTTTCATCGTCATGGTCAGGGTGGCAAAATCCCCAATCAGATAACAAATCAGCGGCAGTACCGCATGCCACATCACATCTTTGGCGCGCTCCCAAAAACTGGTCGCGTCGTAGTAGGCATCGCCAACAAAGCCCCCCATCGGGAACCATTCGAGGTGATAGCTAAACAAGGTGATCAGCAATACCCCCACCACATAGCCGGGTAAGGCAAAACCAATAAAGATCAGTACCGAGGAGGAGGAGTCAAACACCGAGCCGTGCTTGAGGGCTTTGTAATACCCGAGCGGGAGAGAAATAAAATAACTGATAAAGAAGGTCATCCCGCCATAAAACAGCGACACCGGCAGGCGCTCGGCAATCATATCCGCGACCGGCTCGTAATAGCGCGTCGACTCACCTAAATCAAAATTGGCCAACTTTCCTAACCAATCCATATAGGCTTCAACGACGGGTTTATCGAGACCATAAAAGGCGCGCAAATCGTCCATTTGCGCTTCAGACAAGGCCGAGCTATCTCCTGCACGTTGCAAGCTCGAGCCGCCATCACCTTGTGCTTGCATTTGGGTCATCATTCGCTCAACCGGCCCACCAGGCACAAGACGCGTGATACCGAAAATCAAAATGGTGATCCCAAGAAACGTCGGTATCACTAAAAGAAACCGACGTATAAAGTACGACAGCATAGTCCACTACTCCCTGTTAACTGTCTGATATTTTTTCAGGTCATTGATCCTGCCGTTGTGCTCTCTTGGCCATCCTAAGCACTGAAAGCAACAATACGTATTACACACTTACATAATGTGGTCTATATTTATCTCGAATATTGGTCACGATCAACGATAACAGCCTGTCAGAAGTGATTTTTTTGCTACAAAACAGCGAAAGCCATGCTGTTTTTATACTGCGTTGTGCTAGCTTTCTTATCACTAAAAGCAATAAATATTTCAATCAATAGTCAAAAAGGTTTGGTTTAAAATGCAATAAAACTGACATTTCACCGAAACCTTGTGTCTTCTCGTGATCGCACGCACCGATAACCCACCACAGCGCCTGCATTGATAAGCAGACAGCCATCCTCCCGCTCCCCCCTCAATCTCATATTCATTCATCAGGATCAGTGCAATAGAGATAGTGACTTGTTTCACTAAAAACCACAGCTACCAGCATGAATCACTAACTCCAATGATTGTGTGCAGTCGCCCCCCCCTGAACGTCCATCGCATCGCTAGGGTCAGGCTCGCTGACACTGAATAACCGTATTTATTAGGGGTTGGTAATTTTTAGCATTCCTCTACAATTGGTGCGACTATGCCGAGCATGCCAATGCTCGGCTTTTTTCACCCTATTAATGTAAAGAGTGCCTGATGGAATCCGTTTCTCGCGCCAAGCGCCTCTTCTCTACCACCCTACCGATGCTGTTTGGTGTGCTGTCGCTGATGAGCTTTCAGTTGGTCGATAGTGCCTTCATTGGTCAATTGGGCGTACTCCCGCTCGCCGCACAAGGTTTCACCTTGCCGATTCAGATGATCATTATCGGGTTGCAAGTTGGCCTCGGCATTGCGACCACAGCGGTGATCTCGCGCGCGCTCGGCGCCGATCAGTGTCGCTATGCCAAGCAATTAGGCGGTCTGATTTTATTTATTGGCACCACAGGCGTGGCATTGTTTGCCGGCTTGCTCTATGCCTTGCGCCATCCGATCTTGCTGTTACTCGATGCGCCGGACAAGGTGTTCCCGGTGATTGATACTTATTGGCAAATTTGGCTCGTCAGTGCCTGGACAGGGGCGGTGCTTTACTTCTTCTATAGCTTGGCTCGCGCTAATGGCAACACAGTGTTGCCCGGCTCCATGATGGTGGTTACCAGCTTATTAAACCTTATCCTCGATCCTATCTTTATTTTTTGGCTCGATTGGGGCATCAATGGCGCGGCGGTGGCCACTCTGATTGCTTTTGGCGTAGGCATTGCCATTGTCGCCCCTCGCGTACTCGGCAAAGGTTGGGTTTCTTTTGACTGGCATGACGTCAACGTTAAGCAAAGTATAGGATCGATTGGTCACATTATGGGGCCAGCGATGATCAGCAGCTGCTACCACCCGTCTCATCGATGCTGGCGACCAAGTTACTTGCGAGTTTTGGCTCAACCGCGGTCGCCGCTTGGGCATTAGGCTCGCGGTTTGAGTTTTTCGCGATTGTCTCGGTACTGGCATTAACCATGTCGATGCCACCTATGGTGGGTCGTTTGCTGGGTAAAGGCGATTTAACCGAAGTGCGCCATTTGGTCAAGTTAGCGTGTCAGTTTATTCTCGGCTTTCAATTGCTGATCGCCGTGGTGACCTGGCTTGCCGCCGCTCCCCTCGCCGACTTGATGACCAGCGATCAACAAGTTACCGATATCTTGCACACTCATCTTACGCTAGTACCCTTTAGCCTGGGCGCGCTGGGGGTGTGTATGTTGATGGTGTCAATTACCAATGCATTAGGCCGCTCATACACCGCCCTAACCATTTCTGCGCTCCGCCTATTTGCGTTTTTCCTGCCCTGCCTTTGGTTAGGGGCACAAATTGGCGAGCTGTTTGGCCTATTTGCCGGTGCCTTAATCGGTAACCTACTTGCGGGCGCGGTGGCTTATGGTATGTACCGACGTACGCTGGCTAAACTCATGGCGAGCGAGTAGATAGCCAAAACGTTAACCTTGGGGCACCGGCTCAGTTCGCACACAGACACGCCGTCAATCCATCCCTGGAGCTCCGCCGCGCCATCCATGGCGCGGAGGGTCTGTTTAGCGAAATAAGCCGAACCGAACCCTATCTAGCGTTTGCCCCCAACGAAAAAGCCCGCTAATAACAGGCGGGCTCAAAGGGTAAATACAATTAACGCGCGGGGTTAATAACCCAGTTGCATTAAGGTTGCTTCAATGTCTTTACCGTCGCTATCCGTTAACGTTTTCACCGCCATATTCGGACGATTGGTAAAGAAGCCATCCACACCGCGATCACGGTAGCGAATCATATCCTCGCGATCATCCAGAGTGTACATGTGCATCAGCAAGCCTTTTTCATGGCTCATGTCCACCATCCAGGTCTTCGCTAGGTCCATATAGCTAAATTGGCTTGACCAGGCATCATCGAAGTTGGCTTGGGTACCTGAAGGCCCTACACCGATGGCACCGTTTTGTTTGGCGTAATCGAGCCACTCTGCGTAGTCCGCTTTCGAGGCTACTTCCTGACGCGCGTAGTACTGGGCGTAAGATTCGTCATCCGCTTTCGGTGCGCTATCTTTGGTCGGAATATAGCCATCACCTGCCCATAGCAGCAAGATTTTTGGCACATTCGGCATCACATCTTGCAGTGCTTCAAGGCTCGATTTATTGAAGGTTTGCAGGATCACTTTGCCCTTGGCGTCCTTATCTAGCCAACCGTGTTGGGTTAAATCTTGTTTCAAATCCTCTTCAATGCCAGGGAAGAATTCAGGCACCTTGGTCTCGATGTAAAGTCCTGGCTGATGGGCGCAGCCTTCGGCGATTTCTCGGACCTGGTCAAGTGTCACCAACTTCAAGCCACGAAAGCTTTCGCGTGCGCGCTCGGGATAGACTTGGTTATACCAGCTACCGGCATCCAGTTTTTCCAGCTCTGCCCACGTAAAGGTGTTAACCGGATCACCGGCACGCTCAGGATAGACTGTCTCAATATTGGTGTTGCGCTTGAGGTTATCGTCATGCACGGCGATCAGTTTGCCGTCTTTTGTGCGCTGCAGGTCCAGCTCGAGGTAATCCGCGCCCACTTCACACGCAAGCTGATAGGCTGGCAACGTGGATTCTGGCGCGTTGTAGGAATCACCACGGTGGGCAATGACCGCGTGATCGACCATGCCAAGTTGTTCGCTCAACGCCGTGTCACTGGCTTGGGCAAAAGAGGAAAAAGAAAAGGCACTGGCGACACTGAGCGCGGCAACGGTCACGCTCATATTTTTTTTCGATGAGGTATTCAACGGGTACTCCTTACTGTCGTTGAAAAAATAGGCGATAATTAAACATGTGTTCAATTACCAAGACAGCATAGCAAAACCTTAATTTAAAGAGAAAAAGCATTGCTGATAATACCAAGTCACGCTACTCCCCTCCGAGATTGCAACTAATCCCGTTCAAATTGCGACAGGTTCGTGCTACCCTGCGCGCCTCCCACGGGAGACAAACATCTATTCGTCGATCGACGCCCATACGCATACGCATACGCTATACTGCGGATGGGCATCAGCCAGTGAAAGTGATCAATCCATGAGCCAAGGTACGCTTTACATTGTTTCCGCCCCGAGTGGCGCGGGCAAATCTAGCCTGATTTCAGCGCTACTGAATGATAATCCTCGCTATGACATGAAAGTGTCGGTATCGCATACCACCCGCGCCATGCGCCCGGGAGAAGAAGATGGCGTGCATTATCACTTTGTTGAGGTAGAAGCATTTAAGGCCTTAATCGACCAAGGTGCTTTTTTAGAGCATGCAGAGGTATTCGGCAATTATTACGGCACGTCCAGGGTCTGGATTGAAAAAATGCTTAACAATGGCGTCGATATTTTTCTTGATATCGATTGGCAAGGTGCTGAGCAAATTCGTCAGCAAATGCCCGCAAGTAAGAGTATTTTTATTTTGCCGCCAAGCCGTGAAGAGCTAGAACGACGCTTGACAACGCGTGGCCAAGACAGTGATGAGGTCATTGCCACACGCATGCAAGAGGCACGTTCGGAAATCTCTCACTATGCTGATTATGATTACCTGATTATTAATGATGACTTTGACGTCGCATTAATGGATATTAAGGCCATCGTCCGCGCAGAGCGGATGGGGCAAACCAAGCAAGCCAGCAAATATCATACAATGATCGACGACCTGCTGGCCGACTAACCCAAATATTGAGACGTGGCCGCATTGCAGCACAAAGCTAGCAATAGGTCGCGGCCTTTTGTATACTTTTCGGTCATTTTTAATGACCTGTTTATTACATAGCTGGAGTCCTTCATGGCACGCGTAACTGTTCAAGACGCCGTTGAAAAAATTGGTAACCGTTTCGATCTCGTTCTGGTTGCGGCTCGCCGCGCCCGCCAAATGCAAACCGGTGGTAAAGACGCCTTAGTCGCAGAAGAAAACGACAAGTACACTGTGCTCTCTCTACGCGAAGTAGAAGAAGGACTGATTAACAAAGAAGTACTCGACGCCCGCGAGCGTCAAGAGAAGCAAGAGCAAAAAGCCGCCGAAATGGCAGCGGTTAGCACCATTTCTGGTCAACGTTAAACGCGTCATTTATCAGGGACAGGCCGTTTGTATCTATTTGATAGCCTGAAAGAAGTTGCTAGTCAATATTTGCCGGAGTCACAGCTTGAAGCGCTCCGGCAAGCTTACCTAGTAGCACGGGATGCCCATGACGGGCAGACTCGTTCAACGGGCGAACCTTACATCATTCACCCCATTGCGGTAGCACGGATCCTGGCAGAAATGCGTTTGGATTGTGAAACCCTCATGGCGGCGTTATTGCACGATGTCATTGAAGACACCGAGGTGACCAAAGACGATCTGCAGCAGCGCTTTGGTGATGTGGTGGCTGAGCTGGTTGACGGCGTATCTAAGCTCGACAAGCTCAAATTCCGTGATCGCAAAGAAGCCCAAGCCGAGAACTTTCGCAAAATGGTCATGGCCATGGCGCATGACATTCGCGTTATTTTGATCAAACTCGGCGATCGTACCCATAACATGCGCACACTGGCGCCCTACGTCCGGATAAAAAGCGTCGTATTGCCCGCGAAACCCTAGAGATTTTTGCCCCACTCGCTCATCGTTTAGGTATCCATAATATAAAAGTCGAGCTCGAAGAGCTGGGCTTTGAAGCCCTCTACCCCAATCGCTATCGCGTGCTCAAAAAAGTGATTGCGCAAGCTCGGGGAAACCGCAAAGAGATGATTCAAAAAATCCATGCGGAAATCGAAGGGCGACTTGAAGATGCTGGCATTGAGGCCCGTGTACTGGGCCGAGAAAAAAATCTCTATTCCATCTACAACAAGATGAGAAACAAAGAGCAGCGTTTCCATACCATCATGGATTTGTATGCGTTTCGGGTGATCGTGCGCGATCTCGATACCTGTTATCGGGTGCTGGGGCAAATGCACAGCCTCTATAAGCCTCGCCCTAGCCGCGTCAAAGATTATATCGCTGTTCCCAAAGCGAACGGCTATCAATCACTGCATACGTCGATGATCGGCCCCCACGGCGTCCCGGTTGAAGTGCAGATTCGTACCGAAGATATGGATCAAATGGCGGATAAAGGGGTCGCGGCGCACTGGCTTATAAAAACGGCTCCGATCGTCCATCAGGGACCACCGCGCAAAAACGGGCGCAACGATGGATGCAAAACATTATCGAGCTGCAACAAAGTGCCGGGAGCTCCTTTGAGTTCATCGAAAGTGTTAAGTCAGACCTTTTCCCCGATGAGCTTTACGTCTTTACGCCGAAAGGGCGAATTGTCGAGCTGCCGGTCGATGCGACCGCGGTCGATTTTGCCTATGCCGTGCATACGGATGTCGGCAATACCTGTGTCGGTGCGCGAGTTAATCGTCAGCCCTATCCGCTCAGTCAGCCGTTAAAAAACGGCCAGACCGTCGAGATCATCACTGCGCCAGGCGCGCGCCCCAATGCCGCTTGGCTTAACTATGTGGTCACGGCACGGGCGCGTACCAAGATTCGTCAGGTACTGAAAACCATGCGTCGGGAGGAGTCGGTGACCTTAGGCCGCCGCTTACTCAATCATGCGCTTGGAGAACAAAACTTGCCGGACATCGACGCTGCGCGAGTCGATACCGTGTTAAGCGATCTCAAGCTCAAAACCAGCGACGACTTACTCGCCTCGATTGGTTTGGGTGAACTCATGAGCGTGGTGATAGCACGTCGCTTACTGAATCAAGACCCGGCCGCGCCTACCGAAGGTAAAATGCCGATTCGCGGTGCCGATGGCATTCTAGTGACCTATGCCAACTGTTGTCGCCCCATTCCAGGCGATCCTATCATTGCCCATGTTAGTCCCGGCAAGGGGTTGGTGATTCACCGTGAAACCTGTGCCAATATTCGCGGCCATCGCCAAGAGCCGGATAAGTATATGCCGGTGGAATGGGCGGATGATTTTGAGCAAGAGTTCAGTACCCGCGTCAGAGTCGATATGCAAAACCATCAAGGCGCATTGGCCGATTTAACCAACACCATTGCCTCAACGGGCTCCAATATCCAAGGGCTCTCCACTGAAGAGCGTGATGGTCGCTTGTACACTATCTTTGTTCGATTAACGACCAAAGATCGGGTGCACCTTGCCAACATTATGCGCCGCCTGCGGGTGATGTCCAATGTGGTGAAGGTCAGCCGCCAAAAGAACTGATCGTTGCGATACATTATTATTGTCTGTCGCCCACCCTTTTGGTGGGCGCGTTTGTCTTTCGTCTGTCATTTACGGAATTGAATCATGACACCTGAACGCTTTGAACGCATTCATCAGGTGCTGGCAAAGCGCCAGCCTGATCTCACTGTGTGTATGGAGCAAGTCCACAAGCCCAATAACATTTCTGCCATCATTCGTACTGCCGATGCGGTGGGCATTCATCGTATGCATGCGGTATGGCCAGAAGGCACCAAAATGCGGACCTTAGGCGGTACATCTGCCGGTTCACGCAATTGGATTGACGTGGTCACCCATAACACGACCGCGGATGCTTTTGAGGCCATGCAAGCGCAAGGCATGCAAGTATTGGTCACTAACCTATCGGAAACGGCCATCGACTTTCGTGAGGTTGATTACACCCGACCAACCGCCATTATCCTCGGCCAAGAAAAACATGGCATCAGTCGCGAAGCGCTCGATAAAGCCGATCAAGACATCCTCATTCCAATGGTGGGTATGGTACAGTCGCTGAACGTGTCAGTGGCTAGCGCCTTGATTTTGTACGAAGCGCAACGCCAACGCCAAGCGGCAGGCATGTACCAGTTGGCGAAGACACGCTTGCCCGACGATGAAGTGCATCACATCCTGTTTGAGCGCGGTCATCCGGTGCTCGCCCGCGTGGCCAAGCAAAAGGGGCTGCCTTATCCGCCACTCGATGACAATGGGCAAATTATTGCTGACGAAACATGGTGGGCGAGCATGCAGGCGGCAAAACACGCGCGTTAATCGCTTAGCAAGCTCAACCTGACGGATAAAGAAACGGATGCAATCTTCCATGCTTAGCGCAGTAACCGTCGATACCTTTAAGGGTGTCGGCAGTAAAATGGCTGAAAAGCTGGCTAAAATCGGCCTGCATACGGTGCAGGACGTGTTGTTTCATCTGCCGTATCGCTATGAAGATCGCACCCGAGTGTGGCCGGTTGCCAGTCTATTACCTGGCCAGCATGCCACCATCGAAGGTGAAATCACCCATAATGACACCGTGTTTGGCCGCCGCCGGATGCTCACGGTTCGGGTGCAAGATGGCAGCGGCGCGTTAACGCTACGCTTTTTCAATTTTAATGCCGCGATGAAAAATAGCTTGGCGGTCGGCAAACAGGTGAAAGCCTATGGCGAACTTAAACGGGGCAAACACGGGCTAGAAATCATTCACCCCGAGTATCAAGTCTTTTCCGAGCCCTCCGAGTTGGTGATGGAAGAAACGCTGACGCCGGTCTACCCGACCACCGAGGGGCTGCGCCAAGCAACGCTACGTCAGCTCACCGACCAAGCGCTGGCTTTATTAGATAAAAGCGGTGTCGAAGAATTACTCCCTGAAGGCTTGTACGATCGACAGCTGTCTTTGCGTGACGCCTTACACCTATTGCACCGCCCTCCGCCAGAGACGGTACTGGATGATTTATTAACGGGCCAACATCCCGCCCAGCGACGCTTAATCATTGAAGAGCTCCTTGCCCAGCACCTGTCGATGCTGTCAGTTCGTCATCACGCACAGCAAGTGAAAGGGGTCGCCCTCGCCCCGAGTCACTCGCTCGGACAACGCCTGTTAGACAATTTGCCCTTCTCTCCCACAGGGGCACAATCACGAGTGGTTAGCGAGATCAGTGCCGATTTAGCCAAACCATTCCCGATGATGCGCTTAGTCCAAGGTGATGTCGCGCCGGTAAAACCTTGGTCGCCGTACTCGCCGCCTTACAAGCTATCGAACAAGGCCATCAGGTTGCGTTAATGGCACCGACCGAGCTATTGGCCGAGCAACACGCCACCAATTTTGCCCAATGGCTAGAGCCGCTAGGTATCCAAGTCGGCTGGCTTGCCGGTAAATTAAAAGGCAAGGCACGGACACAAACCTTGGCACACATCGCCGACGGCGAGGCGCAAATGGTGGTCGGTACTCATGCGTTATTTCAAGCCAGTGTCCAATTTAAAAGCTTGGCGCTGGTGATCATCGACGAGCAACACCGGTTTGGTGTCCACCAACGGCTTGCCTTGCGTGAAAAAGGCGAGCAACAGGGCGCGCATCCACATCAGTTGATCATGACCGCTACACCTATTCCACGCACCTTGGCGATGACCGCCTATGCCGACTTAGAAACCTCGGTGATTGATGAATTGCCACCAGGACGCACGCCGATTCAAACCGTTGCGGTGCCGGACACGCGCCGTGATGACATTATTGCCCGGGTCAACGCCGCCTGCAGTGATGGTCGGCAAGCCTATTGGGTATGCACATTAATTGAAGAGTCTGACGCTTTAGAGGCGCAAGCCGCTGAAGATACGACTACGGCACTCAAAGAAGCGTTACCGAATCTGACCATTGGCCTGGTTCATGGCCGAATGAAAGACGGCGGAAAAACACGCAGTGATGAATGCCTTTAAGCAAGGCGAGGTGCAGTTATTGGTGGCAACCACTGTCATTGAAGTGGGCGTCGATGTCCCTAACGCCAGCCTAATGATTATCGAAAACCCTGAACGACTCGGGCTGGCACAACTCCACCAGCTACGTGGCCGTGTCGGTCGTGGATCCGTCGCCAGCCATTGTGTGCTGCTTTATCATGCCCCTTTGTCGACAACAGCTACTCAGCGGCTGGGCGTACTGCGAGACAGCAATGACGGCTTTGTCATTGCTCAACGCGATCTCGATATCCGTGGGCCAGGCGAGTTATTGGGCACCCGCCAGACCGGTTTGGCTGAGTTTAAAATTGCCGATTTAGTCCGCGACCAAGCGCTGATCCCCGAGGTACAAAAGCTGGCCAGTCATTTGCACCAGCACTACCCCAAACATGCACAGGCCATCATTCGCCGCTGGTTGGGACATAAAACCCACTATTCCAACGCCTAATGGCCGCTTAACGCGGCCTATTTACCGACCGGGAACGTCATTTGGATCCGCAGCCCGCCTTCGGTCCGTGATGATAAACGAATATCGCCATGAAGCTGTTCAACAATCCGTTTCACGATCGCAAGCCCTAGCCCTGTTCCTTCGCTACCCCGCGCCGTATCGCCGCGAGTAAACGGCTGGAACAAGGTATTTTCGAGACTCGTATCAATGCCCGGACCATTATCTTCCACCTCCACCCATTGATACGTATGGTCCGCATTGCTACCACACCGCAGCCTTACCCAGCCATTGCCATAACGCACCGCATTAACCACGAGGTTGGTAACCGCCCGTTTTAGCGCCACCGAGTTGGCATATAAATCACCGTGTAGCGATTCTAAGTCCAAGACAATATCAACGCCCATTGACTGCTGATGGTTCGCTACATCGCGACAGATGGTGGATAAATCAACGGGATCCGGGTCTTGCTGTTGCACCGCGCGTAAATAATCCATGAATTGATTAATGATCTCATTACACTCTTCCGTGTCTTCGGTGATGCTATCGGCCAAATACGCATCGTCGGATGACATCATTTCAGTCGCCAGTCGAATGCGCGTGAGTGGTGTGCGTAAATCATGGCTGACGCCCGCCATTAACAAGGCGCGATCTTCTTCGAGTTTACGTATCCCTGCTGACATTTTATTAAAGGCCACGGTCACCGCCTGAATTTCTGACGCCCCCCGGGGTGGGACGGGATCAGGAAAGCGACCATCGGCGACATCGAGCGCAGCCCGCTCCAACGCAACCAGGGGTCGGTTTTGCATCTTAATAAACAACCACCCGCCCGCAATCACCAACAAAGCAATCACTAAGCTGTATTGAAACAAAGGGGCAAAATCGTCTTGATGCAGCTCGGAAAGCGGGATCCGCATTAAAAAGTCGTCAATCTGGTCAAACTTCAGCCACAGTACGTAACTGTCTTCGCCACTGACCAAGCGCACTTGGGTCTTTGTTCCGAGCTCTTCGCTAATATGTTCGCTTAAGTAGTCAATCTCCATCGCATCTTGGAACGCGCTTGCGCGCTCACTGCTTGGCGCATGGAGGGTTACCCCAATTTGTTCCAGCAATTGTCGGCGCACCGGCTCACCCAGATGAAGGACTTCACCATCTTTCAGATACCAGTCTTCTTCCAGCATCAAGCGGACTTCAAAGGCTAAAATCTTATTGAACTGCTGCAAGCTCGGCAGCAACGCATAATTAACAATGGTCAGGTAAGAAAAAACTTGGCTGGCAATTAATAAGCCAGCCAAAATCAATAAGGTTCGCGCGAAGCTCGTCCGCGGTGACATCCGCATCGCTACACCTCACCATCAGGCACAAACACGTAGCCGAGTCCCCACACCGTTTGGATATAACGCGGTTTGCTTGGATCCTCCTCGACCATACGGCGTAAACGGGAGATTTGTACATCAATCGAGCGCTCCATCGCTGAGTACTCGCGGCCACGCGCCATGTTCATGAGTTTGTCCCGAGAAAGCGGCTCACGCGCATTGGTCACTAAAGCTTTGAGCACTGCAAATTCCCCCGAGGTGAGTGTCATCGGTTCGTCATTACGAAACATCTCACGCGTGCCCAAATTAAGACGAAACTCACCAAAGGTGACCGTGGTGGAGTCAGCATTCGGCGCGCCAGGCGCTTCTATTGTTTGACGGCGTAAAACCGCACGCACCCGCGCCAATAGTTCACGCGGGTTAAAAGGTTTGGGTAGGTAATCATCGGCACCCACTTCTAAGCCGACAATGCGGTCAATCTCATCGCCCTTAGCGGTCAACATCAAAATCGGCAATTGGTTATTCGCTTGACGTAAACGGCGACACACAGACAGGCCATCTTCGCCCGGCAGCATCAGATCCAGCACCATCAAGTGAAAGGCTTCTCGCGCGAGCAACCGATCCATCTGCTCGGCATTAGCGACACTGCGCACCTGAAAACCTTGCTCGGTCAGATAGCGTTCCAGTAGCGAGCGCAGACGCATATCATCATCCACCACTAGAATTTTATAGTTCTCTTGCATGCTAAGCCCTCAATGCTGATCGTTGCCCGGCCATCGATTGGCCGTCACGTATATCATACTGAATTTTGCCACAGTTCTCTTTCAGACCGCGTGTTTGTCGGCCGCCAAGCGAGGGGTAAATTGTTACCGAGTGTTGCCTCGACAAGTTTGCCCGCTTCTTGTACTTTCCTGGACAAGGTTATATCGCGCGACGCTGAATGGCTAGCGAAAGGAGAGGTAACGTGAAAACCAAATTGGTGACCCGAGAAGGGTTTAACGCGCTCAAAGCCGAGCACGATTACCTGTGGCACGAACGACGCCCAGAAGTGACCAAAATTGTCAGCTGGGCTGCCAGTTTAGGTGATCGCTCAGAAAATGCAGACTACACCTACAATAAGCGGCTGTTACGCCAAATAGACCGCCGTGTTCGCTATCTGCGTAAACGCCTCAATGACTTAACCATTGTCGATTACGCGCCCGAGCAAGAAGGACGGGTCTTTTTTGGCGCCTGGGTGGAAATTGAAAACGAAGCCGGCGACACCAAACAGTTTCGTATCGTTGGCCCTGATGAGATTTATGAACGCAAAGATTACATTTCTATCGATGCCCCTATGGCGCGGGCGCTCTTAAAAAAAGCCGTTGATGACGAAGTGGTGGTCTCAACCCCTGAAGGTGAAAAGCAGTGGTTTGTGAATACCATTACCTACCCGAAGCCCAGTGAGGCCGAAACCCAGTGACACCAGAGGGAACCTTCGCCCCCATCGCGGTCAAAAATGCTATCCCTTGGCAGGTCGTTCCCCTGCCGTGCTTGTAGAGAAAAGGAAACACATGCACACATCCATTACACACACCCTGGCGCAAGAGCTCAATGTGGCGCCAGGCCAAGTCAAAACAGCGGTTGAATTACTTGATGATGGCAACACGGTTCCCTTTATCGCCCGCTACCGAAAAGAAGCCACCCAAGGGCTGGATGACTCGCAGTTGCGCACCCTTGAGAGCCGTTTGGTCTATTTGCGCGAATTGGATGCCCGGCGCGACACCATCCTCAAATCGATTGACGAACAAGGCAAGCTGACCGAGGGGCTGCGCCGCGATATTGTCGCCGCAGAGAGCAAAAACCGACTGGAAGATTTATACCTTCCCTACAAACCGAAACGCCGGACCAAAGGGCAGATTGCCATCGAAGCAGGGCTGGAGCCTCTTGCTGATACGCTATGGCACGATCCATCCCAAACACCTGAGACCACCGCCGAACCATTTGTGGCCCCTGATAAAGGCGTGGCCGATACCAAAGCGGCGCTGGATGGTGCCCGCGCGATCATGATGGAGCGTCTTGCCGAAGATGCCAGCCTGCTTGAAACGCTACGCCAATACCTGAAGCAATATGCGGTGCTGCGCGCCACCGTGGTTGCCGGCCAAGAAGAAGCCGGTGCCAAGTTCAAAGACTACTTTGCCCACCAAGAGCCGATTGCCAAAGTGCCGTCTCATCGTGCCTTAGCCATGCTTCGTGGTCGCAATGAAGGTGTGTTACAGCTGGCACTGATTGCCGATCCCGACCAAGCACCAGACAGCAAACAAAGCGTGTGCGAAACCATGATTGCTCAACACTATCAGCTGTCTTTGGGCACCGCACCGGCAGACCGTTGGCGCAAACAAGTCATTGCTTTTGCTTGGCGGGTCAAAATCTTGATGCACCTTGAGACCGAGTTCATGGCCAATCTGAAAGAGCGCGCGGAAAATGACGCCATTGATGTGTTTGCGGCCAACTTAAAAGATGTATTGATGGCCGCGCCAGCAGGCCCTCGCTGCACCTTAGGTATTGATCCTGGCCTGCGTACCGGCTGCAAGGTCGCCGTGGTTGACGGCACCGGCAAACTGCTCGATACCGCCACCATTTATCCCACCGCACCTCGGCATGATATAGACGGCGCAAGCAAAGTGCTGCGCCGCTTTATTAAAAGCCATAACGTGAGTTTGATTGCCGTGGGCAATGGCACTGCCTCTCGCGAAACAGAAAGCTTTGTGACCACCTTGCTCAAGCAGGCTGATTTAAGCATTCAAACGGTGATGGTCAGCGAAGCCGGTGCCTCGGTTTACTCAGCCTCTGAGCTAGCGGCTAACGAGTTTCCAGACTTAGATGTGTCGCTCCGTGGCGCCGTCTCAATCGCCCGTCGCCTGCAAGACCCTTTGGCGGAGCTGGTAAAAATTGATCCTAAGTCGATTGGGGTGGGCCAATACCAGCATGATGTCTCTCAACACCAGCTGGCGAAAAAGCTTGATGCGGTGGTGGAAGACTGTGTCAACGCCGTAGGGGTCGATGTCAATATCGCGTCTGCGCCGCTGCTCACCAGGGTGGCAGGCCTTAGCCAAACCATGGCGCAAAACATTGTTGCCTTTCGCGATGAAAATGGTCGATTTAACGACCGTAAAACCTTGCTGAAAGTACCGCGCCTTGGGCCGAAAGCCTATGAGCAATGCGCTGGCTTTTTACGCGTAATGGATGGCGCCAACCCGCTCGATCGCTCGGGTGTCCACCCAGAGACCTATCCATTGGTCAAACATATCGCCCAAAAGACCAGCAAGGCGGTCGATGCCTTAGTGGGTAACACGGGCTTATTACAAAGCTTAACCGCCAATGATTATGCCAATGACACCTTTGGGGCGATCACTGTCGCCGATGTGCTGAGTGAGCTTGCGAAACCCGGTCGCGATCCACGTCCAGAGTTCAAAACGGCGACCTTTGCCGATGGCATTAACCAAATCAGTGATTTGAAGCCTGGGATGCAGCTCGAAGGTGTGGTGACCAATGTCACTCACTTTGGCGCCTTCGTCGACGTGGGTGTTCATCAAGACGGTTTAGTCCATATCTCTGCGCTGTCGACGCGCTTTGTCAGCGACCCACGTGAGGTGGTCAAAGCCGGTGATGTAGTAAAAGTTAAAGTCATGGAAGTGGACGTGGCGCGCAAACGGATCGGCTTATCAATGCGTCTTGATGATACGCCCGAGGCTTCGGAAGCGAAAGCGAGGCCGACTAAGCAGCGCGAAAGCAAAGCGCCCAAACAGCAATCATCATCTTCCCTAGGAGGGAGCATGGCCGATGCCTTTGCGCGCGCCAAGCGCTCTTAAAGTCAAAGGTTTCTAGAGCCAACCTAATAGTGCCTAACAAATGGCATATTTAGACACCAATGGCCCCGCCAATACTGGCGGGGCTTTTTATATTTTGTCTTAATCAGGACATGGCTTAAGGACTGGATCGTATTAAATCACAATCAATACTTCGGAGGGCATGTTCGCCACGCTTGCCTGCTGGTAGCGCATCGCCACTACCGCACGCGTTTGCTCAAACCGTTTTAGCTGCTCAATTTTTTCTAACACTTCTTCGGGCATTTTTAAGCCCATCGTGTAGCCATTATCTTGGCGAGCTTGCTCACTGGGATCCGTGCGTGCTATGGCATCGATACGACCTGCGATATTGGCGCCATCGTAGTCGGCATGCGTTAATGAATCACGCTGATAGTCCAGCGAGTAGTTGGGGTGTTGGGCAGGATCCCAGGATGAACGTCCCAGCTGCTTATCTTGATCAGAAGGGGCTTTACCATTGTCGGGCTCGGGAGATGACTTAGCAGGGACGATTTTTTCGCGCAAGCGATTGTCCCGCGCAACTTGCTCCGTTGGCGGGTTCACCGATGGCGCGACAGTTGGAATACTGACGCTGGCTGGCGATATGTTCATCTGATGCTACCTCCCACACCAGCTGAAGGCCTAATTGTTAGTGCGGCCTTGTCGTCTTTCTATCAGTTTAGACGATAACCGCGAGTATTGTACCTATTGTACCTAAGGCCGACACAAATTTACCCGCAGTGTACGATGAATCATCGCTTTCTTGGACTTTCTCCGGATGCTCCATCCCCAATGCGCCGTAGGTAAACGACTTTACGGCGGACGTTTCTTCCGGCTCTTTTCCCTCTTGGGCTTTAGCGACCGCACCAGCGTTGGCGCCGTCTTTCACGTCAGCGCCGCCTTTCACATCAACATGATGTTTTGCGGCTTGAGGCGAAGCCGGTTTATCACCTTCTTTGACCCCATTCGCTTTTGCGACGTGATCCTTAAAAGTATTGGCTTTGGACACCTGTTCAGCTTGTTTGTCCGCATTTTGCTGCGGCTGTGCCGGCGTTTTGGACTTCATCGCTTGATGATACGCCGGAGACTGCCCAACGTTACCTACGTTCATTATGGTCTCTCCTTATGCCAAAACAAGTGACATAGTTAACTTATCGGCAGAACCGTGACAGGATTGAGTCAATTCTACCAAAAAAATGATCCGCACTGGCTATGTTGCCGGCAACTTGTTGCCTAAAAAGGCTTTTAGCTTGTCTACCACCGCTTCAGGCTCGGTCACGAACGGCGCGTGAGCACTGTGTGTCAGGACCTCACTGTGTGAGTCCGGAGCCAATGTTGATACCGCATCAGCCACCGATACCGGCACTAAACCATCTAACCGCCCATACATTCTCAACCAAGGCACCTTGATAGCGCCACAGCCCTGACGCAAATCCGTGTCTGCTAACATGGCTAAGCCATCCGCAAGCGCACGAGGGTCCGGTGTTGGCCGCGAAAATACCGCTTGCTTAAGCGCTTTTACGTCTTTTCTCGCGGTTGGTGATCCCATCGCTTGCAGCGCCATAAAGCGCTCTACTGTCAGCGAAAAGTCACGCTCAAGCTGACGAGCAAAGTCACCGAGCACCCCAGGTTTAATTCCTCGCCACCCAGGTTCGGCAACAAACTTGGGTGAGCTGGCGATAGTGACCAATCCAGTCACGCGCTGTGGCGATAAGAGTGCGGCTTGTGTTGCCACTAATCCGCCCAGTGACCAGCCTATCCAAGTGGCATCTACTGGTGATTCTTTAAGCAACACTTGTGCCAGATCTTCGATATTAAGCCCCGGTTGTGCCGCGCTATAGCCAAAACCGGGTAAATCAACACAGTGCACCCGAAAGTGTGGTGTTAGGTACGGCAAGATTAATGACCACACTGCGCTGTTCATACCCCAACCATGAATGAGAACCAGATCGGGTCCTTGTCCGTGCGACTGCCAATCACATTCCGCCATGTTTACACTGCCTTGATTGCTTTTTACTCAGGACGCTTATGATATCAACAATCGTACCACGGCGCTTTACACGTGTACTGACCCACTGGCGAGGCAAACTCTTGCCCTTACAGTGTCCCGTTTGCCACCTCGCCTTGCCTGCCCATCACTCTCTGTGCTGTGATGCGTGTTGGGATGCCCATCATCAGTGTTTGCTTTGTCAGTGTTGTGGACTGCCTGTTTCACAACCACAAGCGCGATGTGGCGCCTGCCTCAGCCAGCCGCCAGCTTGGGACCGCTTGGTTGCTATCAGTGGCTACCATGATCCTCTCCCGCAGTTAATTCACGCGTTCAAATACCAAGGAGCCTTCGAGCTGGCATTGCCGTTTGCCCAGCAGCTCAGTGATCGTATTCTCACCCCCGCACCGGTGCTGTTGCCGGTGCCGCTGCATTGGCGACGTCGTTGGCAACGAGGGTTTAATCAAAGTCTGCACTTGGCTTGGGCACTTGCCGACAACCTTGATACTCGGGTGGTGGATACGTACTTGTCTCGCCGCCCGACACTACCGCGCCACAACAAGGTCTCAGTCGGCAAGACAGGTTACATAATCTGTGTGGTGCTTTTGCTCTTCATGGCCCGCTCCCCGCTTCTCATGTCGCCATCGTCGACGATGTCGTCACCACCGGACAAACGGTATCGCAATTATGTCGATTACTGCGCAAAGCCGGTGCAAAAACGATCGATGTTTACTGTTTGGCCCGTACCGATCTATCCTAGCGGTAAGCGTGCTACCCCTGCACATAAAGTAGCCACATGGTTCGAGGGTGATAGCCAAAGCAAACCGGAGTACACTGTATAAAACACACTGGATTAGTCAGGTATTTGTCGTGTCAGAAGTCAATATTTCAGAAAATGCACAAAGCCACTTTGTGAAGTTGCTTGAGCAGCAGCCCGAGGGCACCCATATTCGCGTGTTTGTTGTCAATCCAGGCACGCCAAACGCAGAGTGCGGTGTCTCATACTGTCCGCCGGAAGCGGTAGAAAGCAGTGATACCGAGATAAAATTCAATGGTTTTTCTGCGTTTATCGACGAACTGAGTCTCCCTTTTCTCGACGAAGCAGAGATCGACTTTGTCACCGATAAAATGGGCTCGCAGCTCACGCTGAAAGCACCGAACGCAAAAATGCGTAAAGTCGCCGATGATGCACCTTTGATGGAGCGCGTCGATTATGTGATTCAAAGCCAGGTAAACCCACAACTTGCCAGCCATGGCGGCCATGTGAACCTGATTGAAATCACTGATGATTCGGTGGCTATCCTCCAATTTGGTGGCGGGTGTAACGGTTGCTCCATGGTGGATGTAACCTTGAAAGAAGGGATTGAAAAGCAGCTATTGGCTGAATTTAGTGGTGAGCTACACGGTGTGCGCGATGTGACCGAGCACGCCCGGGGCGATCACTCTTACTACTAATAGACACCACCACGTTAATAGCAAAACAGGCCATGAGGCCTGTTTTTTGATCACATCAGTGAGTGAGGTATTGTTATGCGCGTCTTTTTTGCCTGTGTCTTGGTCGTCTTTCTGGCCGGTTGCTCGAAAATGACTAAGCAAAACTACGATCAGTTAGAGGTCGGCATGAGTTATGACGTGGTAGTTGCTCACGTTGGCAAGCCAAGCCAATGTGATGACACCATGGGATTAACCCATTGCGTGTGGGGCGGTGATGGCAAACACATTAAGGTCTCGTTTGTCGCCGACAAAGCCACGGTACTGTCGGCAAAAGGCTTAAGTAGTCCCTCCAATAGCGCCACTTAATAGCGCAACGCGTGGTCGGCAAGCAGCACCACAAAGGTCGCGAAGATATGCCATATCGAAAACTTAAAAGTCTGCCATGCGATACTTGAGATTAAGCACAGACTGGAAAGCGAAAGGTGGCACCCGCGCCGCGCTAGATCTCAATATGCAACACCATCGGGGTAAAACGCAGACGATAACGCGGCATCGCCGCCAGTGCGCGCTGCCAAAAACGCCACCTTGGGCAGGGTTTATCAAGTGGGGAGTGTTCTTCAACCCGACAGGCCCAGGGCAAGGCTTGAATGATCGCCATACGCGGATCGGCAAAACCATGTTGATAAGATTCACACCCCAGTTTCTGGCCGATCCGGCTATGGCACTTATCCCCCGCTAAGACTAAACAGGCCTCAACTTGCGGAAAATAGCGACTAATATGCTGGCAAAATGCAGAAATTTCTTGGTTGGTGCACTCAAGTAAGGCTTGATCGCAAATTAACATGGTCGGATGACCCGCAGGGACCGCCAGTTGCGCCAGCCAATCAAGCTGTTTGACCGACCCTTGCACCATCCGGAAACGCTCACTGGTGTGGAATAAACGCTCTCGCCATAACAAGGTTTCGTCAACATCGACTTCTAACCAACGACAACGGCCGTTATCCAGTCGATAAAAGCGGGTATCTAACCCACCACCAACATTAATGATCCATGCCGTGGGATGCTGAGCAAGAAACTGTTTAACAATGGCATCACACTGGCTAGTGAGCGTGGCATAAAGAAGCTGGGTTTGATCGAGATTGTGCCAATCACATTCGGGCTGCATGACACACCCTTGGCATGCGGCGGCCGCCATGGGGTCATAGATCACGCCATTGTCAGTCAGGCTCTCACGACTGCGCAGCCACATGGGCTTAAATAGCTTACTGGGAACAGAATGCTGTTGCGTACGCACGGACACCTCCACACACGACAATCAAGGATGATAATAATTATCGTTTAAATGTAGAGAAATACAAAGATGTTTTTTAACTGCATTCCATTGGCGGACATCAATGTCCGCCAACGTGGGAAATCACATCCAATCGGTATTACGAATCACACCAACAGCAACACCTTCAATTGTCAGTGATTGTGCAGTTAAATCCACCGAGATCGGCATAAATTCATCGTTTTCAGCATGAAGAACAACATTCGACCCTTTCTTCTCTAGCCGTTTGACGGTGACATCGTCATCCACTCGCGCGACGACCACTTGGCCATTATGTACATCTTGTGTTTTGTGCACCGCCAGTAAGTCACCGTCGAGAATGCCAATATCTTTCATGCTCATACCGCTAACTCGCAGTAAAAAGTCGGCACTTGGCTTAAACAAGGCTGGATCGACCTGATAGAGGCTCTCAACATGCTCTTGTGCCAAGATGGGCTCACCCGCCGCGACACGGCCAATTAAAGGCAAGCCTTGGTCATCAGGCGTCACCACTTCTTCTTCGCTAATTAAGCGAATACCGCGTGATGCCCCGGGAATAATCTCGAGTACGCCTTTGCGCGCCAACGCTTTCAAATGCTCTTCGGCAGCGTTCGCGGAGCGAAACCCCAGCTGACGGGCGATTTCGGCACGTGTTGGGGGCATCCCTGTGTCTTCAATATGGGTTTTAATCAGCTCGAAGATTTGTTGCTGTCTCGCGGTTAACGGCTTCATGCTCTTACCTGTCTTTTTATACAGTTAACTGTGAGTATATCCAGTAACATACGGCTTGAAAAGGACTAATTATAGACACGAGAAGCGGATCTCATTGTCGGTAGCCGATTCAAACGCGCGCAATCTCGCGTCAATTCTCTGCCTTTGGTTGTAAGTTCGCAGCCATTTTCTGCTATCCTTGGCGCGCATTTTGAATTTGAGGCACTGACAATCATGGCGCTCTGGCAAAAGATTTATTACAAGCTATTGAATTTGCCGCTTTCTGCCTGGGTAAAAACCCAATGTATCCCCTCTGAACCGGTCGAGCAGCTAAACCTGTCTCTCGCACGTCCTATTGTGTACGTGTTGCCGTTTCAGTCTCATTCGGATTTATTAACGCTACGGCGAACTTGTTTACGTCAAGGATTACCAGATCCATTAAAGCCCCTCATTATTGGCGATACCACACTGCCGCGCTATGTCTTTATTAGTCACGGTCGTAAGGTCTTTTCCGCGGATCAAGACTTGCCCAAACGCTCCTTAGCGCATTTTCAAGATCTGCTGCGCTTACATCGTCAAGATAGTGAATTGGATATCCAGCTGGTTCCCGCTTCCGTGTTGTGGCAACGCGATCCGGGTAACGAAACACAACGCCACCAAGCAACGCTGCACGCAATGAATGGGCCAGAAAAATTCTGGACCATCCTTACGCGTGGCCGTGATGGCATGGTGCGGTTAAGCCAAGCGGTATCCTTGCGCTATATGGCGGATAAACACGGCACCGATCAGGCGATCGCCCATAAACTGGCGCGAGTGGCAATGATCCACTTTTCGCGGCAAAAACTCGCGGCTTCAGGCCCACGCTTACCTAATCGTGCTTTGCTCTTCAAACGCCTACTGGCGTCAAAGGCCATCGACAAAGTCGTCCACGATGAAGCACAAAGCCGTGATGTGTCAGTTGAAAAAGTTCGTAAAGAAGCCGTCGACATGATGGAAGAGATTGCGGCAAACTTTTCGTATCGTTTGATTCGATACAGCGACCGCATTCTGACCTGGTTTTGGAATAAACTGTATCAAGGCCTTCATGTTAACAATGCCGAACGGGTTCGCCAGCTGGCACAAGATGGTCACGAGATTGTCTACGTGCCTTGCCATCGCTCGCACATGGATTACTTGCTGCTCTCGTACGTACTGTATAAAGAAGGCTTAGTGCCGCCGCATATTGCCGCGGGTGTCAACCTCAACTTCTTCCCTGCCGGGCCGCTCTTCCGTCGCGGTGGCGCCTTTTTTATTCGCCGCAGTTTTAAAGGCAATCGCTTATATTCCACCGTTTTTCGTGAATACTTGGCCGAGTTGTTTGCCCGCGGTTATTCGGTCGAATATTTCGCTGAAGGCGGGCGCTCGCGCACCGGTCGCTTACTGTCGGCTAAAACGGGGATGTTATCGATGACCTTGCAAGCCATGCTGCGCGGGCAACAGCGTCCTATCACCTTAGTGCCTGTTTATATCGGCTACGAGCATGTGATGGAAGTGAACACTTATGCCAAAGAGCTACAGGGCCAGCGTAAAGAAAAAGAGAGCTTTGGTCAGGTACTCGGGATCGTGCGTAAGTTGCGCAATTATGGCCTTGGCTATGTCAACTTCGGTGAGCCGATTGCGCTCAATCAACACCTCAATGAGAAAGTGCCAGATTGGCATGATTATATTGATCCAATGGAGCCTCAAAAGCCGGCTTGGATGAATCCAGTGGTGAGTGAGTTAGCGACCAAGGTCATGACCCATATCAACGATGCCGCCGCGACCAATGCGCTGAACCTCTGTGCGACCGCGCTGCTCGCCTCGCGCCAACGAGCCCTGAGCCGAGAAGCCTTAGAAGCACAGCTTGCGGTCTATCAAGCCTACTGACTCAGGCCCCCTATTCCACCAGTAGCAGTGTCCCACAAGCCTCGCCGGTAGAATTGGTCGAGCATGCGTTGTCGTTAAATAAACTGGTGGTCGAGAAAGACACCATGGGTGAAGTCATTTCGCTTGATCGCCAGCAAGCCATCTTAATGACTTACTATCGCAATAATGTGATCCACCTAGTGGCACTGCCATCACTGATTGCACAAATCCTGGTAACCCACCAAACCATCAGTCAATCCGGCTTGCGGGCTTGTGTGCAGCAGTTGTATCCCTTGCTCAAAGCAGAACTCTTTATGAGCTTTGATGATGCCGGACTCGACAGCTACTTTGATGCACTCTTACATGCCATGCATGCGCAGTCCTTGTTGTGCTGTGAGGGCGACAAAGTCACCATGAATAATGCCCAGCTCGGCGAGCTACAATTACTCGGCCGTACCATTGCCGAAACCCTGCAGCGCTATGCCATTACCTTGACCTTGTTCACCCATCAGCCACACATTGATAAGCGCGATTTGGAGAAACACAGCCAAATGCTAGCGCAACGACTCAGCCGTTTGCATGGTATCAATGCGCCTGAGTTTTTCGATAAACAGGTCTTTACCATCTTTATCGATACCCTGCGCGAGCAAGGCTATTTAGACGATGATGCCAAAGCCAATGCTGAGCGCATCCAGGCCTTAAATGACTTTGTCTGTGGTTTGATCTCACCGGAAGTGCAATTAACAATTCAAGCCGTGCTAAATCAGCCGCTGAGTGAAAGATAACTGAAGAAAAACATCAACACTGTATGAGATAAACCAGGGGCGTTGCCGCCCCTGATTCGATTTAGCCAATAATGACATCCCCGGAGCCTGACACCAGTACGCCACCGCAGTTAAGCGCATCGCCAATGCGGGCGGCAGGTTTACCATCAATCACCACCCCAGCGCTGGCGCTGGTCACTGCGGTGGGCGGAAAACACCCATGTCCGCCAGCGGTATCGCCTAATCGCTGCTGCCCCTGGCATAGCGCTCCTTAGCGTGCAATCACCATACGGCCATCAATGATAGCGAATAATGGATTAGTTATATAACGGAAGTCCTTCTCTTTAGAAGAAATTCTGAGAGGTGATTCACCTATTTCATCCTCGAGCTTGATCAAACGTCCATCCATGTAGCTTTTCACTGTATATTCATGCCATTCCTGTCTTGGCTTCACATGGACATCATCAGCACGCTCAAACTTCCCAGGAATATCTTTTACTTCAAAGTACTCATTCGGCCCAACCATGTAGGCTTCGGCTTTAGCCTGCTCGCGACTGGCTAGTGACCACGCCATTTTTAACCCTTCAAAATCCCGCTTTTTGAGCAAGGTGATAAGGTTACTGTAAGCGCGATACAGCATTTTCATGTGCTTGGGGTTGTTTTCATCGAACGGGGTGGCATCCACCCAACGCCAACGTGGCAGGGTTTTTATATGGAGGGGGCGTGAAAATTCGGTCAAGTAGCCACGCACACTGCCACCCACATTCACCAGTGGCGTTCGGTATTTTGCCGGATAGGTGGTGGAGTCTTTAATCGTCGGTTTACCGTCTTCCACCGTGACGGTCAGGTTCGACATCTCTTTTTTAGTCCCATCCGAGAACC
>AQOF01000012.1 GCA_000565345.1 Salinivibrio costicola subsp. costicola ATCC 33508 = LMG 11651 | reverse complement strand
TCATCAACCCAAAAGGTAATCGAACCACGGTTAACTAATGCCTGATTGTATTGCTTCCAGTTGCTGATTTTGTACTTGGCTTTGCTCATCATCTGTGACCTGTTTTGAGGCTTTGATGATCTGATCGCGGCTCGGATGATAAGTTCAATGATTTAGGAAACAACGCCCTCTGGCGGTTATCATCAACGGCACTGAAGTAGTCTTTAAATGTATCGATATCCACGGTATCTATCCCGAACTATTTTAGAATCGGCCTATATGATCACAGCCAGAGGTGATCGTCAAACCGATCCTTTTTGGTCAACGTTCGCGATCTCGCCCTGACCGCCTGACTGATGTGAGGACTAGTGCTGGTCAAAGTAATCCTTGCGCCGGATATATTTATCCATGTAATGGTAGGCAATCGGGCGCGTTAACCAACTATAGAGGACGCGCAAGATTCGGAATAAAGAGGGTGTTGAGAAAGGGTATAATTGCTTAAAACGCCACATTCCGGCAGCCGGCTGTCCAAACGTCACGATGCGCTTGATCGCCCCGCCAAATTGATGATTTAGCTTTGCTGCAGCGACAATCGCCATGGCGCCCCCTGAAGAATGGCCGATAAAAGAAATATGTTTACCTGCGTGTAAAAAAGGGGTTAACGCAGAGATTAATTTAGTGAGTACTGTCTCTCCTTCAAGCACGGTGTGATCGGCCGCTTGGGCAATATCCGCAAATTGGCTGTCTGTCATGTGTCGGTATTGGCGTTTGTGCGGTTGCCATGACAAACTTTTTTGTGTGAGAAGATAGTGAAACCCCCAATGGACGTGACACTTCTTACCATCGATAGTGATCGTTTTAGGTGTGCACGCACAGTTGACCAACCAATCCCAGGCGGTTTGCGAACCACGAAAGACCACGACCGCGTCATCGTTTTCCCGCCACAGCACCCGGATAATACATCGTCCCCATCGGTCATAAATATCACGCCGGCCATGGGGACTGAATCCATACTGGGTGTGATCAAAATAGGTAGGGTAAGAGGCACGACAGAGTATAGCGTATCGCTCATATTGATAGCGTTTTAATCGCTTCATACAAGAGCCTATTTCATGAGTACTGGACTTAGGCTATCGAAAAAACATGACGAAACAGCGAAACGGTCAATGAATAGCGCGCTCAATCACCGCGCTAATAATTGTTTAGGAAGGGTTCTAAATGCGTATCATAAGTGAGCGCTTGAATCGGGCCGCGGTGGGTGATTAAGAAGGCAGCATTCGTGCAATTACCAATCCCAATAATAACTTGTACCAACAGCCGTAAATCTCTTAACCAACGTTGCGTCTGCTCTTGACTCCAGTCTTCACGATATAGCCCCATATGATACTCAACCCACCAGTAGGCGCCGCGAATAAATGCCTTCATTACCGACTCTGCTGCTAGGATCTGTTCAGCGGTACCAGAAAAGTCAAAATCGGGTGAGATAGGTTTGCCTTGCGTAAACGCGACATAGTTTCGACAGTGGCGAAAGAGCGCGAGCTGAAGTCCAGCTGCAGAATCATAGTGAGGGAGAGACAAGGTCGTGACAGGGAGATGTTTGATCGAGCGACGAAACAATGCCGCCGTGCGCTTACCGGGCATCAGATGCTCTATCGCGTAAAATAAATCCAAACTGATAAGCTGATTATTCAAGAGTACTCTTCACTATATTGGCACAACACACTTATCCTGCCTGAATGGGCGGCTCGAGTATACAATATCGTAAACTGAATTAAAGCATTAACTGATTCGCTCACTCAAAGGAAGGCGTTGACAGCGTTGCTCTGGTAATTCTCACTTACTCTATGCCATAGCGCGCTTTTAGTGCAGATATCGCCTCTTGCTTATCGGATAGAAACTGATTGAATTCGTCGATGAGCTTTGGATGATGGATGGTGGAAAGCCGTCGAGTCCCTTTTTCATGGGGCAAGGTATCATCAAAGCGTACCGATCCTTTTTTAAAGCCCATTTGGTCAAGATAAAACTGTGCAACAGCGATATTGGCATAGCCGTCATCAATACGACCGCTAACAAGCTTCATCATCAAAGAATCATATTTGTAGCTCTCATTTAAGCGTGTTTGGCCCGAACGGATACGTGATTGATAAAGTTCAGGGGTAAAGCCTACGACGGTTCCTAGTCGCTGTAATTGGTCAATAGGTTGGCCATAGTTTTGGTCGATAACCATGACGCCGTCGATATAATCAACCACAGGCTCACTATAAATGACATTGACGCTTTTTTTGATGTCGCGATCCCAATCGGGACTATCTGGATATTTAAGATCAACGACACCATCGACAAAACGGGAAGGAAGGCTTGTGAGTGGTAAAGCTTTGTACACAAATCGATAGTGATGCGTGTTGGCGAACATATCGAGTAACTCGCGATTAAACCCTGAATAACTGCGATTAGAATACGCTGAAAAGGGATAATACTGAGAAAAGCTCTGTACGCCTACCACATAAGTCGTTTTGGCATTCACGGATACCGAGACACTCATAATCAGTAATAAAGCCCATAATCTTTTCATCGTTCCTATCCGACTTTCGTTGATTTTCCTCTTGTTATTGTAGACACAGAGACCGCACCTGTCTTTGCGTACTCGGCTGTTATTTTACAACATCGACTTTCACTTATCCTTTTTTTGGCACGCATAGCTGTCGATAAATCATTCGGTTATCGGTCAAATTTTGCGCGTAAATATTTGAATGAACATTCGGTATGTTTTATTTTTTCACTTGGACTTTCAAATTTGATCAAATAACGATGAATAAGCATGAAATTGCGTCGCGGGCGATGCGGCAACATATTCTTTCAACCACATTGGAAATCGTTGGTAATGAAGGGCTTGCGGCACTCACAGCAACAAAGTTGGGTAAAAAAGCGGGGATCAGCAAAGGCGCGCTCTATCATCACTTTGATAATCTTGATGCAGTAAAATATGCGGCTGTGGATGAGCTCATTTCGATGTTTTTAGCCGTGGCTGAACCGGCTAATTTCGAAGACTTTGAAAGTTATTTAGCGGTGACAGGCGATACCTTATACCTGACCATGCAATGCGAGCCTTATGCGATGAAGGCGATGTGTAGCTTCACGACTCAAGCATTATTTGATGGGCAATTTCGTGCGGCAATACAACGTTTTTCTCAGCACGGCTTAACCGAATATACCCGAGCAATTGAGTACTTTTATCAAGGGAAGATTCCGCAGTATCAGATAGATACGGCAATTCGGGTAGTGGACGCTTTCTTTCTAGGGGCGGGCTTACAAAGCTATTTATCGCAAGGCGAGGATCGGTTTCGTCAGAGTTGGGCGTTGTTCTCACAAATGTTATTAACCCAACTTGATGAAAAATAGAGCGCCATCTCTGAGGTGAGGCGCTCTAGTGTGTCAAGCACGGAACTATACTAGCTCAGCGTTGTGATAGACGTTTTGTACGTCGTCGCAATCATTAAGCATGTCGAGGAACTTTTCAAAACGTTCAACATCATCGCCACTGACCTCAGTATCGATTTGAGGGACAAAGGTGATCTCCTCAAGATCAATCGGCGTGTCGCCAAGAAAGTCGCTCAGCGCATTTTTCACTTTGAAAAACTCTGTATGAGGCGCGAAAACCGTAATCACCCTTCGTCTGCTTCGATGTCGGAGACATCCACATCAGCCATGACCAGGGCTTCCAGCGTGCCTTCTTCATCTGTACCTTGAAATTGAAACACCGCTTGATGTTCAAACATATGAGACACCGCGCCCGGTGTACCAATTTTCGCATCATTTTTGACAAAGCATTGGCGAACATCCATGTAGGTACGGCTGTTGTTGTCGGTTAAACAATCAACAATCACCGCACAGCTACCAGGCCGAATCCTTCGTATCGAGCTACTTCATAGTTCTCACCACCAGAGCCATTAGCTTTATCAAGTGCCTTGTCAATGACATGCCCAGCACTTGATCCTTTTTGGCTTTTTCCATCAAGCGGCGCAGTGATAGATTACTCTCTGGATCTGAGCCACCATTTTTAGCACATACGTAAATCTCTTTACCGTATTTTGAGTAAACCTTAATTTTTGCGCCTTGGGTTTTGGCCATTGACGCTTTACGAACTTCAAAACTTCGTCCCATTGGGAATCTCTCTTAATAACGCTTTCGCAGATACGGGGTAATTCTATCAAGAGAGTGTTCCTTTGCACCAGTAAATGCACTGACCTTGGACAAAGTCAGTGCGATAGACACGAATCACACTCTCTTGGCGTCTAAATGGCCCTTGCCTGAGTCACCGGGCTTTGGCTTATTCTTGGCTTAAATGACTGGCATAGAGCTTAGGTCTGCGGTGCTTCAAGTTGGTGACTGAGCCTCGTTCATGCAGCATTTTGAGCTTATCAAGGTCAACATCCGCGAAGATCATCATCTCCGTGTTTGCGTTCGCCTCTGCGAGTGTCGCATCGTGAGGGAAATACACATCAGACGGTGAAAAGACCGCCGACTGGGCATATTGAATATCAACGTTATCGACACGGGGCAAGTTGCCGACACTACCACCAATAGCAACATAACATTCGTTTTCAATTGCGCGAGCTTGAGCGCACAAACGGACTCGAAGATAACCATTTTTGGTATCTGTCCAGAAAGGAACAAATAAAATCTGTACCCCTTGCTCGGCAAGGATCCGCCCTAACTCTGGGAATTCCGCATCATAACAAGTAAGAATGCCAACGCGGCCTGCGTCGGTTTCGATAACTTTTACTGTATCACCGCCATCGATCACCCAGTCTCGTTGCTCATGTGGCGTGATATGGATTTTGTACTGTTCGTCAATGCTGCCGTCTCGATGCATCAGGTAAGACACATTGTAGAGCTTGCCATCTTCGAGGACGGGCATACTCCCTGCGATAATATTGATGTTGTAAGTCACCGCCAGCTGAGAAAAGCGTTGTTTAATGGCTTGGGTAAACTCACTAAGAAAACGTATCGCCTCCACCGAGCGTTTATCTGGTGCAAGCCCCATTAACGGTGCACAGAAAAACTCCGGGAATAGGGCAAAGTCCGATTGATAATTGGCTAAAGAAGAAACAAAAAACTCGGCTTGGTTGAGCAGGTCGTCAACGGATAACACGTGGCGCATCTGCATTGCACAACCCCGAGGCGCACAATGGTTTTATCAATATCGTGCACCGATGATGCGTCTTCCTCATAAAAGAAGTTATCCCACTCCAATAATGTTGCGTAACCTGCGGATTTATCATCTTCGGGCAAATAACGATTCATTAGCCGTTTGACGTCAAAGTCATTAGACAGCTGAAACGAGAGGATAGGATCGTGAATCTCTTTACGTCTTACCTTGTTAATGTAGTCAGTCACTGACACATCGGTATGTTTGTGATAACCAGGAATGCGCCCACCCGCTAGAATTGCCTTTAGATTTAATGCTTGGCAAAGATCTTTGCGCGCCTCATAGAGACGACGTCCCAAGCGGTGCCCGCGGTAGTCCGGATGCACGAACACATCTAACCCGTAAAGCGCATCACCTTTGGCATCATGAAACACTACGCCGTCGTCAGTAATGATATCGCTATAAGTATGAGGGAGAGAAAAACGGTTGTAAGAGACTTTGAGTGTGAGGGCAGCGGCGACGATTTTACCGTTATCTTCAATGCATATCTGGCCATCAGGGAAGGCCGTTACCAGTTGCATGATCGTGCTTTTTGGCCAAGCACCGCCGACATCTGGAAAGACGAGGTCCATCAACTCTGCTAAGGGTTGATAATCGCTAACTTCTATAACACGCAAGTTAAGTAGCGTGGCGGTGTTTTCATCCATTACACGTTCTCCTATTGATAGCTGAGCGACCATTATGACAAAGTTTGATGTCTAAGTTCACGTTTGTTGATTGCTGGATTTTCATCTTTGCAGGCTTACTGCTTCGCTGCGGAGCTCGCTATACAGATAACTGCTGAGTAAAAAGCCAAATAGCCAATAATGCAAAGACGATGGCCATAATTTTGTGTTGATAGCTTTGAATGTGGGTGTTGGTTAGCATCTGCTTGCCAAGTTTACCTACGATCGCGACCAGTATGATATTAAACGCAAGGCCGAGTGCATTAAGTAGAAGGCCGAGCGTTAATAGCTGAGTGCTCGATGATGCTTGTATCTGCTGTGAGATAAACTGCGGCAAGAATAAAACAAAAAAGAGTAACGCTTTAGGGTTGAGCAGGTTCGTCATCACGGCACGTTTATAGAGATAGCGCCCCATTTTTTGTTGATACTGTACCGCTTCGCTTTCAGCAGGTGATGCTCTCCACGTATCAATACTCATTTTGAGTAGATACGCTGCACCAACATACTGGAGAACCGTTAACGCAATCGGGGACATTGCAATCACGGCTGAAACGCCAGTGGCCGCTAATACGGTAAGAATCAGTCCAGAGGTAGCGTTGCCTAAACTCGCGGCAACACCGACCCGTCGACCATAGCTAAGACTCGCGCTAATAATCAATAACATATCTGGCCCGGGGACGAATAGCAGCGCGGCAACGGCTGTTAAGTAAACAGGAAGCAAATTAGGGTCGATCATAAACGAAGAACACTTAACCAAATAAAGTGCGGCATTTTACCTTCTATCTAGGCATTATCAATGATGATTAAACATTAGGCTGGTGGTTTATAAGGATAAGCTTGGTCAACTACGCGAAAAATGCGCATAAAAATGCCCCCAGGTTGGAGGCATTTTCAAACTCACAATGTGTTGCTGCTAGGTTATGCAGCACGCACTGTCGGTTTTGGTGCGGGCTTTTCAATAAAGCAAGCGTGTAATGCACAGATAGCGGCATGGTAATACTTATCAAGGACAACGTATTGCACATCCACATCGCGCATTGAAGAGTGAGCCGCTTTAGGGTTGATCTCCGCATCAAGTAGCGCAAGCATCCCTTTACTCATTGTTTGGTTTGAGTCGATACGGCTGCCGATAACAGAAATCAGTGCGACCATTTCACCGGTAATCTTCGCTTTTGGATATAGCTTTTCAACCCGATTGATGACCTTATCTTGGCTCGCGGTCTTACCATCTAAGTAGTAAGTAATGGAGTTAGCGTTCATCTCTTTACTGATTAGCTGAACGTTCTCTTCACGAATGATTTCCATCACGTCGTAACTGACTTGATCACAATGTCCGACCATTGATTGGTCAAAAATGTGTAGCGCAAGCACTTTGTCACGGCCAGCAATGATTTCGATCTCATTGTCCTTTGGACGGTATTTGTGAGAGATCACCGTACCAGCATGCTCAGGTTCAAAGGTATTTTTAACGACCAGTTCAATACCTACAGCGCGCATGCCAGAGGCCGCGTTAGGATGAATCGCTTCCATACCAAGGTTTGCCAGTTGGTCAGCCACATCGTAGTTGCTGAGGCCCATTGGCTGTACACGTTCAGGGCCGACAATGCGGGGGTCTGCACTGCTCAAATGGTATTCTTTATGAATCACGGCGCTGCTTGCCTTGGT
The DNA here is from genome assembly GCA_000565345.1 of Salinivibrio costicola subsp. costicola ATCC 33508 = LMG 11651. Taxonomy (GTDB): domain Bacteria; phylum Pseudomonadota; class Gammaproteobacteria; order Enterobacterales; family Vibrionaceae; genus Salinivibrio; species Salinivibrio costicola. The sequence goes on along the minus strand of AQOF01000012.1, from coordinate 7,333 downwards.
CAGCACTGCAATTCGGCTAAAGGTCATTTCACTGTAGCCGCGGTCGTAGGTCTTCATCAGACCTTCATCACAGTAGACGTAGCCGGTAACGATGGGCAGCTCATTGCTGAAATCAATGTCGTCCATCGCATTGGCGATGACTGTATTGAGATCTCCTTTACCTTCATCCGGATTGTCCCAGCCAGACAGGTCGACAAATCGTGAGTTGATGCCAACACTTTCGAGGAGCAGCGTCGAGTTGTGTGCACTATGTGCTTCACCAATTGACGACAGGAACTCACGGACTTGCGGCAAATAGCTTTCCAGAGAAAACTGCCCATAGTTACAGGTTTCGAGTATGCCTTCGATACAGCTATGCGCTTTTTCCATTCGCTGGCGAATAAAATTATCGGCACGCTCACGAAAAACAGGGTCAGGGAACATGTTGCTATTAATCAATAGCATACGCTGTTCTAGCTCATCCATCGCATCGCGCCATTTTGGGTTGTTCGCGGCGAGTAAGCGATAAATGCCTGGTTTACCCGAACGCTTACACTCCAGCAATGCATCCGTGATGCCAGCGTAAGCAGAAACAACAAAAATTCGGTTATATGGGTTTGACGGGTACAAAAAGATGTTATCCATGACAGCGTCATAGGCTGACATCGACGTACCGCCGATCTTTTCAACGGTATGATTCATGTGAGCTCCTTGTGGGCTTTATGAACAAAAAGGTCGATTGGGTTTACAGGGGCAGCATCCCGCTGCCCCTTGACGGTTAATCGACTAATGGATAAACACCGTTTTCATCGTGTGTCTCTTTCCCTGTGATGGGCGGGTTGAACACACAGGCCATGACCATATCAACACCTTTATTTGCGCGTAGCTGGTGCTCGTCATGTTTATCTAGAATATACAGCGTGCCGGGCTTGATTGGATAAACCTTGCCATCGTCAGTCGTTTCAATCTCACCCTCACCAGACATGCAATAGACTGATTCTAGATGATTTTGATAATGGATATGCGTGTCTGTGTTCGCATAAATGGTGGTGATATGGAATGAAAATCCCATGTTATCATCACGTAGCAACATGCGTACGCTTTCCCAATTTTCTGCGACCACGCGGCGATCACTGTTTTGACATTCTTCTAATGTGCGGACAATCATGATTGTTCCTTATTATTTGTCTATTCGTTATGTCTTTATGATGCTTTTTTGAGCTTCTCTTTCTTGTACTGCTCAACGGACTTAACGAAAATTTGTAAGCCTTTCTCCATTTCAGCTTCACTGACGGTCAGCGGAGAGAAGAATTTAATCACTTCGTCTTCTGGGCCGGCTGTTTCGATGATCATGCCATTATCAAAGCACAAGCTGGTAATGTCGTCGGCAATATCACCGTTCTTACAGGCAATACCCTGCATCAATCCTCGTCCTTTGATGATCTCAAATAAGTCGCTATTTTTAGCAAGCATATCTTGCAGGACTTTGTTGAGCTGATCCGCACGCGCTTGAATATGGGTTTGGAACTGATCATCTAGCCAATAGTTCGTATGGCTTCGGCAGCGGTCACAAAGGCATGGTTGTTACCACGGAATGTACCGTTATGCTCACCCGGTGCCCATTGATCTAGCTCAGGTTTGAGTAGAACGACTGCCATAGGTAAGCCGTAACCACCAATGGATTTGGACAAGGTCACAATATCAGGGTTGATGCCTGAAGGCTCAAAGCTAAAGAAAGTCCCCGTACGCCCACAACCTGCTTGAATATCATCGACAATCACCAGGATATCGTGTGCTTTACAGATAGTTTGTAAGCGTTGTAACCATTCATTAGATGCGGCATTTAAGCCACCTTCACCTTGAACGACCTCAAGTAATACAGCGGCAGGTTTATCACCACCGGTTAACCCGCTTGAAGCGTCATTAAGCATCGTCTCAAACAAGGTGAGACCATCAACGTTTGCATAGCCGTCATACGGAATACGCGTGACTGAATTATTGACTGGAATACCGCCGCCACCACGATGGTGATGGTTACCTGTCACCGCGAGTGCACCATAAGTACAACCGTGGAAACCATTAGTAAAAGAAACAATGTTTGAACGCCCAGTCACTTTGCGAGCTAGCTTCATTGCCGCTTCCACAGCGTTGGTACCAGTAGGGCCTGTGAATTGGAACTTGTAGTCCAAACCACGTGGGGCCAAGATGTGATTTTTAAATACTTCGAGAAAGCGTGCTTTCGCCTCTGTATACATGTCTAGGCCGTGTGTAATGCCGTCTTTCTCGATATACTCGATCAGCGCTTTTTTCAGCGTCGGATTATTGTGTCCATAGTTCAGTGAACCAGCGCCGGCTAGAAAATCAAGGTAGCGCTTACCGTCTACGTCAGTCATCCAACAGCCTTTTGCGCTCTCAAATACAACGGGAAAGTTGTTGGCATAACATTGAACATTTGATTCCTGCGACTTAAAGATATCCATAACTCATCCTGTTATTTTTTGAGTGGAATTCGGAAAAGGTATTCGGTGTCGTGCTCACCGTTGAAATGCTCTTGTTCATCAAGGAACACCGAGCGTTGACCACCAGAGCCATAGAGGCGGTCTACCTTTTTAAACAGCGCCCAAGAACCGGCGTTGTCTTCTGTGATTGTGGTTTCGATGAAGTGAACGTTTTGCGCGACTTTGCGAGCCAGTAGCGCCTCAATCATCGATAGGGCAAGCCCCTCACCACGTGCTTTTGGCGACACCGCAACTTGCCAGACGAAAAAGGTATCTGGCTGCTCAGGGCGGATATAACCGGAGATGAAGCCCTGCACATCGCCTTCTCGCTCTGCAACAACACACGTTTCTTTAAAATGCGTCGCCTGTAAAAAATTACAGTAAGCGGAGTTCACGTCTAGCGGCGGGCATTGCGTGATTAGTCGATAAATGTTGCCACCATCGCCGATGGCAGGCTTACGAAACACGAACTGCGTGTTAGATTTTGTCTGTTTACGGTCGAGTACTTCAGAATCCAGCACTGCCGTATCTGTCGTTTTTGATCGCCACATAATTGTTTTGTGCTCTAACGAATTCGCTTTATATAATAGGCGATTGATTTGGTTTATCAACCCGAATTTTTGTGTTCGGCCTGTCAATAATAATTAAGTTAATGATTTGTATGTATATTTATATTGTTAAATTTTTTATTAAAGTAAGTGTTTCGAGGCGTAACATTTACTGGCCTAAAGGTGTGGGCAGGTTCCCAATCGATACGATGGTTTGCTAAACAGACTGCTTTTGCTGTCTAGTGGATGGTAAGTTGTGGATGTAGGGCAGACTCACAGCGCTGAGCAAGGCTGTGAGTCGGGACGCAAGTATTAAAGACCTTGTACCAGGAAGTCGCGATATTTCGTGTCTTCGTGAACCACGTGATGAATCCACCAATAGCGTAGAAATTTAAAAAACTCGGAGCGATAGAGCGTGGGATCGGCCTGGCACTGAAGCAGTACATATTGAGCCTGTCGCGCTAGGCGTTGATGGATGGCTGCATGCTCTTTGTATTTGGGGTAGGCGCGTGCTTTAAGAATGTCTTCTTCTAGCAGAAAGTGCGAAGCGATGTAGTCACGGAAACGTTGAGCTAAGGCATCGAAGTCAGCTTTGTCATCATCATCGTGATGGTAAGCAATGGCCTCGTAGGTATCGTTGATAATAGCCAACAATTGCTTATTGCTGTTATCCAATTCTTGATGACCGACTGTGTACTTCTCTTGCCAGCGTATAAATTTACGATCTTTGGGCTCACTACAGGGTTGTGGTGATGCCTTTACATCTCCTAGTGTATCAGGCGCTATCGGCGTCTCTTCTACAGGTTCGGTGATGCATTCGATTTGCTGTTGTTCTTCTTCCGTAAACACAACCGCACCATTGTGCTCGAACTCTGTCGATTTGGCCGGGTCAGACTGGTACATCTCGAAATAGAACTGTGGGGGTTTTTTCGCCTTGGTATGTTTGGACAGTTGCTTGACACGATTTTCAAGGTCTTGCTTTTTAACAGGTTTTATCATGAACGCGTCAACATCAAAGCGGATACACTCGCTGATCACGGCTTTAGAAGCGTTTGCGGTCAGAATAATGATGGGGTGTGTCGTGGCGTAGATGATAGCGGCCACTTCGTATGAGACGCAACATTTCTAAACCATCGATAGGATCCATTTGTAAATCGGTAATGATAAGGCTCGGCTCGTCATGATAGGCGCGAGATATCGCCTCGGCGCCGTCTGCTGCGGTGATCACTGATTTAATACCGAGTGCCTGTGCCATTAATCCAATCGTGTCTCGGATCATCTCATGATCGTCGACAATCAAGCACGGAGATAGCATACGTCCTCCTGACAATATGATGTACTTACAGCCTAGTGGATAGCAACAAGAGCGTCTACTCGCCGCATAGGGGCTGAATGCGATATCAATGTAGCTTAGTGTAATAACTTTAAATGACAGGTATAAAAAAAGGCGCTCTGATGAGCGCCTTTCTTCTTAAATTTGGTTTGGCTTACAGGCGAACGACGTTCGCAGCCTGTGGGCCTTTTTGACCTTGCTCGATATCGAACTCAACCTGCTGGCCTTCTGCTAGTGTGCGGAAGCCTTCACCAACGATAGCACGGAAGTGAACGAATACGTCTGGACCGTTCTCTTGCTGGATAAAACCGAAACCTTTCTCTTCGTTAAACCACTTAACGGAACCATTAGCTTTGGACATGGTGTCTCCTGAATATATTAACTAGGTGTTGCAGTGACGCGAGTGCCGTTAATCGACTCTATGGGCAAATGTAGCGAATATCTTCAGGACAACTAACTTTCCAGCCTAACGGTGGGGTGTTTCGATGTATCTATATTCAATTGCTGCATAAATTTCCGATTATTAAAGCTTAAAAACAGCTTCAACAGGACTACGCGTTGTTTGCGCGTTAGTTTGCTCATTTTCTGACACTCTATGTCAAGGTGTCAACGGTAATGAGCACCGCCAACCAACACGGTTGAACAGGTCTAAGAGTACACCCAAAAAAAGATAAGGTAAAATCCTTTTTACAATGATATGGCCATCGTTGCGACAGGCTTTTACAAAAGTGGGATCACGCTCAGAGAGTCATGTCGTTCAATCGAGATAAAAAGAGGGGAAAAAGCGATCTGAGTGAGACGAGTGTCAAATTTACCATCGTTATCTGTCTTTCTATACTGACATTGGCGTATGCTTAAACTTCAGGCATGCAAGCGTTGTCGTCATGTCTGAGTCATTGTCACCCTCTATCAGCGTCGTGTTAGCGACAGTCATAGGATCCCTTAATGGATAACGTTTTTTTTGAAATATCGAGTTTTATTGGCGTATGGATAGTACTGGCGATCTTAGTGATTGTCGTACTGCGCAGTGCCATTACGTTTGTGCCACAAAATACTGCCTATGATGGTTGAAAGGTTTGGTAAGTACTATAAAACAATGGAAGCTGGGCTCAACGTCATTGTTCCCTTTATCGACCGTGTGGCGTATACACGGACTTTGAAAGAACAAGCCTATGATGTGCCTAGTCAGTCTGCGATTACGCGTGACAACATTTCGTTGGGTGTGGACGGTGTACTCTATATCAAAGTGCTTGATCCCTTTAAAGCCTGCTATGGCGTGAATGATTATGTCTATTCCGTCACGCAACTTGCGCAAACCACCATGCGTAGTGAAGTAGGTAAAATGGAGCTGGATAAAACGTTTGAAGAACGTGAAAGCTTGAACATTGCCATTGTCTCGGCCATCAACGAAGCGGCTCAGCCTTGGGGTGTACAAGTGCTTCGTTACGAGATAAAAGATATTGATCCTCCACGGTCGGTGCTCGAAGCAATGGAGCGTCAGATGAAGGCCGAACGTGAGAAACGTGCCGTGATCCTTGAGTCTGAAGGGGCTCGTCAATCAGATATTAACGTGGCAGAGGGTCAGAAGCAGTCACGGGTTTTAGCGGCAGAAGCGGAAAAAGCGGAACAAATTCTGAATGCGGAGGGTGAAGCGCAAGCCATTCTAGCCGTCGCTCAAGCTCAAGCCGAAGCGCTTGAAATTGTCGGGACACGAGCTATCACCGAAGAAGGTCAAAAAGCGATTCAGCTTGATTTAGCAGAGAAAGCAATTCGCGCGAAACAAGCAATTGCCAAAGAGTCGTCGGTCGTCTTGTTGCCTGATTCGGGCACGGGAGCTGCGAACGTGGTTGCAGAAGCGATGACCATCATTGAATCGCTTAACAAAACAAAAAGCAGTTAGGGTAAATACGTGAGTCACTATCTTGCAGAGTTAACTATTATCATTGGTCTGCTGTTGTTAGCTGCTGAAGTTTGGCTGCTCGGTTTGTCAACGATTGTCTTATTAGCAACCGGGTGTGCTGCGGTTTTAGTTGGGTTACTGGCCATGATTGGGGTCTTGCCCGAAACCGTGACCGCATTGTTTAGTGGTACTGGCATCGGCGCAGGATTACTTACCTTAGCGCTGTGGCGACCGCTTAAACGGTTACAGCATAAAGAACGTAGTCCGGACAATCGTCATAGTGACTTTATTGGACTGACCTTCGCTCTGACTTCACCATTAAGTCGCGAACAACTGTCGTCGGCCAAGTACTCTGGAGTGACATGGCAATTGCAACTGAGTGCTAACGCAGGGGATATTATCCTGCAGCCTGGTGAGCAAGTGAAAGTGATCGGTGTGGATGTAGGCCGGTTTACTGTTGAGCCGTTTTATCATCAACTGAGGGTGAAGCAGAAAATTGAGGATTAAAATGAGGGTGTTCAATATTCTGTGTCAGCCAATTTTCATAGGTCTATGTGATCATCCAGTCGGCCTTCGAAGTGAATGGTCAGCTGCGATAGCGTCAGGCTCCAGTTCTGCACTGGGTGCGACCAACGCTCAGACGCCTTTAACATACCCGCGTAGAGTAGCTTGAGCAAGCTGTTCTCATTGGCAAAACCGCCTTTGGTTTTGGTCAGTTTGCGGAACTGGCGGTGCACGGCCTCAACGGCGTTCGTCGTATAAATGGCGGTACGCACGTATTCCGGATATTTGAAGTAAGTAGAGAGTGTGAACCATTTATTGCGCCAGGACTTAATAACGATGGGGTATTTGTCACCCCGCTTAGCTTCTAAGTCATCCAGCGCGCTCTCTGCAGCGGATAATGTGACTGCCTTGTACACGCACTTCAAATCGGCCATGAAGGCTTTTTGGTGCTTACTGGCCACGTATTTCATTGAGTGGCGAATTTGATGAATAATGCAGTGCTGTACTTCCGTCTTCGGATAGATACTTTCAATCGCTTCAGGGAAGCCCTTAAGACCATCAACGCACGCAA
>AQOF01000011.1 GCA_000565345.1 Salinivibrio costicola subsp. costicola ATCC 33508 = LMG 11651 | reverse complement strand
ATGGGAAGAAAACGTAAAACAAAAGGCTGGCTTGAATCGGGAAATCCTGAATACCGCGCCAGCCATGACTCTTAATTTGCTGTCCTATAAAGCGGAAGAAGCTGGTAGCGAATACGTTGAAGTACCAACAAAGCAAGTTAAGCCAAGTCAAACCTGCCCAGACTGCGGAGCTAAGAAGAAAAAAACCTTAGCTGATCGCTGGCACTCATGCGATTGTGGCTGTGAGAAGCCCCGAGATGTAGCCAGTGCGCAAGTTAATTTAAACTGGGCGTTAGGTATTCAGGCTGGGAACCAGCCTAAAGAGGCAGCTTAGGCTTTCTTTTTGAAACTCCTTCAAAACGCGCAGCGTTTAGTGGGAGTTGTTCATTGCAAGGCGTCTTCAATGCGCTGTGCCGTTTTTTCGTCGACCCACTGATGCCATTCAGTGCGATAGCGGCGTAGAAATTCGTCAGCGGCTATTTCACCGTCCGCTTGGTAGGTATCCATCCAAGCCAGCATGTCACTCATCACTTGGTTATCGTATTCACGGCGATTGATATAGTTAAATGCTGCTGGCGCTTGCTCGGCAAAGGATGCAGTGGTCAAAGAGTGTACGGGAGAGACCGGAAATGCAGTGACCTTAGGTGATTGGCAATCTGCCTGGGTGATGCATTGTTTGTAGTGTTCCAGATCGACATCAGCGCCTAAGTCGACCTCAACCATTTCATATTTTCCCATCACAGGCGTCGGCGCCCAATAATAGCCAAACCAAGGGTTTTGTCGCTCGTTAGCACGTGCGATGGTGCCGGCCAATCCAGCGGCGGAGCCTGGATCGACAATTTCAAAGCCGGCTTTGTCGAGCTCAAGGGCGTTAAAAATATGTTCAGCGGAGATTTGACACGTCCATCCCGCGGGGCAACCCATGAATGCTGCTTTATCGGGATCTTCAGGATGCGGGAAAAGATCTCGCTGGGCTTTAATGCCTCAATCGTTGCTAGCTCAGGGTGTTTATCAACCATGTATTTGGGGACCCAAAAGCCTTCGTTGCCGCCTTGTGAGAACGCGTCACCGGCATAGCGGAGCCGCCCCTCATTGACGCCTTTATCTAACATTGCTTTATGAGAGTTGGTCCAAAACTCTGGCGCAATATCAGGTTCGCCTTTTTCTGTCATTGAGACACCAGTAGGCATGGTATCGCCTGGAACCAAAGACGCATTACATCCGTAACCATGTTCCAAGATAAACTGATCGACATGTGCCATTAAAGTGGCTGAATTCCAATTCATATCAGCAATGGAAACATCGCCGCAAGCCTTGTTTTCATTGGCTTGCGCTGTGGTGGCGCAAACGAATAGGATGCTAACCAGCAGCCGATTTGGTGTCGTTATCATGGCGTGTCCTTGCTTGGTAAGTGCTTTAAGTGTCGAAAAAGTAACATGAGGTAAGAGCGCGATCTATACTCAGGGCAACCGATCTTGATGAAAATACTGAAATTCATATTAACGGAAGCTAACGATCGTCATTATGTCAAGAAAAGAGCAACTCAATGCGATAGAAAAAAACAAGAAGTCATCGCTGTTAGCTGTCACTCAAGCGGTACTGAAGTTGGGGGGGGAATCTTGGTGCGTGTTCATATTCAGACACCGACTAAAGTTGAGTTTGACCGACACCACTGCAAGTCAAGATATGGGTATCAGTGGTGTTATAACGAACTGCCGTTTGATGGGCGGTCGCTATCATTGTGGGTTTCAATTTGATGAACGCTCTAAGTCACGAAGCGCGTGGTTAATCACCAATATAGATTACGATGGTGAGCAATATCGTCTATCGATGCCTCACAATGATGGCGAGCTGACGTCCAGTCTTTCCTAGCGCCTATCTACCACTGAGATAACGGTCTACGACTGAGGTAATGGTGTGACCCGCAATACACTGCCATTTCTTCTATCAGTGAGGATGAGTAAACTGCCGTCACGTGCCTGTATTACGTCGCGAATGCGGCCAAACTCGCCATCAAGCATCCGCTCCTCATGAATCACTTTGCCATCTTCCAATACTAGCCTGACTAATAGCCCAAATTTTAAAGAGCCAAGCAGCAGGTTGCCTTGCCACATTGGGAAGCGATCACTGTCAACCATGATCATGCCTGACGGTGCAATTGACGGATCCCAATAATAAACCGGTTGGCGCATCCCTGGTTTTGATGTCCCCTCTCCGATTTGTGTGCCCAGTCCATAGTTAACGCCATATGTTATAGTCGGCCAGCCATAGTTTTCACCGGTGAGAATAACGTTGAGTTCATCGCCACCTTGGGGACCGTGCTCATGTGCCCAAATACGTGTGCCTGTGTTATCGAGGGCGATGCCTTGGATATTTCGGTGCCCGAAGCTAAACACCTCCGCACGTTTGTCATCCGCCTGTAGGAAGGGATTACTCTTCGGCACTGTACCATCAAGATTAAGACGCACGAGCGTGCCCAGATGATCGTCGGCAAATTGCGCGCGATCGCGGTGGCCACGATCGCCGAGCGTGATATATAGGTGCTCAGAAGTGACCAATAAACGACTGCCAAAATGGCGCCCGCCACTGCGTTTGGGAGAGGCTTTAAAAATAACACGACTGTCAATGAGTACATCTTTAGACAGTGTGGCCATTATAACCTCAGTACCGGCTTGTCCTCGCTCGTCGATGGCGGCATAGGAAAGATATAAACGCTGGTTGGTCGCAAAATCAGGTGCCAAGGCGATATCTAATAGGCCCCCTTGCCCCTCTTGAAACACGTTTTTTGGGGTGCCTAAAATGGAGACGACCAGCCCATTGGGTGTCAGCCGTTTAAGCTTGCCGTCACGCTCGGTAATCAGTAGATCGCCATCCGGAAGCTCAGTGATCCCCCATGGATGAGAAAAGCCGGATTTCAGTGTTTCAACACGAAGGCTCACCGCCTCCGTGTTGATGGTTTTTGCCTCTGCAGCCCCTATTGTCCCAAGAAACAGAACGACCAAGCACAATGAATGCGACAAACGCATTGCTCACCTCCCATTAATGTGTGCGTAGTTTTTCGTACAAGCGGTCTTTGAGGTGCGCGCGCTGTCGTTTCATGGCAGTAAAGATGTCGTCGCTGGTGGGGATTTGGTTCATCTCTAAACCACGAATATGGTGATCGAGTTGATGATAGCGTTGCGCATCGAGCTGAAACGCGGGGTCATATTGCTTAAGGTGGTGGATACGATCGCGATGCTCCGGGAAATCAAAAACGAGTGCGTGGTTTTCTCCTTGCATACAGCCTCCTGTTATCGGCCTGCCTTTTATAAGGTTAGGCCTGCTTACCGCGATTATCCAAATTTCATCGATGATAATCACGGTGATGTAGTAGGCGAGCTGTCTAGGTCTTTGTCTTTTCGGGAAAAGAGACGCGTTGACCATCGGTCTTCAGAAGGCTAATGGTGCGTGGAGAGCCATCTTCATTCAAGGTGACCAATCCTACGGCGCTGGCATTGACGAGACGCTTCGGGCCTGGCGTATCAGGTCGCGCCGATCAATGCGCATACGCTTGCGTTTAGTGAGCCAATTCAGTGGAGACAGTGGCTGAATAAAACGCGATCGCACCACTCGCAAAAGCTCAGAAGTGGCTCGGGGAAGCGGTTTTTGAAACCACTGGCAGTTATTTGCCACAAACGCGGACTATGGGTGCGAAATCGGATTCGAATATCATAAGCAAACGAGTAATGCACATCCCCAGATAAAATCACATAATTGGTGGGCGTACGTTGATGACGAAAAATACTGAGTAGCGTATTGGCACTCCCTGGGTGGGCCATCCAGTTTTCGGCATCGACGACAGTCGGCGCGCCTAGCCAGGTCGCAATTCGCTGTAATACCTCGATAAATTTAACGCCAAACATAGGAGCGGCAGAGACGATCACCGCGCTATCATGCCTTAACAGATCATGTTGAAAATCCATCAGTGCTTCCCAGTCCATCAGGCCCGACGGTTTATTCATTCGTGACTCAGAGCGCCAGCGACGAGTGCGTGTATCTAACACAACAAGATGTGGCGTGGTTGGTACCGTGTAATGCCAGTGCTCAAAGCGCAGACATTGCTCCACCATAGCCTGGTGCGTCTCTGTTTGTGTGTCCAGGTCGCAAACACTAATGGGCTGATAGGCGCTTTGGCGAGCGGTAGTGAGAAAGTCTTGGCCAAAGTTATCGGGCGCATTGCCCCAACCTTGGCACAACCAGTAAGCCATCAGACCATTGCCGATAATGCGACGAGAAAAGGGATTGAGATACGCGGCCTGCTCCCAACCGACGGTGATATTCCAATCATCCGTGATGTCATGGTCATCAAAGATCATATAGGTTGATAGATGTGCGAATAGTCGCTGCACACCGGTTAAACCGGAACGAAAGGCATTGAGTGCGAGTGTTTCTTGTTGATAGCGTTCGCGTTGACTGTCGGTAAGTTGACTGGGGAGATGAAGATGAGGTCCGTCTGTTAGCGTCCAAGAAACGGGAGCCCAAACCAGCAAATACATGGCGACGTGTTCTGCAAAGCTTATCAAGTGATTGGAGACGGTTTTGGAGGTAAAAATAGGCTGTGGTTGACCAAACAGTCTCTCTAAACGGCCGCCCTTTTCCGCGCGCTGGCTAGGGAGGAGTTTGCCACGTTGAACATAGCTGTCAGGATGTGTATCCAAGGCACGGCAGTCGACAATGGGCGCGGCCTCGAAATACTCATTTTTAAGACCTAATACGGCAATTAACCGGCGAATACGCTGCAGCATCGGCGTGGCGACGTCATCTGCGTAGATTTGATCCCCACTCATAATCAACATATTGGGCCAGTGTGGTATGGGGGTCGTGGCCAAATGTTGGTCGAGAGTGACGAGGGCATCATCGCAGCGATGGTGGGGATGTCGGCATGAGCCATGTGCGATATGGGTGGCTTTTGAAGGTATACAAAAAGAGGGCGCTTGCTCGTTGTCATACAAGATATCCGGTTGGATGTCCGCCATTCCCCTGTGGTTGATCTGTATATCGTATGACAACGGGAGATCGACGGGAAACCCATGAGCCGACCGGAGATGATGAAGCACGACCCACGCACGCTCGCCAAGACGAAACCAATGTCCGGCTGACAATGGCATGGATGCTAATATCTGGTTGTGCTGATAAACTGACACGGTGCCATCTTCGGGCTTTTGTGTTAGCACTGACCATAACGTCACTTCATGCTGTGTCGTACGCCGTAGCATGGGGCCGGCAATAAAGAGTGGGAGCGATGCGTCTTTATCCAATGTCTCTGGGTCCTCGAAATCAGCTACTGGGCTACTGGGTTGTATATTTGTACTTTTACCTACGTGAGTGCAAAGAAGATAGTTTAATCGTCTGATTTGTTGCCTTTTTAGCCATTCGAGCCGAGTATGTGGGGATTTATTGAAAAAAGGGTTGCACCGAGATAATGGATTGCCTATCATCTCGCTCGTTGTCGAAAAAGACAATTCCCCCATAGTTCAGTTGGTAGAACGGCGGACTGTTAATCCGTATGTCACTGGTTCGAGTCCAGTTGGGGGAGCCAAATTTAGAGAAAGCGCTAGTCGAAAGACTGGCGTTTTTTTTGGCTTTTGTCACGTATTGTCAAACGCCACGCTAGGTAGCGTGGCGTTTGCACTTTCTGCCATTAATTTTGCGTTATGTATAGATTACGGGTGTACCGCAATTTATTCGGGTTCTCAACGTTATAACCGCCTACTTTAGGGCTTTTAATCACACTACGTGTGTAGAAGTACAGCGGAATGGCTGGCATGTCGCGAGCAAAAATACGCTCAGCTTCTTGATAGTAATCGTTGCGTTTTTCCGGGTCGACGACCGTTAGAGCTTGATCCAGCGCGTGATCATAATCTTTATTCCCCCAACTGGTTTTATTCATACCGTCACTACTGAAATAGCTCAAGAACGTCGATGCTTCGTTATAGTCACCAATCCAACCGTATCGGGCGACATCAAAATCGTTTTGCAGCACTTTTTGTAAAAAGGTTTTCCACTCTTGGTTGGTTAAGTTGACATCAACCGGGAGGTGGCGTTTCCACATCGAGGTTACTGCCAGTGCCAGTTTTTTGTGTGACTCCATAGTGTTGTAAACCAGTTCAAACTCCAGTGGATTGTCTTGCGTAAACCCGGCTTCCGCCAATAAAGATTTGGCTTTTTGATAGCGCGCATCCTGACTCATTTCCGCCCATTCAAGCTTGGGTGCCTCAAAGTGGTTAATCGCTGGTGGGGTAGCGCCATACGCAGGAATTTGGCCTTGGCCGAGAATAATATCGGTGATGATGTTTCTATCAATGGCATAAGATAATGCTTTGCGCACTCTGACATCGTCAAAAGGGGCCTTTTCGGTATTAAATAAGTAATAATAGGTTGCCAAAGACGGCATGGTGATCAATTCATTAGGGCGTTCTTTTTTGATTTGATCATACGCTTCCAAAGGGAAGCTCGAGGTGATATCGATCTCGCCGGTACGATAACGGTTATATTCAGCATTGACATTACTTGATGCAACATACGAAGTCTTATTAATCACTGTTTCTTTGTCGTTCCAATAAAGCGGATTTCGCTCAAGATCAATGCGCTCATTAATGACCCAGTTAGTGAGATTGTAGGCACCCGAGTTCACCATATTATTGGGGCGAGTCCAGCTGTCACCAAACGCTTCAAGCGCATGTTGTGGTACTGGATACGTTGATGAGTGAGTCAGCATATTGGGGAAGTAAGGCGTACGACGTTCCAGGGTAAACTCAACCGTGTGATCGTCAATGGCTTTAACTCCGAGTTGCTCTGCTGGCTTTTCGCCGTCAGTGATCGCTTTTGCGTTCTGAATATTGGCGGTCCCTAAATACCAAGCGTAAGGCGCACCTGTAACAGGATCGACGACGCGTCGTAAGGTAAAGATAACGTCGTCGGCCGTTATAGGCTCACCGTCTGACCATTTCGCATCACGTAGATGAAACGTATATTTAAGTCCATCGTCACTGATTTCCCACTCTTTCGCCAGGCCGGGCACAACCTCGCCTTCTGGATTGCGAATCATTAACCCTTCAAATAAATCAGAGATAATTTTATTGCTGGCGGTATCGCTGGATTTGGTTGGGTCTAGTGTTGGTACTTCACCGGCGACGCCCCAAATGAGGGTCTGTTCATTAGCGAGGGTGACATTCTCTGGCACTTGGGCGGCAAACGCTGAACTGCATAATGTTAACGCCATGGCACTGGCGAGTATCTTGATTTTCATAAGCCTTCCTTGGTTGAGTGTTTTGTTAATAAATCTTAACAATCAATAGATTAACCCTAATTGCTGATGAAGTAAAACCTAGATGAAAGAAAAATGATGCGCGTTGGTGACAGCAATAAAAGGTGACACCTCGCGAGCAGCATTAAACAGGGGTTTAAGCGATTAAAGCAGCATGATCGTTGGTTTTCCTGGTGTTTGTATGGCTAAGTTGTCATGCTTTTAGCATAGAAACACGATGACTTGCTAAGCTCGTTGGATTATGCGAGCCTCAAACATTCATCTTAAATCAAATAAAATCAAGGCAAGGAACTGCTTCTGACTGTTACAAGGAGAGTAAAATGAAAGTGTACGGACATCCGCTGTCAATAAATGTTCAGAAAGTGATGTGGTTGATTGAGGAGCTGGATTTAAGTATTGCGCTAGAAGAAGTCGATATTCGTCATAGCCATCGTGACGCACAAGCCATCGCTGAGCGTTGTCCGATGCAACAAACCCCCGTTTTAGAAGACGGCCCGAATAGCGTGTGGGAGTCACATACCATATTGCGCTACCTCGTTGCTTGTTATGGTAACAAAATGTGGTATCCGGATTGTGCGTTTCAACGATCATGTTATGAACGCTGGATGGACTGGTGTCTCTCCTCATTCCAACCCGTTATTAAAAGGGCGTTATTCTCTTCAGCCTCTGACCACCCACATGCTATGTCTTCACAAGCTATGTCTTCACAAGCTATGTCTTCACAAGCTATGTCATCACGAGAAAAGGCGCTAGAGCAGTGTCGTTATCATCTGGAACGAATCGATGAGGTACTGGCGGAGCAAAAATATCTCGCATCAGATCGCATAACATTGGCTGATATTGCGATAGGAAGTTTGATCCATAGCTTGCATAATGAGGCGTCTTTAACCTTGCCACCTAATATCTCTCGCTGGTATCAGCAGTTAGCTGATTTGCCAGGCTATCAGCGTTGGATCATGCAAGCAGAGTCGACTCTGCCTGCATAATACAAGCCTTAACACTGTCTTTGTTACAGTGTTTTTAGGGGGCCGACCACGCATAACGCATTCTGGTAGCCGGGTTGCTGCTCAACTTGCTCCAGATAGCGAAAAATGTTGGCGTGATGTTCGGTATGAAGCTGTGGGCGCGCTGCCAATAATGGAAAACTCATTTGAATATCGGCCGCTGTGATTTGGTCCCCACAGAGCCATTGATGATGCGCTAAATGATTATCTATCATAGCGAAATGGTCGTGTAACTGCGGCGTCAGGAACTGCTGCTTCACTCCATCCATCAGCTTCCGGGCTAGGGGCCGAATAAAAAATGGCATGGGAGATTCTGGAATTTTACTGAATATCAGAGACATCACCAATGGTGGCATCAGAGAGCCTTCGGCATAATGCATCCAGTATCGATAGAGGCTCTTCTCTGTTTTTGTTTCAGGTATTAAGCTGCCATCCCCGTATGTATCTAACAAATATTCAATGATTGCGCCAGATTCCGCAATCACAATGTTCCCGTCTTCGATCACGGGCGCTTTCCCCAAGCTGTGTATTTGTTTCAACTCACGCGGTGCGAGTTTGGTTTTTGGGTCACGCTGGTGGCGAACCAACTGATATGGAACCGCCAAAGACTCCAATAACCAAACAATACGCTGAGACCGCGATTGCTCTAAATGATGTAAAGTAATCATATCGGACCGTTTTAGACTGTAATTTAAAAACTAGACTCGGGATAACGTACGACTCTAATGCTGATTCGATCAATAATGGTTGGCAGATCATTGGGTAAGAGCGGGAAGGACTTGTCCTTCGATACGAAGATCCGGACTGATTTCTTGAATATTTGTACCGCGAATATACAGATTGCCGCCGATATAGATATCGTCAGGAATAGCGTTTATCGGTGAGTTCGTGAGGTATAAATTGCCTTCAACAAATAGACGCTGAGGGAGCGCTGTCAATGGCGTATTGACCAGGCTTAAATCGCCTCGCACCACGAGGTTAGGGGGCAGACGCGTTATTTGTGTATTGGTCAGGTTAATATAGCCACCGACTTTCATCCTCGGTAGCTGCTTCAAAGCGGTATTGGCCGCGTTAAAATACCCGCCCACCTCTAATCCGCGAGGTAGCCGTACAATATCACTGGCTTCAATATCCAGGTACCCTTTTGTTTTGAACCTGCAGGGAGTGCTGTAATCGGCGCAAACCGCAGTTTTACGTTACCGTAATTATCTATGTAGCCGTGGAAGCGAAGGTCTTGTACAAACTGGCTAGCGGGCTCATTCATTGCCAATGTCGGATAGACAACTATCATTGGAGTGATCAACAGGCAAAATCTGACAAGAAGTGCGCGCATAAGAGTAGGGCATAATGGCTAGTGTTTGGACCAATGTAGAGCGTTTTGGCAGATATTCAAGCTGGTTGAGCTAGGCAATCATCGAAAATGTGGTTTGCTGCGTATGATTTTGCAACATTTATCTTGCAACACTTATTATGACAACGAGGTGCCAGTGAAGAGCACGCACTATAGAACTTTGCGCTTGGTGCTGGGCGATCAGCTCAATGCGAGCCATTCATGGTTTAAACAGACCGATGACTCTGTGCTTTATTTGGTTGCGGAGCTTAACCAAGAAGCCACCTATGTCAGGCATCATGTCCAAAAGGTAAGCGCATTCTTCGCGGCGATGGCGGCCTTTTCCCATGCACTTGAGCAGGCGGGTCACCATGTCTGTTACCTCACTTTAGATGACACTCAACGCTATCAAGATTTACCCGCGCTAATAAGTGCTTTGTGTGAACATTATCAGGTAAACACCTTTGCGTATCAGCGGCCGGACGAGTATCGGCTTTCGCAGCAACTCATCGCGCTCAATCTCCCCGATAAAGTGGCAATCCAATGTGTTGATACAGAGCACTTTTTATTGCCTTACGAGCATATAGCGACTCAGTTTACGGCGAATAAACATCGTAAAATGGAGTATTTTTATCGGGATATGCGTCGCCAGTTTGGTGTCCTGATGGACGGTGATGCGCCAGAAGGAGGACGCTGGAATTACGATCAAGATAATCGTAACAAGCTCAAAAAAAGCGATTTAGCTGCCATTCCGTCTCCCTTAGTATTCAGTAACGATGTTCGCGATATTTTAGCTCGTATCGAACGGCATAACGTTGCGACGATCGGTGAACCTGCACCAGACCTACTCTGGCCTGTGACACGTTCACAGGCGAAAGCCTTGTTGGATCACTTTTGCCGTCATTGCTTGCCTCTGTTTGGTCAGTTTCAAGATGCCATGACGGGTCGTAGCGATCACCAATGGAGCCTCTATCACAGCCGTTTGTCGTTTGCACTGAATGCAAAGTTACTTCATCCCATGCAGGTTATTACCGTCGCGATTGAGTATTTCCGACATAGTGATGCCATCAACCTGGCGCAGATCGAAGGCTTTGTGCGTCAAATTTTAGGCTGGCGGGAGTACATACGTGGCGTATATTGGGCAAATATGCCTGCTTATGCAGAGAAAAATGTCCTCGAGGCAAATCGACCACTCCCGCGTTATTTCTGGGATGGGCAAACCAAAATGCGCTGTTTGTCTCAAGCGGTGACCCAGTCATTGCAAACGGCCTACGCACACCATATTCAACGACTCATGGTAACGGGGAACTTTTGCTTGCTAGCAGGTATTAACCCAGATGCCGTTGATGACTGGTACTTATCAATTTATATTGATGCGATAGAATGGGTTGAGATGCCTAACACTAGGGGGATGACGCAATTTGCTGATAACGGGTTGGTTGGCACGAAACCCTATGCGGCTAGTGGCGCTTATATTAATCGCATGAGTGATTATTGCGGCGATTGTCATTACTCAGTGAAAGAGAAAGTGGGGGATAACGCGTGTCCACTGAATGCACTTTATTGGCATTTTATGCAGCGTCATCGCGATCGCTTTAGTCGAAATCCAAGAATGGCCATGCCTTACAGAAACTGGGATAAAATGGACGCTGCCCAGCGCGAGGCCATGCTTGAGCGTGCAGACTATTTGCTTGCTCACCTCGATAACCTCTAGTGTTGGTGGTCAATACCTCTTTATGGTGCGCTTACTGCCAATAAGCGCACTGTGTTGTGTCACTCTTGACTAATCACCGCCGCTATTGGGTGTTTGGCACCACTTGAATCTCAACCCGACGATTCAATGCGCGATTGGATGCACTGTTATTGGCAACGAGTGGACGTGTTTCGCCAAATCCAGAGGTATAAAGGCGCGCATTGTCGATAGACTGGCTGGCAAGATAGCGTTTAACGCTCATCGCACGTCGCTCAGACAAGCCTTGGTTGTATGAGGCTGCCCCTGTGTTGTCGGTATGGCCCTCAATGCTTAAAAAGGTTTTGTCGTATTTGCGCATGACGTTGGAAACCGCATTGAGGGTGGGATAGAAGTCGGCGGCGATAGCATCTTGATCCAATCCAAAGGTAATATTCGATGGCATGATCAAACGAATGTTATCCCCTTCTCGCACTACTTGAATGCCGGAACCTGCCAATTCCTCACGGAAAGCCTGCTCTTGCTTATCCATATAGTTGCCCACCGCGGCACCACCGATCGCGCCAATGGCTGCCCCGATAAATGCGCGTTTATCTTTGTGGTTGGAGGTGGACTTACCCGCAATCGCACCGGTGATCGCGCCAATGGCCGCACCTTTTTGGGCATTCGACATGGATTCACAGCCTGTTAATGCCAGTGAGGCAGTCAAAACCGCAACCGCAGTCAGTTTATATTTTGTTCCCATTGTGTTCTCTCTATCACAAGTTAGCGATGACTCTACTCTATTGCATGTTAGACATTATTCTTCAAGAAAGTGTCAAAAAAATGATTTTCTGCTGATGTTTTAAACACAATGGACTCCGTCGCAGACACAACTCTCAGTTTTGTCTTTTATTTTGTTTATCTTGCCTAGCAAATTGCGCTGGATCAAAATGTGACGAACTAATGGTGTGTTACAAAATGGCATCAAAAGGGGAAAGCACTTTCTGCTAAAACCTCTGTTATCCCTACAAAAGGAGTCAAGGATCATGTCGAGCACTTTCTTTATCCCAGCGGTTAACCTTATGGGTGCCGGATGCCTTTCAGAAGCCGCAGACGCTATTCAATCGCATGGATTTAAAAAAGCCCTCATTGTCACCGATAAGGTGCTGAACGAAATTGGTGTCGTCAAACAAATCGCGGCGTTACTGGATAGTCGCCAGGTTGACAGTGTGGTGTATGACGGTACTCAGCCTAACCCAACAACCGGCAATGTGGCGCAAGGCCTTGAGCTTTTGCAAGCGAATCAATGTGACTGCGTGATCTCTTTGGGTGGCGGATCGCCGCATGATTGTGCGAAGGGTATCGCTTTAGTTGCCACGAACGGCGGCCATATCAGTGATTATGAAGGTGTCGATCAATCGGCGAAACCTCAACTGCCACTGATTGCGATCAATACAACAGCCGGCACGGCATCTGAGATGACGCGTTTTTGTATTATTACTGAAGAAGAACGTCATATTAAGATGGCGATTGTCGATAAGCATACCACGCCAATTATCTCGGTGAATGATCCTGAGCTTATGCTCGCGAAGCCAGCTTCACTAACCGCGGCGACCGGAATGGACGCATTAACTCACGCCGTTGAAGCGTATGTATCAACCGCCGCGACACCGATCACGGATGCCGTCGCGCTCAAAGCAATGACCTTGATTCAAGAGCACCTTCGTACCGCCGTGGCTGACGGACAGAATATTGAGGCACGTGAACAAATGGCTTATGCGCAGTTTATGGCCGGTATGGCATTCAATAATGCGTCGCTCGGCTATGTGCATGCCATGGCACATCAGCTCGGCGGGTTTTATGACCTCCCTCATGGTGTGTGTAACGCGGTATTGCTCCCTCATGTTCAGCGCTATAACGCGCAAGTCTGTGCAAGTCGTTTACGCGATGTGGCAACTGCGATGGGCGTTGATACCGAAAACATGACTGAGGATGAAGGTGCGAAAGCCGCAATCCAAGCGATTCAGTCGTTGTCAACGGATGTAGGTATTCCTGCAGGTCTGAATGAATTGGGCGTTAAACAAGACGATATTGATGTGTTGACGGAAAATGCGCTCAAAGATGCTTGCGGGTTTACCAATCCGAAGCAAGCAACCCATGAAGAAATTGCTAAAATTTTCATGGAAGCCATGTAATCAGCCGCTAAATCGATATTGAAGAACAAAAGGCCTGAGCGATCAGGCCTTTTTTAATCGGCGTTAATCGCTTCTGTCTTCCACTTCGACGATTTGGTTTTGGCAAGTCTGACCACTTAGTACGATCTGAATGTTCGCCAATGTGGTCTCGGCAATGTGGTGCAGTGCTTCTTTGGTTAAGAAAGCCTGGTGGCCGGTAATCAATACGTTGTGGCAGGCTGAAAGCCGACGAAATACGTCATCCACAATCACATCATTCGATTTATCTTGGAAAAAGAGGTCGCGCTCATTGTCGTAGACATCTAAGCCTAATGAGCCAATTCGGCCTTGTTTGAGTGCTTCGATGGCCGCGACAGAATCAAGAAGCTCGCCCCGACTGGTGTTTATCACCATCACACCGTCTTTCATTTGATTGAATGCGTTGGCACTAAGTAAATGGTAGTTCTCTTTAGACATGGGGCAATGTAAAGAAACCACATCACTTTGCGCATAAAGCGTTTCTTTTGAAACATATTCCGCCCCCAGTTCAAGGGCCTGTGGGTTTTGATAGGGATCGTGGCAGAGTAGACGCATCCCTAGGCCGTTGAGAATGCGCATGGTCGCAATACCAATTTTTCCTGTACCAATAATCCCCGCTGTTTTGCCATGAAAGTTGAAGCCGACTAAACCCTCGAGCTCAAAGTTGGCGTCGCGGGTACGTTGATACGCTTTATGGAAACGACGATTAAGACACATCATCATGCCAACCGTGTGCTCGGCGACCGATTCAGGCGAGTACGCGGGCACGCGCACAACCGTGATCCCCAGTGATTTAGCTGCGTCGAGATCGACACGGTCGTAGCCAGCGCAACGCAAGGCTACGAGAGAAGTCCCTGCCTTTGCGAGAATTTCAAGTACGGGGCGAGACAAATCATCGTTTACAAACGCACAAACCACCTCGGCACCTTGCGCCATTTTGGCTGTTTTGTCAGTGAGTTGGAAATCATGAAACTCAAACGTGTACGCAAATGCGTCGTTGACATGAGTAAAGGCGGCCTTGTCATAAGATTTCGCGCTAAATACGGCAATGGTCGTCATTAAATAGCCTCCGGTTTAATCGGGGGAGGTGAATGGTCTCTATCAATAACGTGATTTTGATCAGAAATAAACCCCAAAAAGTGTGTGTTTATGGTCGAATCATACCCACTAACCTTTCAGGCATCTATGCACCTATTTTTAACACCAATATGCCGACCTAAATGAGCCAATCAGAATGATTTTCACTACTGAAACACATCGTTGCACCACCAAACGTGCAGCAGTATCCTAAAAACACAATGAGTGAGGGAGTCCCCATGTTTACCGGAATTATTCAAGCGGTGGCAAATATTGACGTTTGTCGCGATCACCAAGGTATTCGAACGTTCGATATTCGCTTCCCAGATGGCTTTTGTGATGGATTAGAAATTGGTGCCAGTGTCGCCATTGATGGCGTATGTTTGACGGTCACTGAGCGATTAGAAGCGAATCTTGTGCGTTTTGATGTGATGCTACAAAGCTTAGCGATAACGACGTTACGTTCGTTTAATACTGGCGATAGCGTGAATGCGGAGCGAGCAGCGAAAGATGGCGCAGAAATCGGCGGACATCCGTTATCGGGGCATGTGGATTGCTGTGCTTTAGTGCATGACGTGCTGTTTCAAGAGGAAAATTGTCGATTGCGATTTTCCTTAGCAACGTCATGGATGCGCTATATATTTGCCAAAGGTTATATCGCTATTAATGGTGCAAGCTTGACCATTGCCGACGTAAACAAGGATGAAGGGTGGTTTGACGTTTGGTTGATCCCAGAGACGCGGCGAATGACAACGTTCGAGCGAAAGACTGTAGGAGATTCCGTTAATATAGAAATCGAGCGACAAACCCAAGTGATGGTGGATACCGTGCGTGATACGTTGAGCGAAAAGCTTGGCCCCTTACTTCCTGTGCTCGAATCATTAGCAAAGGAGAAAGGGATCGATCTTGATACACTTGGGGTCTCAATGCCAACCTCTCGATAACAAAAAGATAACAACAAAGCGCGCTCCTCAACGATCACTGCATGGGTATGAGGAGCGCCAAGCCTTGCCATCCCTAGCTTTCTAGCCATCCCACTGTGTGTGCGCATTTTATGCGCGAACATGCTCAAATAATGATGTAGTTAACAAAAATGTCAGTATTAAGTCATAAAATTATGCTCGAACGCTCATTTTTGTTGTGAGTTTGTTTTCGAGATGCTGTGATTATGCAAAATGGTAGTGTGGTTTTGAACGTGTACCCCTACTAACAGTGACAAGGATAATCATCATGAAAAAAGCATCGTCGACTCTATTAGGCGAGTGCGTGTCCGAGTTTATCGGCACGGGCTTGCTCATTTTCTTTGGCGTGGGTTGTGTGGCAGCGCTGGTACTGACTGGCGCCGATTTTGGTCAGTGGGAAATCAGTATCGTCTGGGGCTTTGGTGTGGCGATTGCCATTTACTGCACAGCAGGTGTCTCAGGCGCGCATATTAATCCTGCCGTTACCATCGCTCTCGCGGCCTTCCATGGCTTTGATAAAAGTAAAGTTGTTCCCTACATTATTTCGCAAATGCTTGGTGCGTTTGCGTCCGCCGCACTTGTTTACAGTCTATATAGCAATCTTTTCGTCGAGTGGGAGTTAGCCAATAATGTTGTTCGGAGTAGCCCCGAGGCCTTAGCAACCGCAGGTATCTTCTCAACGTATCCGCATCAAGCTCTGTCTTTCATGGGTGCCATGGCGGTTGAATTTGTGATCACAGCGGTGTTGATGTTTGGCATCTTAGCGCTAGGCGATGAAAATAATGGCGCTGCACGTGGCCCAATGAATCCATTACTCATCGGTATTTTGATTGCGGTTATCGGTGGCTCGTTAGGTCCATTGACCGGTTTTGCAATGAACCCTGCGCGTGATTTCGGTCCTAAACTATTTGCCTTCTTTGCCGGATGGGATTATGCCCTGACAGGCGCACGCGATATTCCGTACTTTATTGTGCCCATTGTCGCACCAATTTTAGGGGCCTGTTTCGGTGGTTGGCTGTATCCAAAAGTGATTGCCCCATACCTGCCTCAAGAGGGCCATGGTTGCACCATTCCTAACCAGTGTGATGATGAGGAGCTGGAGCTGGCTGAAACCGAGACGCAAAAAGTAAACGCATAAGTAGCATGGGCGCGTTAGTGCGCCATAACGACTAAAATATAAGAGATAGAAGGAAACCCGATTATGTCTGCGCACAAATATATCGTTGCTCTAGACCAAGGTACTACCAGCTCACGCGCCGTCGTCATGGATCATGACGCCAATATTGTGGGTGTGTCTCAGCGCGAATTTACCCAGATTTATCCTCAAGCCGGTTGGGTCGAGCATGATCCAATGGAAATTTACGCGACACAAAGCTCCACCTTAGTTGAGGTGTTGGGCAAAACGGGTATCCGTAGTGATGAGATTGCGGGTATCGGTATTACAAACCAGCGTGAAACCACGGTAGTCTGGAATAAAGAAACCGGAAAACCTGTGTACAACGCGATTGTGTGGCAATGCCGTCGTACCGCCGACATTTGTGATGACTTGCGCGAGCGTGGTTTAACTTCATATGTTCGCGATAACACTGGGCTTGTACTTGATCCGTATTTCTCAGGTACAAAAGTGAAGTGGATTTTGGACAACGTCGAAGGCGCGCGAGAGGACGCAGAAGCGGGTAAGCTATTGTTTGGTACCGTGGATACCTGGCTGGTCTGGAAAATGACCCAAGGGCGTGTGCATGTGACGGATTATACCAATGCGTCACGAACTATGTTGTTTAATATCAATGATATGTGCTGGGATCAAAAAATGCTCGATGAGCTCGGTATCCCCGCTTCAATGTTACCTGAAGTGCGTCGCTCTTCTGAGGTATATGGGCAAACGAATATCGGCGGTAAAGGCGGGACACGTATTCCAATTGCTGGGATCGCGGGTGACCAACAGGCTGCGCTATTTGGTCAAATGTGTGTAGAAGCCGGACAAGCGAAAAATACCTACGGCACAGGGTGCTTCTTGCTGATGAATACCGGGCAAGAGAAAGTTACGTCTTCTCATGGCCTGCTGACGACGATTGGTTGTGGTCCACAGGGTGAACCTTCTTATGCGCTTGAGGGCGCGGTCTTTATGTGGCGGAGCCTCTATCCAGTGGTTACGTGATGAGCTTAAAGTGCTCGAAGACGCGCACGATTCTGAGTATTTTGCCACTAAAGTCGATACGTCAAATGGTGTTTATGTGGTCCCGGCTTTCACGGGATTAGGCGCCCCCTACTGGGATGCATATGCCCGCGGTACTATTGTAGGCTTAACGCGCGGTGTGAATTCAAACCATATTATTCGAGCAACATTGGAAGGGATTGCTTATCAAACTCGTGACGTATTGGATGCAATGCAAGCTGATTCAGGTATCAAGCTCGCGGCGTTACGCGTGGATGGTGGTGCCGTTGCCAATGACTTCTTGATGCAATTCCAAGCCGATGTGCTTAATACGGAAGTTCACCGTCCCGAAGTGACGGAAGTCACGGCGCTGGGCGCAGGTTATCTTGCGGGGATGGCTGTTGGTTTCTGGGGTAGCCTGGATGAGTTAAAAGACAAAGCGAAACTCAATCGTAGCTTTGAGCCTCATCAGGATGAAGAAAAGCGGAACCGTCGTTACCGTGGTTGGAAGCGTGCGGTAAAATGTGCTCAGGCATGGGCACAGCTTCATGATGAGGAAGAAGACATTTAATTACGTCTAAACCGAGTTATCTTCAAAAGGCGCGTTTTCGCGCCTTTTTTTATGCCTGAACGCAGACGGGTGAATTCTGCTTTATTGAATAACAGAGTGACAACGACCTGCTTTTGCTACGTTAATCTTGGCTTTACGGTTCACAATTCACGCATTTTTATAACACTTATTCTACACTTGTCACACTCGATAATAATTTTTCGAACATTAATAGTGACCGAAAACGAAAGTTGATATACAGTTATACCCATCAATTAATGTTCGTTCGCTCATATCTGGACAAGGTCGGCTAATAATGACTACGCATAATACTCATCAAGAAGCATTACTCGATATTATCGTCGTGGGAGGCGGTATCAATGGTGCGGGCATCGCTGCAGATGCAGCAGGTCGCGGGCTTAATGTTGGATTGTACGATGCAAAAGATTTCGCATCGGCCACATCGTCAGCAAGCTCAAAGTTGATTCATGGCGGGCTTCGCTATTTAGAGCATTATGAATTTCGTTTGGTTTCCGAAGCGCTAGCAGAGCGTGAAGTGCTAATCAACAAAGCGCCGCATATTGCCTTTCCTATGCGCTTTCGTTTGCCGCATCGCTCTTATCTGCGCCCCGCGTGGATGATTCGTTGTGGCCTCTTTTTATATGACAATTTAGGTAAACGTTCGACGTTACCAAGTAGCCACAAAGTGGATCTCAGTAAAACCGGCTATATGAAAAAAGAGATGAAGATCGGTTTTGAGTACTCTGATGCGTGGGTAGATGATGCGCGTCTCACACTGCTTAACGCTCAGTTTACCAAAGAGAAAGGCGGTGAAGTCCGTAACTATTGTAAAGTGGTGACGGCAGAGCGTGAAAACAATATCTGGCGTGTTACCTTAGAAGATGCACATACCGGCGAGCGTTTTGAGCGCAAGTCGAAAGCCTTGGTGAATGCAACAGGGCCTTGGGTCAAACAATTCTACGACGATAGTCTTCATGAAAAATCGCCACGTGGGATCAAAATGATCAAAGGCTCTCATATGGTGGTGCCACGTATCCATCAAGATCCACAAGCCTATATTCTGCAAAATAATGATGGTCGTATTGTATTTGTGATCCCTTACCTAGATAAGTTTTCACTGATTGGCACCACGGATGTTGAACACAAAGCGGATCCGCGTGAAGCTAAAATTGATGATGCTGAAGTTGATTATCTGGTTGATGTGGTCAATCAGCATTTTACGCACCAAATCAAACGCGAGGATGTTATTTGGACCTACAGTGGTGTGCGTCCTCTATGTGATGACGAATCGGATTCGCCGCAGGCAATGACACGTGACTATACCATTGAGTTAGAGCAGCAGGGCAGTCAAGCGCCGCTCGTATCTATCTTCGGCGGTAAGCTCACGACGTATCGTAAACTGGCCGAATCAGCCATGCATAAACTTGAGCATTTTTCGATAAAATGGGTCAGCCTTGGACCGCAAACGGAACGTTACCTGGTGGTGACTTTAGCTGTGGTCGCGATGATCTGGCCATGTCAATCAAGCAACGTTACCCGTGGTTAAGTCACGAGACGGCGCAGCGATTTGTGGACACATACGGTACTTGCACCCATCAGTTGATGAAAGGCTGCACCAGCGAGGCAGATATGGGACGTCAGTTTGCAGATGGTGTTTATCAAGCTGAGCTAAATTATCTCATTCAACACGAGTTTGTGCAGCATGTTGAAGACGCGCTATGGCGCCGTACGAAGCTTGGTCTCTATTTGACTGAAGAGCAGGCTGATGCGATTAGCCAGTACATCGAGCAACAGCGCGTCAAGGTGCATGCACTGCCATTGAGTGAAGCGAGCTAACACTTGGTAAAGTGAGCGGTTCAGAGAACAAGATTCGATGACTAAAAAGAGCGCCGACCATCGGCGCTCTTTTCTATCCATCGGGCGAAGTACTCCATCTAAATATTGCGAGCCGAAGCGAGTAAATTTAGGTGGTGGTGAAAGCCACGCAATAGAGTTGCGTCAATCTCTTGATTTTTCTACACGAGTCGTGAGATGTTAATAGAATGAAAAAGAAAGCGTACAAATTCAGGTTTTATCCAACAGACGATCAGGCTTTACTCCTAGCAAAGACCTTCGGTTGTGTGCGCTTTGTTTATAACCGAATTTTGAAAATCCGCACTGACGCTTACTACCAAAATGGTACGAGTATCAATTACTCTGCCGCCAGCAAAATACTGACCGATCTTAAAAAAGACCCTGAGTTTGTCTGGCTAAAAGAAGTCGCATCTGTGGCACTACAGCAAGGTTTGCGCCATCAGCAAACTGCTTTCACCAACTTTTGGGATGGTCGGGCGAAGTACCCGACCTTCAAGAAGAAAAATGCCCGCCAGTCGTTCAGTTTGGTTGGTACAGCTTTCCGTTATCGTGACGGAAATATTTATATTCCGAAATCAAAAGACCCACTAGATATCAGATGGTCACAGGCTTTGCCATGTGAGCCATCAACCATCACCATCTCGAAAGATTCCGCTGGACGCTACTTTATTAGCTGCTTGTGTGAAGTTGATATTAAACCAATGCCAATCTGTGCGAAGCAGGTTGGAATTGATTTAGGCTTAACCGATCTTTACATCACAAGCAATGGTTTCAAATCTGGCAACCCCCGCCATTTAAAGAAGTATGAAGCGAAATTAGCGTACTTGCAGCGAATGCTATCAAGGAAGAAAAAGGGCTCTAAAAATCGCAATAAAATGCGATTAAAAGTAGCTCGAATCCACGCTAAGATCGCTGATTGTCGGATGGACGCGACCCATAAAGCGACCCGTAAACTTATCAACGAAAATCAAGTTGTTTACGTCGAAAATCTAGCTGTGAAAAACATGATGAAACTCCCAACTTTGGCAAAAGCAATTGCTGATGCCCACTGGGGTGAGTTCGTGCGTCAGTTGCATTATAAAGGCGACTGGGCTGGACGAAATGTTATTGAACTAGATCGGTGGTTCCCATCGTCGAAGCGCTGTAGTACTGAGGGGTGCGGATTCGTAAACGAATCGCTACCGCTCAACGTGCGCAAATGGACGTGTCCAAAGTGTGGCACACGCCATGACCGAGATGTGAATGCAGCCAAGAATATTAAAGCCGTTGGACAAACGGTGCTAGCCTCTGGAGCGACTGGATCGGGGTTAAAAGCTGCTTAACGCAGCTTTGACTAGTGAAGGCGTGTTGAGAGAGGAACTTAGTTGGTGACGACTAGGAATCTCCTTCAAAATCAGCTTGCTGATTTAGTGGGAGAGGAAGTCAATGGTTGGTGTTAGTGCCTTTTCGTTAATGCCTTTTAGCCGATAACGTACTGCCTAACGAGGCAGTGATTACCATACCGATGGCGAGCCATTGGCGCAGTGCAAGTTGCTCGTCGAGAACCAATAGCCCTGCCATTGCGGCAACGGCGGGCTCTAAACTCATCATCACACTGAAGGTTTGCTTAGGCATATTTCGCAGCGCGATCATCTCTAACGAGTAGGGAATAGCGCTAGAAATGAGTGCCACCGCAATGCCCAATGGCAGCAGTTGCCACTGGAGCAGCGCGCCATCGGTGGCAACGTAGCCCGCGGGTACAAGATAGAGCGCAGCAACCGTCATCCCCAGTGCAACAGTGCCGCCGCCTGGCGCTAGATTGCCCGCTTTTTGACCAAATAAAATATAGCCAGCCCAGCAGCCCCCGGCGGCTAGGGCGTATGCAACCCCTCGTGGGTCGAGGGCATTTACGCCTGATAGATCCGGGAGCAATGTGATCACACCGCCGACGGCGAGCACAATCCAAAGGCTGTCCCGCGCGCGCCGTATTGAAAGCAATGCAACCAGAAGAGGACCCGTAAATTCGAGTGCAACGGCAATCCCGAGAGGAATGGTTTCAATCGCTAAATAAAGCAGCAGCATCATGCCACCCAGCAACTGCCATAAACGCTAATAGCGCGCCAGTGACGTCTACGAGGCCATTGGCGCCAAGCCGAAAAACCAGCCATAGTATCAGGGCGGAAAACCGACTCGCAGAGCACTTGTCCCGACAGGCCCCACCAGAGGAAACAGCTGCTTGGCAAACGAGGCACCGAATTGAATCGCGCACATGGCGCCAAAAACACTCAATATAGCGATAAAAAGCGCGCGAGCCTGCATGTTTCCTCTCCTTGGTGATATTAAAGTCTTACCTTAACATAAAGACAAAAAAAAGCCGATCCGATGAGAGCGGCAAAGATTTTGGAGCGAATTGTCTCAATCCTAGTGTGTTAGCTAGAATTTCTGTTTGGCCGAGTCGTAAGCTTCTTTAAGTGATGTTAATGCTTGTTCGGCGCCTTGTTTAATATCATCCACGCCTCGTCACTGGCATTTTGAAGCTCATCAATGCGCGTTTTTGCTTGCTCTTTTCGCGCTCTTAAGTGCTCGATAGACTCACGATATTCGGCTTTTGCATTTGCTGATGCGACGTTCGCTTTGGCTTCAAGCTTATCAATTTCTTGATTCCAGTCATGTAAGCGGCCGTGTAATTTTTCAATCATTTCTTGGTGTTGCATAGCATCTCCTTATTAGGGGTTTGTCATTACCCTTAGGCATTTTCTTCTACCCAATAGCGCCAAGTGCTCCATCTAAATCTAATGAGCCTAAGCGAAATTAATTTAGGTGGTGGTGAGAGGCGCACCACCACGAAGTGGTGGCTTTAATCAAACCCTTCTTGCTGATCTAGGTATTGCTTCACAATCTCAAGTGGCGCACCTCCGCAACTAACCAGACAATAACTTCTGCTGTAAAAAACTGGCTTCCAGTAAAACTTACCCAAGTACTCAGAAAACTCCTTTCTAACAAGTCTTGATGTGGAAGTTTTTAAGCTGTTCACCATTTTGCTTGGTTGTATTTTGGGGTTCGCAGAAATCAAAAGGTGAAGATGATCTG
>AQOF01000010.1 GCA_000565345.1 Salinivibrio costicola subsp. costicola ATCC 33508 = LMG 11651 | reverse complement strand
AAAGAAAAGACAAACGGCTCGATAAATACTGTTTTGTTCGTCTCTTGCGAGACAAACGAATTGACTGTGCCGAATAACTAAAAGTTATATCGTATTGGTCACTCAGTTCATCGAATAAATCTTTTTGTCTATTCTCAACGAGTGCCCACACAGATTGCATAGGTCAAATTGTTAAAGAGCGCCGCTCATCGTTGAGCGGGAGTGGCATAATACGCCACTTTGGCATTGAGTCAAGCATTTTGTTTTACTTGTCTTTGTTGCCGTTGTTAGCTCGGCTTGCCGTGCCAACGAGAAGCGAATTATAGAGAGTTGTTTTTTTGATGCAAGTGTTTTTGTTCAAAAAATCTAATCGCACAACTTTTCGCCGCATCGTTAAATATACGTTTACGCTTGGGTATCTTTCAATGCATCCGGCACATCGGCAATCGATACGAGGACCTCAGTCGCTAACGCCATCCCTTCTTCGGTAATAGGCTTCCCTGAACGAACCAGAAATCGCGTTTCGATGCCTGCTGCTTGAGCGGCTTTCATGTCATCTGCTTTATCACCCACCATCACAGAGCGAGATAAATCAATATCAAGCTCTTCCGCTGCCTCTAAGAGCATGCCTGGTTTAGGTTTTCGGCAGTCACAATCAAGTTGATATTCACCGATGCCGTCTAATGCATGATACGGGCAATAGTAGATGCCATCGAAATCGACACCTTTATCGGCAAAGTTCCAATCCATCCACTCTGTCAATTGTAAGAAATCTTCTTCGCTGTAGTAACCCCGAGCAATGCCCGCTTGATTAGTGACTAACACTAAAAGATACCCTTTTTCTTTTAACGCGCGGCACGCCTCAAACACACCGTCAATGTATTCAAAGTTATCGATACTGGCCACATAACCGTGGTCAACATTCACCACGCCATCACGATCGATAAAAATTGCTGGTAGCCTCACGCATTTTTCCTCTTAATCAATAGTCACCAGATTATGTCACGCTCAAGACTGACTTGCATCCATACTCCCCGTCTCTTTCGCATGCTAATATAATGGCTTTGTTGTCGGGTTTATTCGTTTATGCGCTCCTCATTTTCTATCACGCCGATCGGCACGCTCCTATCACCGTTTAAAGAAAAGTTTGCTGTTCCTCGCCAACCGGGGCTGGCACCGAGTGCGCTTGCCCACCTTAAATTACACGATGACGCGAATCAGATTGAGGCTGTCCGAGGCATCGAACAATATTCCCATCTATGGTTGCTCTTTCTCTTTGACCAAAACTTAGAGAAAGGATGGCGACCGACAGTGCGTCCCCCTCGTTTAGGTGGGAATGAACGTATTGGCGTCTTTGCTAGCCGAGCGACGTTTCGCCCTAACGGTATTGGCATGTCAGCCGTCGAGTTAGTTGATGTGTCACAGGATAACGGGCAGGTCACCTTAACACTGCGCGGATGCGATCTCGTCGACCAGACACCTATCATCGATATAAAACCATACATTCCCTATTCAGATAGCATAGCCAACGCTCAAGGCGGATTTGCTCAAACCAAACCAACCCCAATGGACGTCCGTTTTTCTGACAACGCATTACAGGCTTTATCTCAATCTCCTTATCAAGCCTACCATCAACGCGTGATTAGCGAAGTATTAGCCCAGGATCCTCGTCCTGCTTATAAACAGGGTAAAAAGGATGATAAATGTTACGCCGTACACCTTTTTGATTTTAACGTGCGGTTTTATGTACAACCTACGCAAATCCTGGTCGTGGCGGTAGAAGCTTTTGTCGAAACTCCCCCACACTGTTAATATGTTTGGACTTATTGAACGCCAATTTCAACGGATAACTTTAAATGCGTACCAGTCAATATCTGCTTTCTACCTTGAAAGAAACCCCTAGCGACGCAGAGATTGTCAGCCACCAGCTGATGCTGCGCGCGGGCATGATTCGAAAACTTGCCTCTGGCCTTTATACTTGGTTGCCTTCGGGTGTCCGCGTACTTCACCATGTTGAACGCATTGTGCGCGAAGAAATGAATCGGGCCGGTGCCGTTGAGACCATGATGCCCGTTGTCCAACCTGCTGATCTTTGGTTAGAGACGGGGCGCTGGGAGAAGTTTGGTCCTGAGCTACTTCGTATTGCTGACCGCCATCAGCGTGATTTTGTCTTAGGCCCTACGCATGAAGAAGTGATTACGCACTTGGCACGCAATGAAATTAATTCATACAAGCAACTGCCGCTCAATCTTTATCAAATCCAAACCAAGTTCCGTGATGAAGTACGTCCAAGATTTGGTGTTATGCGCTCACGTGAATTCACAATGAAAGACGCGTACAGTTTTGATATTGATAAAGCAGGCATGGAACAAAGCTACGAGAAGATGCGTGCGGCCTACTGTGCCATTTTTGATCGTATGGGGCTGGATTATCGTGCTGTGTTAGCAGATACCGGTGCGATTGGTGGGTCAGCATCACACGAGTTCCATGTCCTGGCCGACAGTGGTGAAGATCTGATTGCATTTTCAACCGAGTCCGACTACGCGGCAAATATTGAAAAAGCCGAGGCTTTGGCACCTAAAACGCAGGCTGATGCACCGACCCAAGAAATGACGCTCGTCGATACTCCCGATGCGAAAACCATCGCTGAGTTGGTTACGCAGTTTGAGCTTCCGATTGAAAAGACGGTAAAAACTTTATTTGTCAAAGCCTCTGACGAGGTAGAGTCTGATCTTATCGCCCTAATCATCCGTGGTGACCACGAGTTGAATGAAGTGAAAGCAGAGAACCTACCACAGGTTGCTGCACCACTTACCTTTGCGACTGAAGAAGAAATCCGCGCACTGGTTGGAGCGGGTCCTGGCTCTTTAGGGCCTGTCAACTTACCGTCTCCTTTCATCGTTGACCGCAGTGTGGCAGTCATGAACGATTTTGGCGCAGGTGCCAATATCGACGATAAGCACTACTTCGGGATCAACTGGGGACGCGATGCGGCGCTTGGCCAAGTTGAGGACCTACGCAACGTTGTCGAAGGCGACCCTAGCCCGTGTGGCAAAGGAACGCTGATGTTTAAACGCGGTATTGAAGTCGGTCATATTTTCCAGCTTGGTAATAACTACTCGCAAAAAATGAATGCCGGCGTGCTTGGACAGGATGGCAAGAACGCGATGCTAGAAATGGGCTGTTACGGTATCGGCATTACGCGTGTGATTGCTGCCGCCATCGAACAGAACCATGACCAAAATGGCATTATCTGGCCCGATGCCCTTGCGCCATTTAAAGTTGCCATTGTACCGATGAATATGCATAAGTCTGAGCGCGTACGCGAAGCAGCAGAAGCACTCTATGCTGATCTGACTCACGCTGGTATCGATGTATTATTCGATGATCGTAAAGAGCGCCCAGGCGTCATGTTCTCCGACATGGAACTTGTCGGTGTTCCTCACACGATTGTTATCGGAGAGCGCAGCATGGATAACGGAGTGTTCGAGTACAAACACCGTCGTGATGGCGAGAAAGTGCCTTTTGCGATTGACGATGCACTGACTTTCATTCAATCAAAACTCGCTTAAATAATGCGTGATGGTTGCATTCAATACCCCGTTTTAGCGGGGTATTTTTTTGCTGATTTGTTGCCAATCGACCTCACTGATTACAAAGCCCTCTATTCAACGCAGTCACCATCTGCAATGTTTAAAAGATTGAATGTTGGAAAGAGTGTGACAATGACCATGCATCGGCGCACACAGGCTGTCTATAATCAAACTGTTAGCGCGAGGATGAGATATGTATGGCCAAAAGCAAACCTAAGACAGCTTTGGTGCTGACTGGCGGTGGGGCCCGAGCCGCTTACCAAGTTGGTGTGTTATCGGCGATCGCGCAGTGGTATCCGCGCGTGCATGCTAGCCCGTTTACTATTTATTGTGGCACATCAGCCGGTGCGATTAATGCCGTCTCCCTTGCGAGCCATGCGTCATGTTTTCGACTAGGCGTCAAAAAACTGTCGTGGCTATGGCGCCGATTGAGTACGTCTCGTGTCATTGCGAGTCACCCCAGCGCATTGATTGGCCATCTGTTGTCACAAACCGGGCAACGTTTTCAGTCTCACTATCAACCTCCCATTCCCTTTGGCTTACTAAATAACCGACCTTTACGCTATCTGCTTAATCAAACCATTAACTTTAATAAACTTAATTATCAGCTCTTAGCTGGGCACTTACACGGGCTATCCGTCACCGCCTCTAACTATCAAACCGGCCAGTCAGTCAGCTTTTTCCAAGGAGATCCGGAGATTCCGCCTTGGGTACGTGCCCGTGCGGTGGGCCGCCGCAGTCAAATATCAACAGAACACTTACTCGCTTCTTCCGCTATTCCGTTCATGTTTCCAGCATCTAGAATTGGCCATGAGTTTTACGGTGACGGTGCCATCCACCAGATCGCACCTTTGCGGCCAGCGGTAAAAATGGATGCAGAGCGTATCCTCATTTTAGATTTGACCACTGGGATCCGGCAATCTGCTCAAATAAATCATGCAGCTCCTGGGCTAGCAATGCTCGGCGGCCACCTGATGAATGCCATTTTCGCCGATACACTGTCTGCAGATTTGGAGCACCTTCAACGACTTAATCAAGTGGCTAGTGCGCTGACACCATCACAGCAGCAACAGTTGGGATTACGCCATATTGATGTCTTACATCTGCGCCCTTCTGAGCCTTTTGAGCCCCTAGCCAAGCGTTTTTACCCACATATGCCGATAGCCTTGCGGTGTTTACTCAAATTATTAGGCATCAATGCCGGTCAAGATGCGACCCTAGCGAGTTATTTGTTATTTGAGCCGGCATACCTTCGCCAGTTGATTGACATTGGTTATCGCGATGCACACAATCATCAGTCTGATATTCTTTCTCTACTGACCGATTAATTATCTAAAAAACAACATGCTTATTAGCCTCTCCTCACCATGATTAGGATGAATATTAAAGGCTGGCATGATTTCTGCTTTACCATTACAAACACACACGATTGTAGAGTTGTTATCCTTTAATGAATGCCTCGCACATAAAGCAGTATACAAAGGCTGATTCCCCCCCGCGGATTATTCCGTTGGGCGCCGATCAGCGCTTGTTGTTGCTGCAAAAACTGCAAGGCCACCTTGATATAAAGGTCCTGTTCGAGGTCTATGCGCGCCAATTAGAAAAACATATCGATATCGGTCGGATTATTTGGGAGCACGATGACATCTCCAATATCATTCGCCGTGGTGAGCAACATACCTTTCGTCAAACGTTTTCAATCAAGTTCAATAAACAGCCGCTTGGTGTCCTTCAATATTCGACACCTTATAAGCTCGACCGAGACGAAATTAGCTTGTTACACACCTATCACAAGTTATTAGCCGGCCCGCTTAATAATGCCGTTGAGTATACGCGTGTGAAAAATATGGCGTTACTTGATGGTTTAACAGGCTTACACAACCGTACGAGCTTTGAGCAGGATCTTCAGCATGCGGTTGCTGTATGCGAGCGAGAAAATATCGGCCTTGTGATGGTGATGTTCGATATGGACAACTTTAAACAAGTCAATGACACCTATGGTCATTTGGACGGCGATAAAGTGTTACGCCGCTTTTCATTGCTGGTTAGGGAAGCGGTAAGAGGAAGTGATCGCTGCTATCGACTGGGCGGCGATGAGTTTGCCGTCATCTTACAGCCCGCCAGCCAAACGTCAGTCAAGCGAGTCACAACACGCGTTAAACAACTCGTTGGCCAAGACCACCTGCTATCCAGCCATCAGATCAGTGCCTCGGTCGGATTTTCTGAGTATCGACAAGGCGACAATAACCTCTCTCTTTACGAGCGTGCTGACCAGAGCATGTACCGCCAAAAGCGCGCACGTTAATACTTTCCTCCTGCCGGTCAGATTGGTATAGTGCTCCTTATCATCACTTGAGGAGACAATCATGAAAGTTGCAGACTGCTGTGATCTTATTCGCCAACGCTATGCCGAAATAGGCAGTGGTGAGCAAGGCTATATTCCTGCGGCGATCCACTGCGCGATCAACACCCTAAACGACGTTGCACAAGATCCGTCGATTCCTCAGTCACGTCGCGACCAAGCTGCATTTGCAGCCGCCAATTTATTGATTAGCGATCACGAGGATTAAGATGGATTTAAACAATTACGCGACCATGGATCCTGTGATGCTGATGAGCATCATCAACATGAAGCTGCGTGATGAATTCGATGGCTTGGACGATTTGGTTCGCTATTACGAGATAGATAAAGTCGCTCTCTGTGCTCGACTTAAAGACGCGGGCTTTGACTACCTGGAAGCAACGAAGCAATTTCGGTAATCAGGATTAAAACGAGAAAAGCGGACATGGTGTCCGCTTTTTATCTCAATTCACCCTGTGAGCGTGTTCGCTTAACCCAGTGACACCCACAACACGGTTGCCACCAAAATAGGACACACGAACTTCACATAGGCGGGCCAAATTTTCCAAAAAAGGCTCTGTTCAATCTCTTCATAGCCCTCACGTAAGGCAGATAACTTACGGTCACGCGCCCAGATCCAGCCACCAAATAAGCAAAACAGTAAAGCAGCAAAAGGCTGGAAGTATTGCGTCGCCACTTTTGCCACTAACCCGAACAAAGTACCAAAGTGGAAAACAATCACCGCACTCAACGCCGCAATCAAGCCGCCAAGCACCCAGCTTGTCAATTTACGATTTGATCCTAACCGCTCGCTAGCCAGTGCAACCGGACACTCGAGCATAGAAATAGAAGACGTCAGTGCGGCAATCGTCATTAATAAAAAGAAGACCAAAGACACATAAGGGCCAGCAGCACCTAAGCTTTCAAACAGCAAGGGTAACACGGTGAATACTAAGGTATCGGCGCTAAGTAAGCTGCCATCCTGAGCATAGATTTCGACGCCTGATGCATCGCCACAAACATCGCTGGCAATACCACTAACCCCGCAACCACCGCCACAGCAGTATCCACCAAGGTCACACTCAAGGCCATCTTCGGCAAATTCTCTTTCTGGCTAAGGTAAGAGCCATAAATCAACATCGAGCACCCACCAATCGTCAGCGAAAAGAACCCTTGCCCCATAGCGGCTAGCAACAAGTCTTTGTCCATGATCTTGCTAAAGTCTGGGATGAGATAGTGCTTTAGTCCTTCTGTCGCGCCTGGCAATGTCATGATGTAGATGAACATGGCGGCAAATAAGACAAATAGCGCAGGCATCAAACGCGTTGACCAGCGTTCGATCCCTTGCTTGACCCCGGCTTGGACGATAAAAATAGTCAAAACATAAAAAAGGATAGCACCAAACAGGTTACGCGACGCCGAAAAGCCTTTTAACCAAGCCGCTGTATCGGTAAATTGCAGGATCTCTGCGACCGCGGCGAGCAAAAATGACACTAACCAACCACCAACGATGCTATAAAACGCTAACACCATACAAGGCACCGCCAGGCCAATAAGACCCACACCACTGCCTAAGCGCTTCATTAGTGGATTGTCACTTAATGCACGCATACTATCTAGCGGGTTAGCTCGACCATGACGGCCTATCGCCATCTCGACCACCAGCATCGGAAACGCGACCAGCAGAATCATCAGAAGATAGACGAGCAAAAAAGCGCCCCCGCCATTACTGGCCGCTTGCGTCGGAAACCCCCAAATATTACCGAGCCCAACCGCAGCCCCTGCTGCAGCGAGAACGAAGCCAATTCTAGTACCGAATAACTCGCGACTTGATGCCATTACCACTCACCTCATGTATCATTAGACTAGTACGTTAAGTAATTCGGGAAAATTAAGCAAGCCCGGGGCGCTTAACTGCTCAATTAATCATCACTAGACGGGCATGCTATTATGCCGCCATGATGCGCGATGTTTCTTTTGTCCTCGGTTTAACGGAGTAAAAATAGGTAAACATCCGTTTGCAAAGACTAACGCTAACGTTGCCAAACGAGTCGCCATTGCTGACCACTCGCCCCTAGACGAACAAAATGGTCAGCCACCGCTACCACGCCCTGATCGTCACAGACAATAGGTTGCCGACGACGTAACCAACTTGGGATCGCCGCCTCTTGATAGAGCTTCTTTAATTTTCGCCGCCCTTGCCGCCCAACAGGATGCATTGCTAAGCCACTCGGATTAAAGTGGACCTTGAGCGTTGAGGTTAATGGTCCGAGCGCTAAACCTGGCGCTGTCGCCTCAAAGGGCAACAAGTGCAACTGTCCAAGCCCATCGGGTAACGTCAGGGGCTGCTCCAGTGTTAACTCTCCTTGCCACTGCGATAAGTCGGCACAAGGTGTGACGACATAAAGCTGTTGCTGATAGCGACGAATACTGACATCTGCGATCGTCAAACACGGGTTAGCATCTTGTTTGGCGTGGA
Organism: Salinivibrio costicola subsp. costicola ATCC 33508 = LMG 11651; assembly: GCA_000565345.1. Classification (GTDB taxonomy): domain Bacteria; phylum Pseudomonadota; class Gammaproteobacteria; order Enterobacterales; family Vibrionaceae; genus Salinivibrio; species Salinivibrio costicola. The sequence continues at coordinate 53,114 of AQOF01000010.1, read as the reverse complement.
TCACGTCACGGATAAGCACCTGTAACTGCGCATAAGTGAGCACCAACTTATATCGCTTTAGCCAATGACGGAGCAGCGCATGCGCCATGGCAGGATCCGCTTGGGGGAGTACCGCGATCGGTAACGCGCCTGAATCACTAAGTGCATTTTCCACTATCGGCGCGATAAAACGCGTCAGCAGCGAGGATTGCTCTGCACATAGGCGCTGTGTGCGTTGAACGGCTTGTCGAAAGCCAGGCCAGCGCGCATCGGCTTCCGGTAACCAGTGCTGACGTAAGAAGTTGCGATCAAAGCGAGTTTGCTGATTGCTAGGGTCATCAATCCAACTCAGCCCATGGCTGCTGGCATAGCTTGCAAGGGCAGCACGTGATTGGGCTAAGAGGGGCCGCACGAGCCAGCCCTGCCCTAATGGACGCACCTCGGGCATCCCTGCTAATCCGTCGAGGCCACTACCACGCTTTATCGCGAGGAAAAATGTTTCAACCTGATCGTCACCATGCTGCGCCGTCAACACTAAACCTTCCGGCTCTAGATGTTGTTGCAAGGCCTGATACCTTGCTTCACGCGCGGCGTGTTCAAGACTGAGCGCACTGTCGAGTTCAACATGCTCAATTCGACAGTCAAAGCCCGCTTGTGCAGCCCAGTGTTGGCATTGTCTCGCCCATTGTTCAGCCTGCAGTTGCAAACCATGATTGACATGGACCACCCGATAACAATGCTGAGGATGCTGATCACGATACTGAGCCAACAGTGCAAGCAGCACCCGAGAGTCCAGACCACCGCTTAATGCGAGAATGATCTGCCGTGGCGTCGAGGTTAACGGTGCCAAACAATCACAAAGTTGTTGGTAAAGCATAGGCATTCACTGTTGATATAATCCGCCATTGTTGCTGGCCGCTGGTCAAAAGAAAAGGGCCCGAAGGCCCTTTTATCCCTATAAATACCATAACGGCTTAGCAATAACCGTAGTTCAATAAACGCTGGTAACGACGATCGCGCAGGCTTTCCGTATCCAAGCCTTCCAAATCAGCCAGCTGGGCCAACAAGGTGTCTTTAATACGCTCTGCCATCGCGGTTAAATCGCGATGGGCGCCCCCAAGTGGTTCGCTAATCACAGTATCAATTAAACCCAGCTCTTTAAGCCGTGGCGCTGTGATCCCCATTGCATCCGCCGCTTGAGGGGCTTTTGCTGAATCACGCCAAAGAATCGACGCACACCCTTCAGGCGAAATCACCGAATAGGTTGAGTATTGCAGCATGTTGACGTAATCGCCTACGCCTATCGCTAACGCTCCTCCAGAGCCTCCTTCACCGACCACATTACAAATAATGGGGACAGTTAACCCAGCCATTTCTTTAAGGTTTCGAGCAATCGCTTCCGACTGGCCGCGCTCTTCCGCGCCCACACCAGGATACGCGCCGGCGGTATCAATAAAGGTGATCACAGGAATATTAAACCGTTCCGCCATCTTCATCAGGCGTAATGCTTTACGGTACCCTTCTGGTTTTGGCATTCCAAAGTTACGTTTTACCTTTTCGTTAGTATCACGCCCTTTTTGGTGACCGATCACCATCACTGGACGTCCCTCAAGACGCGCCAATCCACCGACTAATGCTTTGTCGTCGGCATACGCACGATCGCCGGCCAGCTCATCAAATTCGTGAAAAATCCGGTTCAGATAATCGTAGGTGTAAGGGCGTTGTGGATGACGCGCCAACTGCGCGACTTGCCAAGCACCTAAATCAGCAAAAATCTTTCGAGTAAGCTCAACGCTTTTGGTTTCCAGCTGCTCGATTTCTTTATCTAAGTTAACCGCGTCTTCTCCGCCACGCTTGGACACCGCACGAAGGGCCTCAATTTTGGCTTCTAATTCTGCGATCGGTTTTTCGAACTCTAAAAAATTAAGACTCATACCAAGAGAATCCTATTGGTCACCGCCAGTGTACGCGATACGTCACCAGCCTGGCTTAGTTAAACTCTAATTCGACTTGATCATTACCGAGCAAGCCTTTCAAGGTGTTGATTAATTCATCGGTTGGCGTCACACGCCATTCCGCGCCTAAACGCAACCGAGCACGCGCATCATCACGCTGATAATAGATATTCACCGGCACCGTACCCGAACGATACGGCGCCAGTGCATCATGAAATCGTTCAAAAAAGGGGGCCTCTATTTGCTTAGATGACATCGATATGCCCAAACAACGCGCGTATTTTTCCCGCGCTTGGCTAATGTCCATCAATTCACGGGCGGTCATTTTAAGCCCCCCGTTGAAGTCATCAAAGCTGACCTGTCCTGAGACCACCAGAATGCGATCTTTCTCCACTAGATCAAGATATTTGTCGAGCACGTCAGAAAAAAGCATCACTTCCATCCGGCCCGAACGATCATCCAGGGTCAGTATCCCCAGCCGAGAGCCGCGTTTGGTGGTCATGACTCGCGCAGCAATCACCAACCCTGAAACGGTCGAGATCACATCGCGTTTAGTTGCGTGCGCATCTTCCAGCCGCCAGGTCACATAATTTTTCAGCTCTTTGCGGTAACTATTAATGGGATGGCCGGTTAAATACAACCCTAGCGTTTCTCTCTCTCCCTCTAGCCATACTTTATCTGGCCAAGGGGCCGCATGCGCGTAGGCGTGCTCAACTTCTTCAGGGGCATCAGTTAATACCCCGAACATATCGGTTTGCCCATATGCTTCAGCTTGATGGTGTTGGCTCGCGGCGCGAATCGCTTCATCGACAGACGCCATCATCGCAGCACGATGTGGCCCCAGTTTATCCATAGCACCGGCGCGGATCAGCCGTTCAATCACACGTTTGTTGACTTTTTTAGTATCAATTCGAGCACAAAAATCAAACAAGTCTCGGAAATAACCGTCTTGCTCGCGAGCGGCGACAATTGTATCAATAGGGCCTTCGCCAACCCCTTTAATCGCCCCAATACCGTAGACAATCTCACCTTGGTCATTCACGGTAAAATGATGCAGACCCGCATTCACATCGGGCGGTAACACCGTCAGCTTCATGCGGCGACACTCTTCAACCAGCCCCACGACTTTATCGGTGTTATCCATATCAGCAGTCATCACCGCCGCCATAAACTCAGCGGATAGTGCGCTTTTAGCCACAGCGTTTGATAAGAAACTAGCGCATATGCCGCTGAATGCGATTTGTTAAAGCCGTAACCGGCGAACTTTTCTACTAAGTCGAAGATGCGCATCGCCAGCTCGCCATCAATGCCGTTGGCGATCGCCCCTTTCTCAAAGATTGCACGCTGCTTGGCCATTTCTTCGGGCTTTTTCTTACCCATGGCACGACGCAGCAAGTCTGCACCGCCCAGAGTATACCCTGCTAGCGTTTGCGCAATCTGCATCACCTGCTCTTGATAGAGAATGATGCCATAAGTCGGCTCAAGCGTTTCTTGCAGTGACGGATGTTGCCACTTCTCATCGGGATAAGAAACCTGCTCTCGGCCATGCTTACGGTCAATAAAGTTATCGACCATCCCTGATTGCAACGGGCCCGGCCGGAACAACGCTACCAAAGCGATCATGTCCTCAAAACTATCGGGCTGAAGACGCTTGATCAGCTCTTTCATGCCACGCGATTCCAGCTGGAAAACCGCGGTCGTCTCGGCTTTACGCAACATCGCAAAGGATGCCTGATCGGTCATCGGGATCGCGGTAATATCAATCGGATCCAGCCCTTTGGCTTTCAAGCGAGGATTGATCATGCCCAACGCCCAGTCGATGATCGTCAGGGTTCGCAGGCCCAGGAAATCAAACTTCACCAAGCCTGCGGTTTCAACATCATTTTTATCGAACTGGGTAACAGGGTGGTGTCCCTCGCTATCACAATAGAGTGGCGAGAAATCGGTAATCGTCGTGGGCGAAATCACTACCCCGCCCGCATGCTTACCCGCGTTACGTGTGACCCCTTCCAGCTTCCGCGCCATGTCGATCAGCGCTTTGACTTCTTCATCATTGTTATAGACTTCGACCAGCTGGGGCTCTGCGTCAAAGGCTTTCTCAAGAGTCATCCCTGGATCAGGAGGCACAAGTTTAGAAATGCGATCAACAAAGCCGTAAGGGTGTCCCAACACCCGACCTACATCGCGAATAACCGCCTTGGCCGCCATGGTACCAAAGGTAATGATCTGAGATACCGCATCGCGTCCGTACATTTCGGCAACATGGTCGATCACCAGATCGCGTTTATCCATACAGAAGTCGACATCGAAATCCGGCATCGAGACACGCTCGGGATTCAAAAAGCGCTCGAAAAGCAGATCAAATTGCAGCGGATCCAGGTCGGTGATTTTGAGGGCATACGCAACCAATGAGCCAGCGCCCGAACCGCGCCCTGGACCAACGGGGATATCGTTATCTTTTGACCATTGGATAAACTCCATGACGATCAAAAAGTACCCGGGAAATCCCATTTGGTTAATCACACCAAGCTCACGCTCTAAGCGTGCGTCATAGTCGGGTCGTCGACGTGCTCTTTCTGCTTCATCAGGAAACAAAAAGGCGAGACGTTCTTCCAACCCCTCTTGCGAGCGTTTAACCAGGTACTGATCAATGTCCATTCCCTCGGTCGGGAAGTTCGGTAAGAAGTATTCGTTTAGCCGAACAGGCACATTACAGCGTTTGGCAATTTCAACACTGTTGGTGAGTGCTTCGGGAATATCCGCAAACAGCTCACACATTTCTTGCTCAGTGCGTAAATACTGCTCTGCACTGTAGTGTTTAGGACGACGCGGATCATCGAGCGTAAAGCCATCATGAATCGCGACGCGAATTTCGTGAGCATCAAATTCATCGGGCGAGAGAAAACAGACTTCATTGGTCGCCACGACAGGTAAATCATGCTCGGCAGCAAAGTCCACTGCAAAATGGAGGTAGCTCTCTTCATCTTGGCGTCCGGTCCGCACCAACTCCATATAGTAAGCGTTAGGAAAGTACCGCTGGTAGAAGTGTGCGCACTGTTCGGCGAGCGCTTGGTTGCCTTTCAGTAAAGCACGACCTAAATCACCACGACAGCCGCCAGATAGCACAATTAGGCCTTCGGCATGGTCAACGAGCCATTGTTGATCAATCACAGGACGATGCTGAACATGGCCGCGCAAATAGGCTTTGGAGATCAGTAATGTCAGGTTTTTGTATCCAACTTTATTAGAAGCAAGCAGGGTTAGCTGACATAACTCATCGCCAAACGCATCAGATTGAACATTAAAATCTGCCCCGATAATAGGCTTAACACCCACATTGTTCGCAGTGTTATAGAACTTAACCAACCCACATAAATTACTGAAATCGGTGAGTGCCATCCCAGGCATGCCCATTTCCGCCACTTTTTTTACCAATGGCGGCACTTTGGACACTCCATCAACCATGGAGTAATCACTATGAATGCGTAAGTGGACGAAACGTGGCTCAGACATAAAACTCGCTACTTCACTATGATTGGCTGAGATAAATAGCGCGCACTAGTCGATACCGAGTGCGCGTTTAACCGGCTTAAAGCTCTTACGATGCATCGGTAAGGCACCGTGCTCGGCTAAAGCGGCCATATGAACTTTGGTCGGATACCCTTTATGTTGGGCAAATCCGTAGCCTGGATACGCGGCATCCAGTAACGCCATTTCATGATCGCGATCGACCTTGGCTAAAATTGAGGCGGCACTGATTTCCGCCACGCGTAAGTCACCTTTCACAACGGCTTGCGCCGGCATCGGTAAGTCAGGCACGCGATTACCGTCAATCAGCGCATAATCCGGAGTAACCGACAGTCCATTCACCGCACGCTGCATCGCTAGCATCGTGGCGTGTAATATATTGAGTGCATCAATTTCATCAGGCTCAGCACGCCCCACCGACCAAGCCAAAGCTTTGGTTTTGATTTCATCATACAGCGCAAGCCGCTTTTTCTCGCTCAGTTTCTTTGAATCGGTTAATCCAACAATCGGCTGATTGGGATCTAAAATCACCGCCGCTGTCACCACCGCGCCGACAAGCGGGCCTCGCCCGACCTCATCAACACCAGCAATCACGTTGGCGTCCGGGTATACAAAAGGTTGTTCAGTCATGGTGACCCAATAGTGTTAATACTGCCTTGGCGGCGGAGGCATCCGCATTTTGACGAATAGTTTGATGCAACGCAGTAAAGGTGGACAACAGTGCTTGATTATCGCTATCAAGCTGATCACTAACGGCCTTCGCTAACGCCTCTGGCTGACAGTCTTCCTGCAGCAGTTCAGGCACCAGTGGCGCGTCTGCTAAAATATTCGGTAACGAGACATACTGGGTCTTAAGCAAACGCTTTGCCAGCCATGCTGTCAGTGGTTTCACGCGGTAGCCCACCACCATAGGACGCTTGAGTAACATGCATTCAAGCGCGACGGTTCCCGACGCCAGCAACACAGAATCGGCCGCACTAATAACCTGGCGCGCCGTATCGTCAACCAAGGTAAACGAAAGCTCTGGGGCAATGGCCTGCCAAGCTTGCTCAAACTGTTCGCGACGTGCCGAGTTAACCAAAGCAACCACAAAGCCAAGTTCCGGATAACGTGCCGCAAGCTGTTGGCAGGCTTGTATGAACGGCGGGGCTAACATCGCCATCTCACTGCCGCGACTTCCCGGAAGGACCGCTAACCAACGTTTATTGGGATCAAGCCCCAGGGTTTGCTGTGCCGCCGTTTTATTCACTTGCATCGGAATGCTATCCGCCATGGTGTGACCGACAAAGGCACACGGCACGTCGAACTTATCGTAAAACGCTTTTTCAAAGGGCAGAAACGCTAAGACAAGATCCGTGGCGGCCGCAATTTTAAAGATCCGCTTTTGCCGCCACGCCCACACTGACGGGCTGACGTAATGGACGGTTTTTATTCCGGCTTTTTTTAATGATGCTTCAAGACGTAAGTTAAAGTCCGGCGCATCAATACCAATAAAGACATCAGGCGGATGAGCAGTAAAGTGCTTCACCAGCGCGGCCTTCACATTCAATAAACGCGGCAGTCGACCCAAGACCTCGACCAGCCCCATCACGGACAGCTCTTCCATATCAAACAGGCTCTGGCAGCCTTGCGCTATCATTCGTGGGCCGCCAATGCCGACAAATTCAATATTCGGGTGCTGGGCGCGCAGTGCCTTGATGAGGCCTTCACCTAAAACATCGCCGGAGATTTCTCCGGCGACGATTCCAACCCGTAATGGACGCTCACTCGGTAACATTAACGAATAACGCCTCGCGTTGAGCGTGCAAAAAAGTCAACAAACAACGCCAATGCAGGTTCGTCTTCTGCTTGCGCCGCGAGCTCTTTTTTCACTTCTTCTAACGTTTTACCGGCGCGATACATGTTTTTATACACCGCACGAATGGCCCGAATGGCGGACTTGTCGAAGCCACGGCGTTTGAGACCCTCCACATTGATCCCAAACGGTGCGCAGTGATTGCCTTGAGCCATCACATACGGTGGCACGTCTTGAACCACAATGGATCCGCCGCCGAGCATGGCATGACTACCAATGACGCAGAACTGGTGAATAGCTGACATCCCGCCCACTATCGCGTAGTCATCGACATGGACGTGTCCTGCCAAGGTCGCATTGTTGGCAAAAATACAATGATTCCCTACCACACAATCATGGGCAACGTGAGCATTAATCATAAACAGGTTGTCGCTGCCAACTTTGGTTTCGCCTTTATCTTGCACCGTGCCGCGGTGCATGGTCACGCTTTCCCGAATGGTATTGCGATCACCAATTTCCAATGTTGTTGGCTCACCAGCATATTTAAGATCTTGGCATGCTTCACCAATGGAGGCGAACTGATAGATTCTATTATCACAACCAATACGCGTAGGCCCTTTGATCACCACATGGGTCATCACTTCGGTCCCTGCACCGATCTCTACCCCCTTCCCCACATAAGAAAAGGCGCCAATTTTTACGTTTTCCCCCAAGACTACACCGTCTTCGACAACGGCAGCGGGATGGATATAGGCAGTTTCGTGGATCACAATTAGATCTCTCTTCTTGCGCACTTTAATTGAGCCGAGCAGACAACATCACCATCGACTTTTGCGACGCCAGTAAAGGCCGCAATACCTCGGCGCTCTTTAATAAATTCTACCTCGAGAACCAGTTGGTCGCCTGGCGAGACTGGGCGGCGGAATTTAGCATTATCAATGCTTGCAAAATAGTATAGCTCGTTGTCTTTCGGCTTACCGAAGGTCTTAAACGCGAGCAAGCCTGTCGCTTGTGCCATCGCCTCTAGGATCAGTACGCCTGGGAACACCGGCAACTGCGGAAAATGCCCAGTGAACTGCGGCTCATTAACCGTAATATTTTTAATCGCGTGAAGGTACTGCCCTTCTTCAAAATCGGTAACACGATCAATCAACAAAAAAGGATAGCGGTGTGGTAACAGCTCTTTGATTTCATTGATATATAGAACTTTTTTTTCGCGAGTCAAGGTAGTATTCCCGTTCAAATCCAATACTGACTTCATTAACGCAAAACGGCCCGCGTTACTAAGGCGGGCCTGCTATTCTCGGCGTTAATCTTGTTTGTCGAGCTGATGTTCCAGCTCTTTAAGTCGCTTGTGCATCTCGTCAATTTTGAGCACACGCGCGGCTGTTTTCCGCCACTCGCGGTTGGGCTGTAACGGAATACCGGACGAATACATGCCCGGCTCAGTGATTGGCCGCATTACCATCGCCATTCCTGTGATGGTCACGTTATCTGTGATTTCCATATGGCCATTAAACACGCTGGCGCCACCGATAATGCAGTGTTTGCCTACTTTGAGGCTGCCTGCCATTACCGTTGCACCCGCGATTGCCGTGTTCTCACCAATCGAGACATTATGCGCAATCTGGCACTGATTGTCGATAATCACGCCATCAGCAATCTCGGTATCATCCAACGCCCCACGGTCGATAGTGGTACAGGCACCTATTTCGACTCGGTTACCAATCACAACCCGGCCAAGCTGAGGGATTTTAATCCAGTTGCCTTTGTCATTGGCGTAGCCAAACCCATCTGCGCCGATCACTGTTCCTGCTTGAACCAAACAATCTTGACCGATAACGACATGATGATAGACGCTAACATTGGCCCACAGTTTTGTCCGCGCGCCGAGTTTTGCGCCCTTACCAATAAAGCAACCTGCACCAATTTGAACGTTGTCACCAATCAACGCCCCAGATTCAATCACCGCATTAGGGCCAATGGCGACGCCTTCACCTAGGACGGCATCACTTGCAACGACCGCTGACGACGCGATATCGGTGGCGCAGGCAGGGGTCGTATCTAAAATTTGTGCGACCTTCGCGTAGGCTAAATAGGGGTCTGACACCACCAAGGCATTGCCATGACAATAAGCAAGATCGCCTTCTTTAAGCATCACCGCGCTAGCACGACACAGTGCAAGATCCTTCCGATATTTCGGACTCGATAAGAAGGTAATTTGCCCTTCTCCCGCTGAATTCATCCCTGCAAGCGAGGTTATCGTTACAGCGCCGTCTCCGTGGAGCTGTGCATCCAGTTTTTCCGCTAATTCAGCGAGAGTAATTGAAACCATGGGCTCCTCGACGGTTAGTTAACTGCGTTAATCACTTTTTCAGACAAATCATCACTTGGGTTCGCATACAAAACGGCATTGGCATCAATCACGATGTCATAGCCTCTTGCTCTGCTACTTTATCGACGGCTTTTTTCAGCTTTTGCACCAGCTTAGACTCTTCTTGGCCGCCGCGCTTGCGCTGATCTTCCTGCAAGGCTTTTACTTTGAGTTTATAGTCAGACTCCATCGACTGAAGCTCGCGTTGTAGCTTCACGCGCTCGTCTTCGCTCATCAGCTCACCATTACGTTTAAGTTTTTCTACGCCTTTTGAGAGCTTTTCTTTCAAACGTTCAATCTCTGCGACGCGATCTTTAAATTCACCACGCAATTTCTCATTGAGGTTATTTTTTTGCGCTAGCTGCGACATCACAGCGCCGGTTGATACGTAGCCCACTTTCTGTGCAGCATCAGCCGCTGATGCGTACATGGACGTGGTCAATACCGCGACACTCAGTCCCGCTGCTTTCAAAAATGATTTCACAATAGTCTCCTTTCTGATCATCAGAATGTGCGCCCGATCGTGAAGGTAAAGAACTCTTCATCGTCGCCAGGCTGGCTAGTTATAGGTTTTGCGATGGAAAACACCAAAGGTGCCATCGGTGACATCCACTGCAGTGCCACACCGTAAGCGGCACTGATATTGGATGGATCTGAATAATCCTTAATATTATCCCGGCCACTGTAAGCAGCAGCGCGGATACGTCATACTCGGTATCCCACACTGAAGCGGCATCGATAAACACACTGGTACGGATTTGTCCGCGCGCTTCCTCTGAGGCAAACGGTGTTGGCACAATCAACTCGGCACTGGCGCGTGCCATAGCATTACCGCCTACAGAATCTGAAGAGCCGTAATCCCCTTCATTATTCTCAACATCATCACTATTTGGCTGAGGTGAACCACCCTTGCCATAGACTGCTTTCGGCCCAACCGAGTTTGAGCGGAAACCGCGCAACGAGGAGAACCCCCCCGCGTAATAGTTTTCATAAAACGGCAGCATATGGTCTTGGCCATTGGTTTGGCCATAACCGTTACCATACGCAAGTCGGCCATGCATCAATAGGGTGAATTCATGTTCTTGCGTCAACGGCACGTATTGGCGAATATCGTACTGCATTTTAAAATACTGAACGTCTGAGCCGGTACTGTCATGCGGTAAGACGCTCGCTGATAATTACCGGCAGTCGGGAAGTAACCACGGTTAAGGTTGTTACGCGTCCATGAAACGGACATATCAAAATCATCGACTTCGAGTCCATCATTGTTCGTATGGTTATCATCGTGACGGTCAAGAAATTTCTTGATTTGGTAGTACTCACCAATATTTTCGATTTTGTTGTGGGTGTAACCGAGCGAGAAGTCGATCGAATTCAGCTCATCGGTCCAAAAGCCCCACGTCAGGTTGGTACCGTAACTCTCGTTGGTATACTCAACGATGTTGGCGTCACGCGCCTCAAACTCGTTGTAGAAGACCTTACCGCCAAGGCTGACACCGTCGAGGGTAAAGTAAGGGTCACGGTATTCAAGCGTTAGGTTTTTACGGTAATCATTGACCATGGCGTTGATGCCAAAGCGATTACCGGTACCGGCAAAGTTATCTTGCTGCAAACCGAGCTGTAAACTGGCGCCTGACTCGGTGCCATAACCGATACCAAAGTTGATGCTGCCTGAGTTAGCTTCTTTGACTTTATAGTTAACATCGACTTGATCGTCCGTGCCTGGTACGCGCTGAGTGTCCACTTCAACATTCTGGAAAAAGCCGGTACGACTCAACCGCTCTTTCCCTCGAGTGACCGCTTTGGCGTTTAGCCAGGTTCCTTCCAGCTGTCGCATTTCACGGCGTAACACTTCATCTTTAGACGTGGTATTCCCGGAAAAGCGGATATTGCGCACGTAGATACGCTTACCCGGCTCGACATTCACGGTCAGTGAGACTTGTTGATTGTCATCGTCAAAAGTCGGCATGGTATTGACTTTGGGGTAGGCAAAGCCGGTTTCACCAAGATGGCGCTTAATGGCCTCTTCGAGTGCAGTCACCTTATCGCCATTGTAGGTATCACCACGGGTAAAGCTGACCAATGAACGGTAAGTGTCTTCGTTTTGCGGATCGCCACGAAAGTTGACATCAGCAATCTCATACGGCTTGCCTTCATTCACATTCAGAGTGATGTAAACACCCTTTTTATCTGGCGAAATAGCCACCTGGGTCGATTCAACGCGAAACTTTAAATACCCACGATTGAGATAAAAATTACGCAGTTTTTCCAGATCGCCAGCAAGCACCTGCTTTTGATACTTTTCGTTGGCTAAGAAATTCCACCACGGTACATCGGCACGCAAATCGAAGCTATCGCGTAATGCGTCATCACTGAAGACGTCGTTCCCCACGAAATTGATCTGCTCAATCTTGGCCGAGACGCCCTCAGTAAATACAAACTTCAAATCCGCGCGATTTCGCGGCAAAGGCGTAACAACGGCTTTTACCGACGCACTGTATTTACCCACACTGTAGTAAAAGTCTTCTAAGCCTTTCTCAATATTACTAAGCTTTGTCCGATCAAGCGCCTCACCGACACGCAGCCCGGAAGACGTGAGGTTTTCTTGTAGCTGCTCTTTTTTAATTGCTTTGTTGCCTGAGAACGAAATGCTCGCAATAGTAGGACGCTCCACGACTTTAACCAGCAAGGTTCATCATCGCGATAGACGCGCACATCCTCGAAATTACCCGAGGCAAACAGTGCATTTATCACATCCGCCACATCTTCGTCGTCGACGTTGTCACCTACTCGGACCGGCATCGATAGCAATGCAGCCCCTAAGCTGACGCGCTGTAGGCCTTCAAAGCGGATATCGCTTACCTCGAATGTGTCAGCATGCGCCATACTGCTGCTTACTAAAAGAGACGCTATTAATAGTTTTTTCATCGCCATGTGCTATCTGACTTATCCTTGAATACTAACCGTTTAAAGTCGGGCGAAGTCGTTAAACAATGCCACTGCCATCACCATCATCAACACGGCAGCGCCGATACGATACCCAAAGTCCTGTACACGCTCGGAAACCGGTTTTCGTGTCACAGCCTCAATCCCAAAGAACAGCAAATGGCCGCCATCTAATACGGGCAGAGGAAGTAAATTGATAATGCCTAGGTTCACACTGATCAGTGCCATGAACCCTAAAAATGAGATCAATCCGATCTCTGCTGTCATGCCCGCACCTTTCGCGATCGATATAGGACCACTTAAGTTGTTCACACCCACATCACCGGTGATCAGTTTTTTATCATATTGACGGTCATGCTGATCACTTGGCCCGTTTTATTGACCGCTTCTGGTATCGCCGCTAACGGCCCATATTGTTGCGTGAAACGGTATGATTCCGGCCATGCTGCCATTTGGGGAGCAATCCCCGCATACCCTGTCATTTGACCTTCAACGTCACGCGCATCCGGGGTGAGTGTCAAATTTTGCGTTTCCCCATCGCGGACGATTGTCAGCGACAAGCTTTGATTGGGACTTCGTTTGATCACCGCAACGAGCGCTTGCCATGATGCCAACTCAGTGTCATCCACGGCAACGATCTTATCACCTTGCTCGAGTCCAGCTTGCGCTGCCGCGCTCTGTTCAACCACTTGTGCGACCGACAATGTGATCGCGGGTCGATAAGGCGTGATGCCAAGCGTCGTCAAAGGCGATTGTTTTTCTGGGTCAAACTGCCATTGCGTGAGATCTAGGGTGTAATCGCGTTGATAAGTTTGCGCCGGACTCTGTTTCGCAGTGAGGGTCATGCTCTCATCACCAATATGCCCGATCAACGCAAAATTAACCGCTTGCCAATCAGCGGTTTCGACGCCGGAAACTTGGGTTAGTTCCATTCCTGATTCGATTCCGGCTTCAGCAGCAATCGAGTTGGGGGATATTTCGCCGATCACAGGTTTGACAGCAGGAACACCGATCATCATCACCAGCCAATACGCAAAGGCGGCAAAGATAAAGTTAGCGATAGGGCCGGCGGCGACAATGGCGCTACGTTGCCATAGGGGTTGGTTGTTAAATGCGCGGTGCTTGTCTGCGTCAGGAACAGCCTCAATACGCTCATCCAACATTTTGACGTAGCCACCGAGCGGGATCGCAGCAATCACGTATTCGGTATTGTCTTTGCCATACCAGCGCCATAATGCGCGACCAAAGCCAATTGAAAAACGCTCAACCTTTACACCACAGCGACGAGCGACCCAAAAGTGACCGTATTCGTGAATTGCAACCAGTATGCCAAGCGCGACAATAAACGCCGCCGCGTTCCAAAGAAAATCGCTCATTTTGTCACCTTAGTAATCTGCTCATTGGCAGCCATGCGAGCTATTCTATCCAGCTCAAATAAGCAATCCAAGCTTGTTGGCGTGGGAAGCGATGATTGGGTCAATACCTGCTCATTGATGCGAGCAATATCCATAAAGCTGATCTTTCCGGCAAGAAACGCGGCGACAGCTTGCTCATTGGCGGCATTGAGCGTGGTGGTTGCTGCTTGCCCCTGCTCACAGGCTGCGATCGCGAGCGAAAGACAAGGATAACGACACGCATCCGGTGCCATAAAAGTAAATTCGCCAATTTGAGTGAAATCAAGAGGCGCTACCGACGCTTGAACGCGCTCAGGATATCCCATTGCATGAGCAATCGGCGTACACATATCGGGCGTACCCAATTGCGCGAGCACCGAGCCATCACACATCTGTACCATGGAGTGGATCACTGACTGCGGGTGGATCACCACGTCCAGTTGATGAGGCTGGGCGTTGAATAACCATCGCGCCTCAATGTATTCCAAACCTTTATTCATCATGGTTGCTGAATCGACCGAGATTTTTGGCCCCATCGACCAATTAGGATGTGCGATGGCCTCTTCAACACTGACGGTCGCTAAGCTTTGTGGGTCACGATAGCGAAATGGTCCACCCGAGCCTGTTAGCAAAATTTTATTGACGCCGGCCGATTGCAAATCACAGCGTCCAGGCTGTTGCTGCACGGATTGCGGCAAGCATTGAAAGATCGCATTGTGTTCACTGTCGATGGGCAGCAGCTCAGCGCCGTATTGATAAACAGCATCAATAAAAAACTGTCCAGACATTACCAAGGCTTCTTTATTGGCAAGCAGCACCCTTTTGCCCGCTTTAACCGCCGCCATTGTTGAAGACAGCCCGGCCGCGCCAACAACTGCCGCCATCACCATATCCACTTCAGGTAATGCCGCAAGGTGACATAAACTGTCCTCGCCAGCGAGTACTTCGGTGCCGATCCCTCTTTCACGCAACGCATGACGCAACTGTTGCGCTGACGCGCGATTGGCCATCGCGGCGTAAGCAGGTTGCCAATCGACACATAACGCAATCATTTTCTCGACATTGGTATGTGCAGCCAATGCCGTGACTTCAAACTTTTCAGGGTTGGCTGCAACCACTTTTAAGGTACTGGAGCCAATAGAACCTGTGGCGCCTAATACGGTGATTCTTTGCATGTCGAAGACTCGTTTCACTTAATTCGCAAATGCGAAGTACAACACGGTAAACACTGGGAACGCTGCCGTTAAGCTATCAATGCGATCAAGAATGCCCCCATGACCTGGAAGTAAATTACCACTGTCTTTCACCCCAGCGACGCGTTTAAACATACTCTCCGCTAAGTCACCCAACACGGACGCCAAGGCGGTCACCACAGTGACAGCCAAGAACACGCCAACATTGGCGAAATGGATGTTTAACAGATGCGTCCCTAACCAGGTCACTGCCACTGCCGCAGTGAGCCCACCCAATAATCCTTCGAGGGTTTTATTCGGGCTGACCGCAGGGGCCATTTTATGTTTACCGAACTTTTTCCCAGCAAAATAGGCACCACTATCTGCGCACCATACGAGGACAAAAACCAGCAGCACTAACTTGGCGCCATAAAAAGAGGAGAACTGGTAGTCTGTTGCACGCAACAGCAAGACACTCCACATAAACGGTAACAGGGTAACGAGACCAAAGAGTAAGCGTAGTAACTTGCTGTGGGTCCAATACGCCCCTGAGCGAGGGTATGAGAGCACTAACACGGTTGCGAATAGCCACCAAGCCGCGCCGGTTGCCGCCAGTGCGAAAGGTGGCAGTGTGACATGCCCAAGCGCCATGGCACTAAAAGGAATACTAAAGAGCGAAAGTGCCAGCGCTGCAGCGGGGATAATAAAGGTAAAAAGACGCGAAGACGCCGAGACAAACTGCGTCCATTCCCAAAGTCCAATTAAAGTGACAGCCGCTATCGCTGCAACAAATGCAGGAAACGGTAAGTAAAAGACTCCAGCGACCACTAACGGGACTAACAAGGCCGCGGTTAAAACACGTTGTTTGAGCAAACTGATTCCTCGTGGTTACTTATCCGTTGTTATCATGGCTTTAATTTGCTCGCCGGTGCAGCCAAAACGTCGTTCACGATTGACATACCAAGCCACGGCATCATACAAACTTTGTTCGTTGAAATCAGGCCAATATTGCTCGGTAAAACATAACTCTGCATAGGCAGCTTGCCATAAAATAAAGTTACTGATGCGGCATTCGCCGCTGGTGCGGATCATTAAATCGACATCCGGTAAATCTGCCAACATTAAATGACGCGCAATATCCTGTTCCCCAATATCATTGGGTTGTAAGTGACCGGCGACAACCTGTTCAGCGACACGACGTGTTGCCTGGGTAATATCCCATTGCCCACCGTAATTCGCCGCAATATTGAGAACCAAACGGTCATTATTTGCCGTTAACGCTTGAGCTTCGGCAATTTTCGTTTGCAAAGAAGGGCTGAATCGAGAGGTGTCACCAATAATGCGTAATTGCACACCATGCTGTCGAGCCGTTTAGCTTCACGCGATAGCACATTGATAAATAGCTCCATCAATACGCTGACTTCGTCTTCTGGACGACGCCAGTTTTCACTACTAAACGCAAATAAAGTTAGCGCTTTCACACCAAGCTCAGACGCCGCCTTGACGGTCTTACGTACCGCTTTGACGCCCGCTTTATGCCCGAACACACGGGCTTTTCCGCGAGCTTGGCCCAGCGTCCATTGCCATCCATGATAATGGCGATGTGTTGCGGTAAAGCGGCAGATTCGAGCTGCGCATCAAGAGACTGGGAACTCATGTTTCTCCTTGGCAAATAAAAAGCGCTGTACTGCACGCACAGCGCTTTAGCATTGGCGGTAAAGTCTAATGAGATTTAGACTTCCATCAACTCTTTTTCTTTTGCATCAAGAAGTGCATCAACATTCTTAACCGCTTCATCAGTCAACTTTTGAATGTCATCTTGCGCACGGTGCTCGTCGTCTTCTGAAATTTCTTTGTCTTTTAATAGTGCTTTGAGATCACTATTGGCATCACGACGGATATTACGTACTGCAACACGCGCATTTTCACCTTCAGAACGAACAACTTTCACCATGTCTTTACGGCGATCTTCGGTCAGTGGTGGCAAAGGCACACGGATCACGGTACCTGCTGAGGCTGGGTTCAAGCCTAGGTCAGAGGTCATGATCGCCTTTTCAACCGCTTGGGTTACTTGCTTGTCATACACGCTAATCGCCAAGGTACGCGAATCTTCAGCAACAATAGACGCAAGTTGGTTTAAAGGCGTTTGCGCGCCGTAATACTCAACGGTAAGGCCTTCTAGTAAGCTTGGATGTGCACGCCCAGTGCGCAGTTTACCTAACGTGTGCTTAAGCGCTTCTACACTTTTTTCCATACGCGCTTTGGCGTCGTCTTTTATGTCATTAATCACGGGAATATCCTTGCGATTGAATTAATTTGTAAGATTATGCCACCAATATTGGCTTAGCTGTTAGTGATCAAGGTGCCTTCTGCTTCACCCATCACGACACGGCGTAACGCACCTGGCTTATTCATGTTAAATACACGAAGAGGCAGTTTATGGTCGCGTGCAAGTGTAAATGCGGCCAAATCCATCACTTTCAACTCTTTTTCTAACACATCTTGATATGTCAGCGAGTCATAAAGTGTTGCATCTGGGTTTTTGGTTGGATCATCACTGTATACACCGTCGACTTTGGTCGCTTTAATCACCACATCGGATTCAATTTCAATACCGCGTAAACAGGCAGCCGAGTCGGTAGTAAAGAAAGGGTTACCGGTCCCAGCAGAGAAAATCACCACCCGACCATTACGAAGTTGGCTGATGGCTTCAGCCAGTTATAGCTGTCACATACACCGTTTAGAGGAATCGCTGACATCACTCGTGCGTTCACATAGGCACGATGAAGTGCGTCACGCATCGCCAAACCGTTCATCACGGTAGCTAACATACCCATGTGATCGCCCACAACACGGTTCATTCCCGCCTCAGCAAGACCCGCACCACGGAATAAATTCCCGCCACCGATGACCAATCCTACCTGAACACCCAGCTCGACCAGTTCTTTTATTTCTTGCGCCATACGATCAAGCACGGTGGGATCGATACCGAATCCATCTTTGCCCTGCAGGGCTTCACCGCTCAGTTTAAGTAAAATTCGTTGATATGCAGGCTTAGGATTTGTAGTCATTTCACTACCTTTCTATTAGGCACTAATTAGGGAAGAAGGTTATGGAAGACCGCGGCGAGCACCGCGGTCTGAGTCAGCAAGAATTAGCTTTGTTGTACAGCAGCAACTTCTGCAGCAAAGTCTACTTCTTCTTTCTCGATGCCTTCGCCCACTTCAAAACGGATGAAGTTAGTCACTTCGGCACCTTTTTCTTTCAGCATTTGACCCACAGTTTGTGCTGGATCCATCACGAATGCTTGACCTGTCAGAGAAATTTCACCGGTGAATTTCTTCATACGGCCAACAACCATTTTCTCTGCGATATCAGCTGGCTTACCTGATTCCATTGCGATATCAACTTGAATTTTCTTCTCTTTTTCAACAACGTCAGCAGGCACATCTTCAGGATTCACGTAGTCAGGCTTAGACGCGGCAATGTGCATAGCAACGTGTTTGATGGTTTCTTCGTCAGCTTTCGCAGCAACAACCACACCGATGCGATCGCCGTGACGGTAAGAACCGACTTTCTCGCCTTCGATGAATGAAACACGGCGGATATCCATGTTTTCACCGATTTTTGCAACAAGCTCAGCACGCTGCTGTTCGAATTTTTCTTTCAGCGCGTCGATTGCTAGGCCTTCAGCCAGTGCTGTTTCTGCCACTTGGTTAGCAAATGCAGCGAAATTCGCGTCTTTAGCAACAAAGTCAGTTTCACAGTTAATTTCAACGATCGCAGCTTTGCCGTCGTTTTCTTTAACTAGGATGACACCTTCAGCAGCAACACGGCCAGCTTTCTTCGCTGCTTTTGCCGCGCCGCTCTTACGCATGTTTTCGATTGCAACTTCGATGTCAGCGTTCGCTTCAACCAGTGCTTTTTTACATTCCATCATGCCAGCGCCAGTGCGCTCGCGCAGTTCTTTAACCAGGGCAGCGGTAACAGTTGCCATTGTTCAATCCTCGATTCGAAACTATTTTGGGTAAAAAACAGGGGCCCGATATCGGCCCCTGCTAACCATACTTAGCTTACAGCATGAAAGATGACACGCTGATGGCTAAGAACGCTCACAAGGAGCTGTCGTCTTACTCAGCGACTTCAACCAGCTCGTCTTCTGCTTGCGTGACGATATCTTGGCTACGGCCTTCTTTGTAAGCGTCAGACGCTGCGTTCAGGTACAGTTGGATAGCGCGAATTGCGTCATCGTTACCTGGGATTACGTGATCAACGCCGTCAGGGTTAGAGTTAGTATCTACCACTGCAAAGACTGGGATGCCCAGATTATTCGCTTCTTTGATGGCAATGTGCTCGTGATCTGCATCGATAACGAACATTGCATCAGGTAGGCCGTTCATGTTCTTGATACCACCCAGTGATTTGTCGAGTTTTTCCATCTCACGGGTGTACATCAGCGCTTCTTTTTTGGTCAGCTTTTCAAACGTACCGTCACTCGCTTGAGTTTCCAGATCTTTTAGACGTTTGATAGATGTGCGAACGGTTTTCCAGTTGGTCAGCATGCCGCCCAACCAACGGTTACTTACATAAAACTGCTCGCAGTTTTCTGCTGCCGTTTTTACCGCTTCGCTTGCTGCGCGCTTAGTACCAACAAACAGAACTTTACCTTTACGCTCACCGATTTTTGACAGTTCAGCCAGTGACTCGTTGAACATTGGTACGGTTTTTTCAAGGTTGATGATGTGCACTTTGTTACGTGAACCAAAAATGAATGGCTTCATTTTTGGGTTCCAGAAACGAGTTTGGTGACCGAAGTGTACACCCGCCTTGAGCATGTCGCGCATTGAAACAGTAGCCATGATAAATTCCTCTCGGGGTTAGGCCTCCACATATCCCATTTACCGACCCGTTAGTGGGCACCCCGGTCAATGTGTCGATATGTGTGTGATTTAAGAATAAAAATGATAATTGAACCCCATCAAACTGAAACCTAGCTCGGCTAGACCTAGCATGGCTAGATTGATCATAATGACGGTTTTCGGCGCGCTTTATATCACAAACACATGGGTAAAATCCAGTTAAATTGCGCGCGCAATCCGCCTAAACCTATACGATGACCGCGCGGAATGCTTCTCTTTCTGTTTCTTCCATGGACATGGCTTGGTACCATATAGTCACTATTAGACAGTTGCTAATCCTGCACCGCTGAGACAAGCGTAGCAGGGCGTCAGTGGCTGTGCTTAATGATACAAAACGTGACTTGAATCATGCTCTCGTTTTAACGTTATCATTGAGCATCCCGAATAAAGAGAGAAAGCAAAATGACAATCCCGATTAAAACAGAAGAAGAAATTGAAAAAATGCGCGTAGCCGGTCGGCTCGCTGCTGACGTGCTCGTGATGCTTGGCGAGCATGTTAAGCCTGGGGTCACCACCCGTGAGCTAGACGACATCGCTCACCAGTATATGACTGACGTGCAAGGCACCATTCCTGCCACATTGGACTATCACGGTTTTCCTAAATCCATGTGCACATCAATCAATCATGTCGTTTGTCATGGTATACCTTGTGATGAAGACGTGCTCCAAGAAGGCGACATCGTCAATATTGATGTCACCGTGATCAAAGATGGCTACCATGGCGATACCTCAAAGATGTTTTTAGTCGGGGAAGTTTCTCTCGAAGACAAACGTCTTTGCCGTGTCACGCAAGAAAGCCTGTATCACGCGATCAAAAAGGTAAAACCAGGTGCGACTGTTGGTGATTTAGGAACAGCGATCCAAAAGTTCATCAAGAGCAGCAACACACGCTACTCCATCGTCAAAGAGTACTGTGGGCATGGTATTGGCGCGAGCTTCCATGAAGATCCACAAGTGGTGCACTACAAAAACAACGACCGTACCATTCTTAAACCTGGCATGTGTTTTACTATTGAGCCTATGATTAACGCAGGGAAGTATGGGACCGTACTGGATGAGGACGATGATTGGACGGTCTATACCATCGATGGTAAAAGTCGGCGCAATGGGAGCACACGCTGCTGGTGACCGACACAGGGGTTGAGGTGTTAACGTTACGAGAGGAAGAAAGTCTCCCACGTTACATCAACCACTAATCTAGAAATAAGAGCCGGTTTCGTTCCGGCTTTTTTTGCGCAAAGGATCGCCATGACAGACACGGTAATTACGCCACAACATTTGGGGGATGATCAACTCGACCCCATCACGCTAAAGGCACAGTTCCAACAGCTACTTGAACAGCAAAAGCAAGATTTCCTTGCCAATGTTCCCGTTGCCGAGTTGGTTTATCAGCGTACCGATTATATGGATGCCCTTCTGGTTAGGTTATGGCATCACTTTGGTTTTGATCAAAGCCTCTTGCACTGGTCGCGGTGGGCGGCTATGGCCGGCGTGAATTACACCCTCTGTCTGATATTGATTTACTCCTACTTTGCCAAGCACCGCTAAATGCTTATCAGCAGCAAAGCCTCAGTGATCTACTCACTTTGTTGTGGGACTTGAAATTGGAAGTCGGCCACAGTGTCCGGACTGTCGAAGAGTGTATTGACGTTGGGCTGGATGATCTTACCGTCGCGACTAATTTACAAGAGTCGCGCCTTTTATGTGGCGATTCACAGTTGTTCGAGGCGCTCGAGGCCCGTGTGCACCATGATAGCTTTTGGCCCAGTGAACGCTTTTATCAAGCGAAAGTCGACGAGCAAAAAGCCCGACATCGCCGCTATCATGATACCGCTTATAAACTCGAGCCAGATTTAAAACTCAGCCCTGGCAGCTTACGCGATATTCATACCCTATCTTGGATTGCGCGCCGTCATTTTGGTGCCACCAGCTTAAGAGAAATGAGCGATTTTGGCTTTTTGACTGATGCTGAGTATCGTGAACTTAACGAATGCCAAAACGTGCTGTGGCGGATCCGTTTTGCCCTTCACCTTGAGCTGCGCCGCTACGACAACCGACTGACCTTCGCTCATCAAACCTCAGTGGCTGAACTCCTCGGCTACCGGGGCGACGGTAATCGTGCGGTCGAGACCATGATGAAAGATTTCTTTCGCACCCTCGGACGCGTGGGGGAGCTCAACAAGATGCTGCTGCAAATCTTTGATCAGGTGATCATCGATAATGGTCGGTCTGGAGAAGTCGACGTATTAAGTGATGACTTCCAACGCTGCGGACGGACTATTGAGGCACGCAAACCTGCTTTATTTCAAGCACGCCCTGAGACTATCTTAGATATGATGCTGCATATCGCCGACGACACCTCGATCGAGGCCATCGCCGCCCCCACTTTACGCCAACTGCGTACCGCTCGACGTCGACTTAACCACTTTTTGTGTCAGCAAGACGATGCAAGAGAAAAATTCATGGCACTCATACGCCACCCAAACGCTCTGCATAAAGCGTTTGGACTAATGCACCGCCACGGTGTCATGTCTGCGTACCTCCCACAGTGGAGTCAAATTGTCGGACAAATGCAGTTTGATTTGTTTCATGTCTATACGGTTGATGAACACACGATTCGTTTGCTCAAACATATGCGTTTGTTTGACGATGAAGCTAATCGTGAGCGCCACCCCATTTGTTGCGATGTATTTCCGCGTCTTGCACGAAGAGAGCTGTTGCTGGTTGCGGCTATTTTTCATGATATAGGCAAAGGCCGTGGAGGCGATCACAGTGAAATTGGCGCGATTGAATCCCATGATTTTTGTCTTGACCACGGTTTATCAAAGCCAGAAGCCAACATTGTCAGTTGGCTGGTACGTAACCACTTACTGATGTCTGTCACCGCCCAGCGTCGCGATATTTACGATCCCGATGTCATCACCGACTTTGCCAAAGAGGTCCGCGACGAGAGCGGCTCGATTTGCTTCTCTGCCTGACCGTGGCAGACATTAATGCCACTAACCCAGACTTGTGGAATAGTTGGAAGCGTACCTTAATTGCTGAGCTTTATTATTCCACTCAAAAAGCCTTACGACGTGGGCTAGAAAACCCACCGGATGTCCGAGAACGGATCCGGCACAACAAACATCTCGCTGCTGCCATGTTACGCAAGCAGGGGCACAGTCCACGAGAAATTGAAGTATTATGGCAACGTTTTAAAGCGGATTATTTTCTTCGCCATACCCACAAGCAAATAGCTTGGCATAGTGAACATCTGCTCCACCACGCCGATGATAAGCCGCTGGTGCTCGTCAGTAAAAAAGCGACCCGTGGCGGCACAGAAATATTCGTTTACTGCCAAGACAGGCCGAGCTTGTTCGCACGCGTCGTTGCCGCCCTAGATAAGAAAAACCTCAGTGTCCATGATGCCCAAGTCATGACCAGCAAAGATGGCCACGCACTCGATACCTTTATGGTGCTCGATCAAAACGACGATGCGATTTCTATCGATCGTCATCCTAGAATTATCGACGGGGTTGGGAAAGCACTCAACGAGACCGGCAAGATCACTATTCCCAAGCGTCGCTCACCGCAAAAGTTACAACATTTTTCGGTGAAAACGCAGGTATTGTTTCTCCCCACCAAAAACGGGCGACGTACACTCATGGAATTAGTCGCGCTCGATACGCCAGGGCTATTGGCACGCGTCGGTGCGGTTTTTGCTCGGCAAAATGTGAGTGTTCACGCGGCTAAAATCACCACCATCGGTGAGCGCGCAGAGGACTTTTTTATCGTCACAGATCTCGACAATCAAGCGCTCACTTCTGAACACCAAGCACAATTGAAAGCGGCGCTCGAGAAAGCCTCTCGCAAGCCAAATAATACCAGGGAATCGCGCGGGTAAGACGCGCAACCATAACGATGTCTAACCATGAGGTGGCTATGTATCAACAGTTAAAGAATATCGGTGTTGAACACCCTGAAAAAATAGAGCGCTACTCGCTCCGTCAAGAAGCAAGCTACGATACGCTTAAAATCTATTTTAGTAAGCCCAAAGGCGATCTGTTTGCGCGGAGTATGAAATTTAAATATCCGCGGCAGCGTAAAAATGTGGTCGTCGACAGCGGTACAGGTCGCTCAAAAGAAGTGACAGAGATAAACCGGAGCCTCTCTTTGGTCATTGATGAGCTCGACCAGATCGTGCAACACGAGCATACCGAGCAAGACGTGAAGCAAAAAGTGCTTACCGACCTACGTCACCTAGAAAAAGTGGTCGCCAGTAAGATTGCAGAAATCGAGGCCGAACTCGAAAAACTGTAAGGGCGGCATGCGAGTACACCGCCCATAGCAAGGTCTAGTTATCGTATGATGACGCCGGCGCTTTCCAGCCCAACTGTTTAATAACATGCTGCCAGACTGTATCCAAAGGCGCATGGATAAAAACAGTCTTGCCACTGGCTGGGTGCGTTAGCGTCATCTCACTGGCGTGTAATAGCAGCTGATGACAATTAAATTGCTCTCTAAACATACGATTGTGGCGACCGTCTCCATGAGTGGTGTCACCAATGATCGGATGGCTTAAGTGGTGCATATGCCGCCGCAATTGATGCTTTCGTCCAGTATGAGGTTGCATCGCTACCAAGCTATAACGACTGGTCGCATAGCGTCCGGTTGCGATCGGCAGCTCAACTGTCGCCAATGGCTGATAGTCAGTCACCGCCGCTTTTGCTGTCGCCGGTTGGCTGGCGTGTTTATCCGCTATTTTGTCTTGTTCTTCCACCAGCGGGTAATCCAGCTGGCCAGCATGGGAAACCCAGCCTCGAACAATGCCATGGTAAGCTTTTTTGACCTGCCCTTCAGCAAACTGCGGCATCATCTTAGAGGCCACTTCACTGGATAACGCAAACACCAAAACGCCCGACGTCGGCTTGTCCAGTCGGTGCAATGGATAGACATGCTGGCCAATTTGATCTCTCAAGGTTTGCATCACAAATCGGGTTTCCCCTTTGTCTAACCAAGAGCGGTGGACCAGCATCCCTGACGGTTTATTCACCACCACTAAATGCTCGTCACGGTATAAAATGTTCAGCAAAGTATCGGTCATTGATCAGAAAACAAGTTATCAATTCGAACAACGACAGCAACCACGTCACTATGGCCTGCATGCTCTTTCATTGCTTCTTCCACGTACGGTGAGATTTCAAAGTTACGTGGCAAAGCTTGCTCTGTCTTGATAAGCGCTCGCATCTTAGGCACAAAAACCCATTGCAACCATTCGTGGCACGCCAGTGTATCGACAGCAAACGGTTCAGTGCTGGCTAGCCGCTCAGTTGACGGTGGCGTCGTCTGCCATAGCGCGTGATCGTTTAGCACTTGCTCTAATTCATCAAGGAGTTGTTCACATTGTTGGCGAAGAGTCATTGACAACCTCATCATTACTCGACCGATAAAGCGCGAAGCATAGCACGAACCGATTCAAGACGACATTAACAAGGCGAGCATTGCAGGGATAAAAACTGATATACTCGCGGCTAATTAAGCGATAACGAAGAGCGGATATCATGCAAACGGTTCACGCCCTCAGCGCCCTATTTGATCAAGCAGGTTGCCAATTCAGTGTCTATGATTTAGGCCGTCGAGTGTGCCGCCTGGAAGAGGCATCTTTTCGTGCCGTCGAGGCCAACCAACAACCTTACCCTCACCCATTACGTCAGCAAGCGCATATGGCCGTGGCTTTTTGGCCACAAGGTGGCACGTCTTGGGTATGGTTTTTAAAAATGCCTTTAGATGAGCGAGGGTTATTAAATCACACCGCAATGGGGGATTTCCTTCAGTATGTCAGCGCGGCGATGGGCGAGAGCCTGACCGCGACGCCAAACAAGGCACAGCGCGAGAAACTGGCCAACAATCCTTATACCTTTACCCCAACTGACGACAAGATGGCGATGTTTCACGCCTCACTGACCTATCAACTGGGTCATCCTGCCAGCCAGTACTATGACCATGCCCAGCATTACCTCAATGGCGAGCTCGGCTGGGATAATTGGCAAGGCGTTGGACTTCAGGGGCTAGCGGATACCTGCGTGCGTATGCAGGAGCAAAATAATGCAACTCGAGTTCGTAAAGCACTGAATAACATACCTAGCACACCGCTATATGCGCTGTTAGGTTGTTTGGAGCATTGTGAAATTAACGCGAAATTAGCGGAAAGTTTACGCGAGATGTTTACTCAAATGTGCCAAAACCAAGATGTCGACTTGTTTTTGGTCAGTGCATTACTTCGTGCTCATGCTGGGGCGCCTTCAGACACCGAGCACCAACTGATAGAAGCGGTGCTTGCAAGGCCAGAGCTCCACCACCGAGAAATTTTTGTCGCTATTGCCGGTCGCTGCTGGCGTAGCTTAGCCAATGAATCCGTGCTTGACTACTTTTTGATTGCCTTGGCAGACCACCAAGATGCAGCATTATTTCAGCAAATCTATACGGATTTGGTCATGTTACCACCGTTACGCGGTGCACTACTGACGCGGCTCCACGGTCATACATCACCCGCCCTGGCTCAGGCCATGGCTCGAATGCAACAGGCCGTGACACAAACATCACATGATCACTGATCTATTGACCATCTTGCTGGTTGTCGTCATTGCCTTGCTATTTTGGCAACAGCGGCGGCAATCTGAGCAAGCTCACCAGCATATTCGTCAATACTGTCAACGAATGGAGTTACAATTACTCTCAATCGCGCGCGGTCGCCACACCATGGTCAAAACGAAGGCTGGTTGGCGATGGGTAACGTACTATTGGTTTGAGTTTTCAGCGACGGGTAATGATCACTACACCGGTCAAGCACAGCTTTATGGACTAAGGCTGAAAGCGATTGATACGCCTGTTCATACGATGCCGGGGCAATCCGATTGATCGATGAGAAGATCGTCAATGCAAAGGCCCTCCCTAGTATAAAGACCTTAGGGCAAATACCTGAGTACAGAGACCTGGGTGCACAAACATAGTCGCGCATCGTGATAAGCTGTACTAGATTATAAATATGATGCGCACGCTGAGGGTGTTTTTGCTAATGCGTGACAGGGAGTCACCGAGTGTCGGCCACCGAGTGTCGGCCAAAGCACTCAAAAAGGAAAGGGCGCAGCTTGCGCCGCGCCCTAAAGTTTTACTTGCAGCTATCCTGCTACGAAAAGGTGCTCCCTGCATCATTCCTTGATCAGTCGCCGATTCCTTCAGCGTCGTTCCATGTCTCTCCGTCTTGGAGGTGTCCTTTCGTCATCCTGACAAACCGAAATTCCGATTTTCGATAAGCTCTCCATCCTGGAGGTGTCCATGACTTCGTCCTGAAGTGATCCTTAAGCCCCCATCCTGGGTTGTCCTAAGTCTTCCTGACGCACAAGCTTCCTGCTTGCAGCGAACGGCTCCGTCCGTTGTCCTTTTTGCAATCCTTGCCAGCGCTTCTTCCTGAAGTACTGCCTCATCCTGAGGTACCAAGTCCTTGGTGATTCCTGTTCCCTGTGTCAGTTCCCTTCCGACACCCATAAGATTACGCGAATAGACGCTTGGTACAAGTCACTGTCACGTGCTTAATCTCTCATTTTTTAGTCCGAACTAGTTACAATCCAGTAAGTCACTGTTTTAAATTAAAAATAAACTATCGTCAGGTCGTTTGTCTTGATACGATTCTGCTTTTATCCCACGCGCGTGTAGGAGATATCGCACACAGAAAAGGGATAATTGTCTCGACAAGGTAGGATTGAGTCATCAACGGTGGGGAGAGGTCTACGCTTTTTATTCTTGCTATAGTCAATATAGACCCATACCAACAGGATAGGAGAGACAATGGAAACGTTCCAGCATGATTTGCAACATCTGTTTGAGCAACTCGGGTTAGACAGCGATCACACAGCGATTGAGCACTTCTTATCCAGCCACTGTCTGGTGGACGGACAAACGCTGGTGGACGCCCCTTTTTGGAACGCGGCGCAGCGGGCATTGATTGAGCAAGCCGTAAAAGAGGATGCCGACTGGGCTGAGCAAGTTGATATGCTTGATGCATTACTGAGAAAGCCCTAATCTTGCCGCTGACTTTAAACCAAGGAGATGAAATGAGCTATCAAGCAGCATTGGAGCGAGCGTTAAAAGCGCTCGCCGCAAAAGGACAAAGCGCGACAGTGGCAAAGATAAAAGCTCAACTTGATACACAAGTCCCATTGCCGCTGATCATTCAGGCCGTCAAAAGTGCCAAAAAAAATCAGTCCCTGCCTGCCATGTCAGCCCCCGAGATCACCCTGTCTGATGCTGAGCGGATCGATCAACTTGAGCAACACATTACACAGCTAAGTGAGCGTTTGGCCCGGTTAGAAGCAACGTTGGACAATCAGTAATACAACAATCAAGCAATCAATCAAGTTAGTTTAAAGTCCCAAGACAGGTTTGAGACCAAACGGCAAGCCTCACACTTAAATAAGAAAATATCGTGCAGTGGCGTATCTAATCGCCACGCTGCGCCGCATTTCGGACAAGGGCGTGTTAACTCACTGTCCTTGTCTTTGCCACCGACGCGATATTGATAGTAATAAGTCGGGATCCCCGTTAGGTATTCAATCCGACCGCGCAAATCCCACCCCCGTTGAAATAGCCGAGTATGGGGGCTTTGTATCTCGTTAAGCCCAGCAAATTCGGCATCACTGGCGCCCGCCATTTGTAGTTCATCACAGGCCTGCCATTCCGTTTGCCATTTGACGACCGACTTATGGTCACCATTAAAGGTGGCTGGTAAACGGTATAAAGGGATGGGTAGCAACGTATCCCCGCAGCGCAGCGGTGAGCACGTGTGCACAAAGGTTGTGTACAACACTTGCCAACTTGGTGACGCATGAGGCGCCGCTTGCTCCGAATTGAGATCGCGCCCCAAAAGGCGTACTTTTGGCTGGGTTAAACACGCATCAGCCAATTGTTGCAACGCGCGTTTGACTTGAGGACTATGATACTTAGGTTGTAACGCATCTTCATCCGGACACACCACACGGAGCTGAAATTGCCCGTCTTGCATGAGAATAGGAAATTCGCGTCCAAGCACCTGACCGTTATATCGCAGCGCGTCCATTAAACCATTAAGCTTACGATCGACGGCATCTACTGTGGTGTTATCGAAACACTCAAACGTCAGCTCTGTCAGGATCATATAGCATCAACCTCCAACGCCGTCACAAACGCTTCGGCATCTTTGGCTATCACGTCGCGAGTGCCAGTATTCAATCCTTCTTTCACCACTTCGCCGCTCATATTATCAATTGAAATGATCGTCATTTCGTCATCCGTGGTGGCAATGAAAACAGTCGGAGTCAATTTACGCTGACGTTGCATCATTAAATGCCCCAAAATATTTTCTTGTAAGCGTGCGAGATCGTCATCGCTCCAAACTTGCACCAAACAGATCGACTCCCCCGCAAACCGAACCGGTAAATCGGCGCAATAGAAGCCATTATAAAAATCTTTTATATCACTGTGTAAACGCAGCGATATTCCCTTCTCAACATTGGTAAAGTCCGCGGCGGTTTCACGCTTAACTGGCTGCCACTGTACTTGATGCGCATTGTCACTGACCATACAAGGCGATGAGAGCCCGATATACTCATCCGAGCACGGTAAACTCTGATATTGATGCTGCCATGCGGTAACATAATTCTGTGCTAGCGCCCAAAGGGCGCGATGTAATGTGTTCTCCATTCGCAACCTATAGCAAGATTCAGTAAACTTTACCCATTCTACTTGAATCAATAGCAGATCCGTATGAGCAATTATCAAGATGCCGATGCCCTAGCCAAACTATCGCTAGGTCAACACACTGATTACCCAACTGAATATGATCCGTCACAGCTGCGTGCGGTCCCGCGCGAATTAAACCGCCAAGCTATCGGCCTCGATCAGGCGTCGCTTCCTTTCACTGGCTATGATACCTGGACGCTCTATGAACTATCCTGGTTAAACAAGAACGGTTTACCTCAAGTCGCGATCGGCGAGGTACGATTACCCGCATCCAGCCCAAACCTAGTGGAATCGAAATCGTTCAAGTTATACCTCAATAGTTTTAACCAAACCCGATTCGATAGCTGGCAGCAAGTGGCGAATGCACTACAAACCGACCTTTCCGCTTGTGCCGGTGAAGCTGTGGACGTCACCTTATCGCCCCTCAGTGAACTAGAAGGGGAAGTGATTGCCGGACTATCAGGCGAGTGCTTGGATCATCAAGATATCAGTATTGATGACTATCGTTTCCAACCTGAATGGCTAGAAGACGCCGCGCAAGGTGCCATTGTGTCCGAAACCCTTCATAGTCATTTGCTCAAATCGAATTGCTTAATCACTCACCAGCCCGATTGGGGCTCAGTGAGAATTGCTTATAAGGGCAAGAAAATAAACCGTGAGAAATTGCTTCGTTACCTGGTTTCATTCCGCGAGCATAACGAATTTCACGAGCAGTGCGTTGAGCGCATTTTTATGGATATTATGCGCTTTTGTCAGCCTGAAAAATTGACCGTCTATGCCCGCTATACTCGCCGCGGCGGTTTAGACATAAACCCCTATCGTACCAATATGGGCAAAACCCCGAGTGAAAATAACCGGTTAGCACGACAATAACAAAACGGGGCTGCTTATCGGCAGCCTTTCTTTCATTTTTATACATAGAGGATGGCGCATGCGCATCAGCCCACTACTTGTAGGCCTGCTTTTTTGGTTGACGTCGATGGCGGCGTTCGCTTCTATCCACTCCTCGCCCGTTTTGACCGATGCCGAAAAATTATTGGATACATCCCCCATCCAATCCTTAGAAATCAGCAACCGATTCCTGGCCCAACGACGATTAACGACAGGGGCTAATCGTTCACACGTCAACAATGACACCGATCGATCGATTCGGACGCCGTTGCACACGGTTTATGCGTATTTAATTAGCGCCCGTGCTTATGCTCATTTGGAGCAGCCACTTGAGTCCAAAGCCGCGCTCCAAAAAGCGTATCAGGTCGTTGAAGAGTACGATTTAAAACACACTCACGTACAAGTCGTTCTGACTGAAGCGACGCTTATTTGGCACTTAGACCATGATGAACAAGGCGCACTGGCAAAGTTAGATGCAGTACAAACGGCGATGAGTGCCTTGCCGGAAAATAGTCTCAATGGGCCAGAGCTTCGCTTTCGTAGTGCCTTACTACGCGCCAACATACTGGCTGAAACATCAGATAACGAATCGGCATTAGTGGCGTATGAAAATGCACGCAGCCAGCTGAGTAATGATCCACAAGATCTTCGCGACAAAGTCGAGTTTCAACTCTCATTTGGACGTTTTTTGCTGGCACAAGAACAGCATGAAAGTGCCTTAACTGAACTGCTAAGCGCTTTTTGGATCGCCAGTGAAAATGAATATACCGCATTGATCGCGAACGCCAATATGGAACTTGCTCGACTTTATTTTCAACAAGGTGTACTCGAGCAAGCACTCGAGCATGCGAATCAAGCCGCGGCATTTTTCGAACACTTCTCACTCAGCCGACGACTCTCAGCGTCTCAGCGCTTATTAGCTACCTTATACGAGCAGCAATCTCGGTATAATTTTGCACTCGTGCATTATTTTAATGCGCTCGAAGTTGAGCAGTCTCTTGGCCGAACTCAACCGCTCGCCGATATACACTTAGCCATCGCCCGCACCTACTTTGAGCTAAAACATTTTCCTCTCAGTGATCGCTATATTCAGGATGCATTGCGACTCGTGGGGAGTTTGCCAAACTCGCCACTGACAACTCAGGCCATGCTGTTACAAGGGCGAATACATTTAGCGCTTGAGCAACCCAAACAAGCAGAAAAGGAAATCAAGACCGCGCTTGAGCGCGCTGAGGCTGAAAACGATATCACCACCATGACCCACGCCTATCAGGCATTATCAAACGCTTTCGAGGCGCAGGAACGATATCAAGTTGCGCTCGCTATGCAGCGAGAATATGAGCAATTACGAGCAACACAGGCTCAATCAAAGCAACAGCAACAAGCAGATACCTTTAAGCAACAGCAGCGTGTGGTTGAACGCCAGTTACAAATGGATGAATTACAGCGTCAGCTCGATACGGCGCATCAAGAGCAGTTGCACCTACAAAAAGTCAATTACTTTCTGTTGGGCAGCCTGGGTGTCCTAATTGCCATTGTCTATCTACGCCACCGCGCCGCAGTGTTACGCCAAACCGAGCTCGAGCAGTTACGTGATGACTTCTACACTCATCCTCGCACTGGCTGAGAAACTTACGTATGCTTAATGCCAAATTGCCGCGTTCGCTTGAAAAAAGTAATGTCCAATTTTGAGCAATGGTACCTCAACGACATGATTCACCAACCGCTCAGTGATCGGCTACGCTTCGCCATGTTCGACGTGGTTTTTCTCAAAGAATTGTTTTTGTTGCATGGTTACCAACGTGCTCAAGACATAGAACGCCAGCTCGGTGAGTATCTGTCTGAACGTGTGACACAATCTGGGCGTCTGTACCATTTTGCTGACACCCTGTTTATCTATATAGAGACAAACTGGGACGAAAACACCAAACCTGAAGCACTCGCACAATTTGTACAAACATTGATAGAGGATTTTGTCACCCAATACCAAAATACCGTCCACGAAGCGCCCGCTAAGGACGCTACTGTCGACACATCAGACCAATTACTTGATGACCACACATCCATTGATGCTGCTCCTCAACATCTGGCGCGTTTAACGCCACACGTCGCCATTGGCTTAGCAGAGTATCCCTTTTTGCCACGCGCATATACCTCGATCAACGATCAGGAGCTGATAGAGATCTTGCTCACCGCCACACATCAAGCAAGCGCACTGGCTCAACAAAGTGAAGAAAGTCATTGGGTCCACTTTAGTGCGATTAATACGGCGCCGGCGGCGAGTTTCGTCAATACTAACCTTCGCCAAGCCTGTCTAAAAGGGATTGAGTCTGGGCTAGTAAAGGTTAAAACATCATCAAATGGCCTCATGGACTGGCAGAAGGATCACGAATCTGATAAAAAGCGAACATCTTTTATTGATGACGATAGCAATAAGTCGGTATAGCTAACGTCCATGGGTGGTGCATTCTCACTACCTGTGATGCTGAATCGCGAATGTAATTAGGTGTTTTTTCGACCAAATGACTAAGTCAACTCCATCACCGTTGTCGGCACAGACCGCTCAGGCGGATCATCATCATGCGCCTTCAGCATATCGAGAGCTGGCTTTGAAGTCGCGTCGAGAGATCCATACGCTCAAACGCTTAGCATCGCGATTGATTGCGACATGCACAGGCAAAAACACCGCGGTAGATCAAAAACTAACCGACTTCCGTGACATATTATACTCAGCGCAGGATGTTAGCGCGTTGCTTCCGCGTTTAGCTGTTATTGAACGCATGGTGAGTCATCAAGACATGACACAAAAAAAAGCACAGTCCCATCTCGAAGAGCAGTTTCATACCAGTGGTGAAACGCTACAACGTGTTATCGGCCTGCCTGCTCAACTCAAGCGAGATTTACGCGAGTTGCTAGCAAAATCGGCGAACAGTGATACTGAAAGAACGCAGCATTTGATCCGACTACTTCAGCTCTACGAGCGGGCTGTGACCTTGCAAGTCACACGCCCTCGCGCTCAACACGCGCAAATAGAGCTCGATAAAGACCAAATTCGTCGCGTCGCAGATGAGCTACAAAACCTGATTACCGAGCTCGATATTGATGGTCAAGCTGGCAGTCAGTTGCTTGATATTCGTCGCCAATTATTGACCGATGTCGCGCCAGCGACTGTCGTCTCACTCACTCTGTCCGCCCTTCGGCTGATTTTAGATGCCACGCAAGCCGAGCGTCAGGCATCACAACAATTTCTCGCCCAAGTGAATGATGATCTGGTTGCAATCAGTCAGCAAAATACGCGCGCTTTTGATCACGCCACGCAATTGCGGGTGGCACATCAAAGCGTTGATCAGCGCCTAGATCACACCATTACTGACATTGAAAAAGAACTTGGCCTAAAAGGCACGCCAGAGTCCAATCCTGAGGCCGCACTAACACGTGCACTCGACGCGCTGAACGCCATAGCAAAAGAGAACGAGGCCCTCAAAACGCGAGAGCGCGCACTCGAAGAGCAACTGAGCCACAATCAAACCCAGTTGAGTACACTGGCTGAACACACGATGGATCAACGCCGTCATGTTGGCGACCAAGAACGCAAGCGTTTACTGGATCCACTGACCCGTGTTTACAATCGCGCCGCGCTCAATGATCGCCTCGAACATGAATTCCGCTTATGGAAGAAGTACCAACAGCCGTTTTGCCTCGCGGTGATTGACATTGATCACTTCAAGCAAGTTAACCAACAGTTTGGGTATGAAGTCGGTGATAAAGCCTTGAAAATCGTCGCGCGTACGATTTATCAATGTTTGCGTGATACCGATTTTATTGCTCGGTTTGGTGGTGAAGAGTTTGTGATCTTATTGCCCGATGCCAACGATGATACTCGCACAGAAATCCTAGCCACTATCAGCCATACCATCCGCAAGCTGCCGTTAAAATTCAAGAACGAACGCGTCGCGATCACCGTATCGATTGGTGCTACCCTCTTTAGCGATCAAGATACGCCAACCCCCGTTCTAGAACGAGCAGACCAAGCGTTGTATCAAGCCAAAAACAGTGGCCGCAACCAAATTATTTGGTGTTAATTATTACTGGTCAATTGTGGCTGGCGTGTGTATTTTTAATTAACACACTGATTTTTATAGCACCGTGCTATCTTCCCTACTTGGCTTTTCAAGAGGGGCGGTCCGTAAGAGGTTGTCGTTATGATCACACACATTAGCCCCATAGGAACGATGGATCTGCTTTCTCAAATTGAGGTTGATCGTTTAAAAACCAGCGCCAGCAGTGATTTATACCGTTTATACCGAAACTGCTCATTGGCTGTTTTAAATTCTGGTAGTCATACAGATAGCTCCAAAGCGCTGCTAGAAAAGCATGAAAATTTCGAAATCCGAGTGCTTCGTCGAGAGCGTGGGATCAAACTCGAGTTGGTTAATCCGCCTGAGCATGCCTTCGTCGATGGTAAAATCATTCGTGGCATTCAAGAGCACATGTTTTCTGTGCTAAGAGATATCATTCATGTCAATGTGCAGCTCGAGCACAGCCCGGCGCTAAACCTAGACAGCTCGCCACATATTACCAATTTAATATTCGGTATCTTACGCAACGCCAAAGCACTGCGTCCCCATGTCGATCCTAACCTGGTTGTATGCTGGGGCGGTCACTCCATCAATGATATCGAATACCAATACACCCGCGAAGTGGGCCATGAGTTAGGGCTGAGAGAGCTGGATATTTGCACCGGTTGCGGGCCAGGTGCGATGGAAGGGCCTATGAAAGGCGCGGCCATCGGTCATGCGAAACAACGTACTTATGACAGCCGCTTTATCGGCCTGACGGAGCCATCTATTATTGCCGCCGAGCCGCCCAATCCAATGGTGAATGAATTAGTGATCATGCCCGATATCGAGAAGCGTTTAGAAGCGTTTGTTCGTATCGCCCACGGTATCATTATTTTTCCTGGTGGCGCCGGTACCGCCGAGGAGTTACTTTATATTCTCGGGATCATGATGCACCCCGATAATCACGCGCAGCCACTGCCGATCGTACTCACTGGGCCCAAAGAGAGCGAGGCCTATTTTCGTGATATTGATAATTTTATTCGTGATGTACTCGGTGAAGAAGCCACACTATACTACGAAATTGTGATTGATGATCCGGCCAAAGCCGCGCGTTTGATGAAAAATGCCATGCCCGCCGTCAAAGAGCACCGCAAAGCAACGGGTGACGCCTACTCGTATAACTGGTCATTAAAAATTGAGCCCGGCTTTCAGCATCCCTTCGCGCCCACGCATGAAAATATGGCAAACCTCAACTTACACATGAATCAACGCCCAGAGCTTCTCGCGTCTTCGCTGCGCCAGGCTTTTTCAGGCATCGTTGCAGGTAACGTCAAAGATGAGGGGATGCGTAATATTGAACGCCATGGCCCATTTAAAATTGATGGCGACAAGTATTTGATGGCCAAAATGGATAAACTTTTGCAAAGTTTCGTTGAACAACAACGCATGAAGCTACCTGGCACTGCGTATGTGCCTTGCTATGAAATTGTTTCCGAGACTTAGGCACGACTTTTAACGCCCTGCGTCCTAAACAAAAACCGGGTATAATGCGGCATTTATAAAACGCACACCCGGTTTTTATTATGTCTAGGCTCCATGTTGTTATTATTGATGCGATGAATCTTATCCGCCGAGTCCACGCTGCCCAGCCGGATCAAGAATCGATCGATGCGACGGCTCAATCCTGCATCAAAACCTTGGATAAAATCATCAATCATAGCCAGCCTAGCCATATTGTTGCCGTGTTTGATCATATTGGCCCAGATCGAGGTTGGCGGGCCGAGATACTTCCCACCTATAAACAAAACCGTAAGCCCATGCCTGTGGCACTAGAACAAGGCTTAGACACGATCCAAGAAGCATTTTGGCAACGAGGGGTCGATGCGTTACTGTCACAAGGCGATGAAGCCGACGACATGATTGCTACCTTGGCATTAAAAGTGGCAGCGCGTCATGAGCACGTCACGATTGTTTCTACCGATAAAGGCTACTGCCAGCTATTACAACCCACGTTAAGCATTCGTGATTACTTCCAACACCGGTGGCTCGATTTAGCGTTTGTTGATGCTCAGTTCGGTGTGCGTCCTGAGCAGCTGTGCGATTTTTGGGGGCTGGCCGGGATCAGCAGTAGCGAAGTGAGCGGCGTCCCCGGTATTGGTGCAAAAACGGCGGCAACGCTGCTTGAGCGGTACCAGACGCTTGACGCTATTTTCGCCGCGAGCGATGTCGAACAAAAATGGCAAAAAAAGCTCGCTGGGCACCAGGATTTAGCCCAACGTTGTAAAAAGGTAGCCCAATTAAAAACGGATATCCCACTCGGTTTTAACCTGCAAGATATCCGCTTTGAACGTTAGCCGCCACGTTGCTGGCGTTTCACACGGCGCATGTGCACGGTGATCTCTTCGCGATCGTGATAAAGGTGTTTCGCGCGCATTTCATACGGCACATTGTAGTCAGCCAAAAATGCACCTAGGGTTTGCAAGTTTTCTGACACCTGCTCATAACGTCGGCTCATCGGCAGTTTCAAGTTAAAAATAGCCTCTTGGGCCCAACCTTCAATTAACCACTCTCCCATCAACCGCGCCACTCGCGATGGTTTTTCAATCATGTCGCACACTAACCAGGTCACATTCTTGCGCGTCGGCTCAAATTTAAACCCATCTTCGGCATGATGAAACACTTGTCCTGTCTCCATCAGGCTTTCAGCCATAGCCCCATTATCCACCGCATGGACAAACATCGAGCGTTTAACCAATTGATAGGTCCAGCCCCCGGGGCATGCACCTAAATCGACCGCCCACATGCCAGGCGCTAAACGCGTATCCCACTCATCCTTGGGTATAAAATGAAGGAAGGCCTCTTCCAGTTTTAATGTCGAACGGCTTGGCGCATCAGACGGAAATTTCATCCGTGGTAGGCCCATATAATGAGGTGAGTTATTGGTCGTCAGCGAGTAGCCCACCAAGCAAGTACCCGGTGCGGTAAAGCATAAGTGAATCACCGGTTTTTTGGGGTTATCTTTGGCTAACATGACGCCTTGTTTGCGCAAGGCTTGGCGTAGTGGCACGGTAAACTTACGGCAAAACTTCAATAAGGCTTTAGCCTCATCGTTATCCGGTGTCTCCACTCGTAGATCGCCACCTTTAGGCAGATCGCTCGCTACCGCCAAAATCGGGGAAATACGATCATCAGGGTCAAGATTCGACAAGGCGGCGGTCACAGCAATCATTTGGCGCGCAAAGATCAGCGAGTCCAACGATAAATCACGCACAACGCGCTCAGCGTCATCTTCTTGGTAGCACTCAAACACAACATACGCGCTGTTATTTATCACGCGCGGAAACCCATACACGCCCATTTCGGTGGTTTTTTGTTGGATTTCTGCGGCGCAGTCTTTTTCAAATCCTGCACGGCAGTAAAGCAAAACCTGGTTCATAACACCCTCTGGTTCGACGATAGGATCACGCTATGTGATGATAAAAATAAGCTGCGCATTATATCTGTCATCTCGACAAGAAAGAAATGCAGATAGCCGCTTTTAACGCGATGGATGAGAGAGAGAAACGTTTGTACGCCATGCGCCCACAGCGAGCCCTCCCCAGCCGAATAAAAAGCTCACGCCGCCAACTGGTGTTACCGGTCCTAGCCAATGCATCTCCGTGAGAGCAAGCAGGTATAAGCTACCGCTAAAGCCGATCATACCAACTAACCAAGCCCAAGCGACCCAGCTGAATAACCGCGTGGAGATCCGTGAAGAAAGTGCACACAGTCCAAGCAAGGCTAAACTATGCCACATCTGATAGTTAACGCCGGTTTTAAAAATAGCTAATTGATAATCGGACAAAACCATTTTCAAACCATGTGCTGCAAAGGCACCTAGCCCGACAGCCAGTCCCTACCCCTAAAGCAGCTAGGCTGATCCAGTGGTTTAATTTCATGCTTTCGCTCCTTGGCGCTCAATAAAACGCAGTAGACAGTCGACCGCAAACTGCCGATTGTCCGAATCAGTGTAACCTGACGCTTTGCGCGGCTTGAAACTATGATCGCCATCAGGAACGAACTCAATATCAATACTTGATGAGTATGAATACCCCATCACTTCTTCTTTCCGACCAAAGGTATCACGCTCCCCTTGCACAATGAGCAACGGTTTGGTCACGGTCGCTAAATGCTCGCCTTTATATTTTTCAGGCTTGCCTGGAGGGTGAAAAGGAAAGCCAAAGCACACCACCCCGCTGACTGATGAATGGCCGGTAAGGTGGCTGGCCATACGTCCTCCCATCGATTTACCGGCAAGCCATAAACGACTTTCTTTTGGGCGTAAACTATCGATGGCATCAATCACAGCTTCAAAGTGTGCAAGTAGCTTAGGTGCACGGTCTGGCGGACGCTTTTTGCCATCTTCCTGACGCTTTTCCATATAGGGAAAATTAAACCGCACCACACGGCAACCGACTCCGATGCGTGTCGCGATATCTGTCATAAACTCATGCTCTTTGCCGGCGCCTGCACCATGAGCAATAATCACCCAATCGGTGGCACTGTCAGGCCCATCAAATTCTAGATCTATCATAAATTCATACTCGCTTGCTCTTTTGCTGCAGTGGCTAGCATCCATTCTCGAAACGCAGTAATGCGCCCGGTGTCAGCGTCTCTTTGTTGACTCACCAGATAAAAACCATTGTCACTTTTTAACACCTGCTCAAAAGGTTGCACCAAACGTCCAGAGGCCAGTTCAGGTTGGGAAAGCACATTATTCCCTAATGCAACGCCCTGTCCGTGGGCCGCTGCCTGAAGCACCATCGACGAATGACTAAAAATAGGACCGTGCTCAACGTTCACTTCACTCAATTGATGGGCTTTTGCGAATGCCTTCCATTCTTTTCGTGAGCGATCATGCAACAAAACATGATGGACGAGATCGTCTGGCGCTTGGAGCGGATAGCCGGACTCTAGCAACATGGGAGAACAAACAGGCAACAAGCACTCTTGGTACAATAAGTCACAGCGCAAACCCGTCCAATGGCCTCGGCCATAATAAATGGCTACGTCGACATCATCGGTTAATGACCCATCCTCCAAATCAACCGCTTTTATCCGAACATCGATATCTGGATGCGCTTTATTAAAATCAGCGAGCCTCGGCACTAACCATTGAATCGCGAAACTGGGTGGCAAACTAATGGTCAGCGCCCCTTTAGCACTTCGCTCTAACACTTTATCAGTGGCATAAGAAAGTTCAGAGAATATATCTTTAATATCAAGAAAATAGCTTTGACCTTCTTCCGTCAACAACAGCGAGCGGTTACGACGACGAAATAGCTTTAATCCCAAAAATTCTTCTAACGCTTTGATTTGATGACTCACCGCCGCCTGAGTCACAAAGAGCTCTTCAGCTGCACGGGTAAAACTCAAATGTCGTGCGGCTGCTTCAAAAACGCGCAGCGCGTTAAGTGGAGGAAGACGCCTTGCCATAAACGGACACCCTATTCATTAATTTTTCTAATCGTTGACATTATAAATTGTCGATTGCTGATATACCAGCAACACCCTATAGTGCATCCCGCATCCACATGTGACGTCTCTCTATTTAGACTGTTTCCGTGGTTGCGATGTTGTGTTTGCATTTGTCTAACACTGGTTAGACAGGTAGTCGTATCTACCACTTTTAACTTCCTGTATTTTGACATTGTCTGTCATTACATATTTGTTGGCACTGAGCTTGGCTCAGTGCTTTTTTTTGTCCGTTTTTTATCTTAAACACGTATCACGCTTGAGTTACACCAGTGAGATGGCGATCATAGGCAAGATTTTACTTTGGACGATGACTATGACAGACGGTTTTGATCCCTACGCATTGCGTGCCCAGTTTCCCGCTTTTAATGCCTCAGACTGGGTGTATTTGGACAATGCGGCTACGGCACAAAAACCACAGTGTGTGATTGATGCCATTTGCCAAAGCTACATGGCACCGGTTGCGAATGTTCATCGCGGCCAACACCAAGCCTCGTTATCCACCACTGCACAGTTTGAACAAGCGCGACGTGAGGTTGCGGCGTTTATTGATGCAAACCCTAGTGAGATAATTTGGACGCGAGGGGCAACGGAAGCTATCAACTTGCTTGCCTATAGCCTCAGCCACACTTTGACCGCCAACGACTGTATCCTCGTCAGCGAAATGGAGCATCATGCTAATTTGCTCCCCTGGCAACTGATCGCGCAACGTACAGGCGCGCAACTGGTAAAGATCCCCTGTTGTGTCAGCACGGGCCAGTTAGATATGGACGCTTATCAACAAGCACTCACGACCCGTCCCCGTATCGTGGCGATAAGTCATGTCAGTAACGTGACCGGAACACGCCACCCGATAGAAGCAATGACCGCACTCGCGCATCGTCATGGTGCAACGGTGATCATTGACGGTGCACAAGGGATCGTTCACGAGCCCCTCAGTATGCAAACCTTGAATGCTGACTTCTATGTGTTTTCCGGACATAAGTTGTATGGACCAACCGGTATTGGCGTGCTCTATGGAAAACCAGAAGCATTGGCTACTCTCGCGCCATTTCACGGTGGTGGCAAAATGATTACTGACGTCACATTTGATGATCACACATTAGCACCGATTCCCGCTCGTTTTGAAGCAGGCACGCCCAATACAGCGGGGGCGATTGGCCTTGCTGCCGCCATTCAATGGCTAAAACAATATGACGCTCAAGCCATCGATACCCATATTAGTGACTGTTACCAAGCGCTACTCGACGGCTTGAAACAACGCCCAGCCATCAAGCTAATCTGCCCCCAACCACACAGCACCATAGTGTCATTCGTGGTAGAAGGAGAACACCACGCAGATATTGCTGAGCTGCTCAGCCAACAAAACGTGGCAGTACGGTCTGGGCACCACTGCGCGCACCCGCTGATCAAAGCGCTGGGCGTGGAGGGAACCGTACGTGTATCACTCGGTGCCTATAATCATCAGGAAGACATTCAACGCTTCCTCACAGCGTTAGATAAAACATTATATTTACTCGGTGTTTAATCGTTTCATAACAGGATCTACCATGGATTTACCTACTCACCCCTTTGGCAGTGAACTCGACCAAAAAATGGTTACCGAGATGCTTGCACAACACATCAGCTGGGAGGACAAATACCGCCAGCTTATCGTGTGGGGTAAACGCTTGCCTACGTTTACCGATGAACAGAAACATGCTGCGCGCCTTGTCAGTGGATGCGAAAGTGATGTTTGGTTTTTACATCACTCGGATGACGAAAGGCATTACTTTGCTGCAGATTCAAATGCAAGAATCGTTAAAGGTCTATTAGCCGTTGTGCTCGCTTGTGTTCATGGTCAACACAGTGATGCCATTCACGCTCTCGATTTAGATCAAGTCTTCCAACAAGCCGGATTATCGCACCATTTAAGTGAGTCACGCACCAATGGCTTGCATGCGATTGTGCAATATGTTCATCACCTTACCGCTTAATTTGTGTTGGACGCCGTGGTTCATCGTCACGGCATTCTAACCTTATCCCCCCTAAAACATCGCGCCACCACTGCCCACATATGCCGACAACCCGACTATTCACCATCGAAATGCACAGAAGAGTGCAATCGATTTCTTCCAGATCATTCAGTCTCGCCAACGGAAAACAAAGACAAACATAAAAATAACAACTTATTAACAAAGTATTGCATTATTACCTATCAAAATTGACCGAGATCGCGAATGTGTAATCCGAGGCTTCTATACTTTGCGTATTTGGCTAGATTCGTTAGCTTAGAAGCAGGCAGTCATAAAAGGGTCACACCAACAAGTTAGACTGCCTAATAATATCGGCAGCATGATTATTAACTATTGGCATAACTCTTGCTGCCGTTATGAGACAAGAAAGGATGACTGTAATTCTGGTTTAAAGTGGTTCCAGATGCGGCTTCAGGCATCTCGTTATATTTGCTTGTTGTAGTGAATGGAGTCATAGATGAAGAAACTGGCATTAGTAACTGGCGCAAAAGGCGGCATTGGATCAGCGATCACCGAAAAGTTAGTTGATGATAATTATCGCGTCATTGCAACACACTTCACGGGCGGTGGTCAGTGCGCACAAGACTGGTTTGAAGAAAAAGGGTTCAAACAAGATCAAGTGCGCCTATTCGAACTTGATGTTACCGATACAGAACAATGCGCTACACGTCTTGCTAAACTGCTTGAAGAAGAAGGCACAATCGATATCTTGGTAAATAACGCCGGGATCACGCGTGACAGTGTATTCAAAAAGATGGATGCCGATAAATGGCACGACGTCATCAACACCAACCTCAATAGCCTCTTTAACGTCACTCAACCTTTGTTCGCTGCCATGTGCGAAAAGGGAGGTGGACGTATCATTAATATCTCGTCTGTAAATGGTCAAAAAGGCCAGTTTGGCCAAGCAAATTATGCCGCAGCGAAAGCAGGGATGATGGGCTTTAGCAAATCGTTAGCTGCCGAAGGAGCCCGCACAGGCGTCACCGTGAATGTGGTTGCGCCAGGGTATACCGCGACGCCCATGGTAACGGCCATGCGCGAAGACGTACTTGAGTCGATTACCAATCAAATCCCGATGAAACGCTTGGCAAAGCCAGAAGAAATTGCGGCTTCCGTGGCTTACCTCGCGAGCGAAGCAGGCGCATACATTACGGGTGAAACGCTGTCGGTCAACGGCGGCCTGTACATGCAATAAATCAAGGATAGATTGATGGAACGCATTTTTATTGTGGCGGCAAAACGCACCGCCATCGGTGCTTTTTCAGGCACGCTCAAAGATATCCCTACCGGCCAATTGGCTGCCTATGCTATCAAAGGCGCATTAGCTGAAAGTCGATTAACTGGTGAGGCTATCGACGAAGTGATTGTAGGCAATGTAGTCAGCGCCGGACAAGGAATGGGAATAGGTCGTCAAGCAGCTATCTATGCCGATATCCCTACTCATGTTCCCGCATACTCTGTCAATATGGTCTGCGGCAGTGGGATGAAAAGCATTATGGATGCTGTTACTCATATTCGCGCTGGTGATGCACAACTTGTGGTCGCTGCTGGCGTAGAAAACATGTCACAGATTCCGTTTGCAGC
The DNA here is from genome assembly GCA_000565345.1 of Salinivibrio costicola subsp. costicola ATCC 33508 = LMG 11651. GTDB lineage: Bacteria > Pseudomonadota > Gammaproteobacteria > Enterobacterales > Vibrionaceae > Salinivibrio > Salinivibrio costicola. The sequence continues at coordinate 9,228 of AQOF01000010.1, read as the reverse complement.
GGCCGGGAACTTACGAACAGGGCAAAAGATGGGCAACTTTGCGATGAAAGACTTGCTCATCAATGACGGTCTCACCGATGTGTATAACCAATATCATATGGGCGTCACCGCAGAAAACGTTGCTAAAAAAATGGATATCACTCGCGAGCAACAAGATCAGTTTGCCCTACACAGCCAGCAAAAAGCGGTTGCAGCGATAGAAGCCGGTCGCTTTAAAAGCGAGATCACTCCCATTGAGATTAAGCAGCGTAAGCAGACCATTACCTTTGACACCGATGAGTATCCTAAAGAAGACGTAACCCTTGAGGGGCTGGGAAAATTACGTCCCGCCTTTGATAAAGAAGGCTCGGTGACCGCGGGTAATGCATCAGGCATCAACGATGGTGCCAGTGCGGTGATCTTAGCCTCCGAATCGGCAGTCAATAAACATGGGCTCACCCCATTAGCAGAAGTAAGTGCCTATTCACAGCACGGAGTTGATCCTAGCGTCATGGGGTTAGGCCCCGTGGGTGCGGTGAACACCGCACTCGATAAAGCCAACCTCACTCTCGATAATATTGATTTGTTTGAACTCAACGAGGCATTTGCTGCGCAAGCACTCGGGGTGGTTCACCAACTAGCTGAGCACCACAAGACGACGCCCGATGCCATCTTGGCACGTGCTAACGTCAATGGCGGAGCAATTGCACTTGGCCACCCGCTTGGTGCATCCGGCAACCGAATTGTTGTGACCTTGCTACACGAGCTTGCGCGAAGAGGCGAAACCTATGGCGTTGCTTCTTTGTGTATTGGCGGCGGTATGGGTACGGCTTTAGTAATTAAGCGTACACAAGTATAAACGGACACTTGCGACCTTGGGGAAAATCCCCAGAACAACACTATCAGGAGATACACCATGTACACAGATATGTTTAAAGCGTTTTCTGAGCAATCTGAAAAAGCCCTGGCTCCCTACGTTAATTTTAACAAGCTGGTAGCCAAAAATGTCGAAACACTCACCGAACTGCAAATGAACGCGATGCGCACATACAGCTCGCTCGGTCTTGAGCAGATGAAAGCTGCCAGCGAAGTCAAAGATGTCACCAGCATGACATCATTTAGTAGCCAGCAACTGGCAGCATTGACCAAACTGTCTCAGCAAATGATGGATGACAGCACCAAACTGCAAAACATCGCTAAAGAGTTCAAAGAAGATATCGACAAAATCACGGCTGAAAACATGAAAGCCGGCACCCCAGCATAAAGGCAGGGTTACTGCACTATCGCCTGCTACTCACCGTAGCAGGCCTTTATAGTGCTTTTCCGATCAAGAGGGCAACATTATGTTTCATCACTTCTTTTCGGACTACCTTGCCAGGCTGCAAGAACAAAACCAGCAATGGTGGCAGGATCTTGAGCAGGGCAAGGCAGCCGTAGACACACCGTTTAATCAAGCCATGCAGGAAGTCAGCCTGCAAGACACTGCTCAATTGCTGGAAGGCGCGGCTCAACAACCCGCTGCACTTCTACAAGTACAGATGCAGTGGTGGGAACAACAAATGCAAATCTGGCAGAACGCCATGCTCGCCCGTGATAACACGGACGAAGTGATCAGCGAAGGTAGCGACGATAAACGTTTCAAGGACAAGGCGTGGCAAGAAGATGTCCTCTATAACTTTATCAAGCAATCGTATCTGTTATTTGGACGTACCTACATGGAGACCATTGAGGCTATTGAAGGACTCGATGATAAAACCCGTGAGCGCCTTTCTTTTTTCTCTCGCCAAGCCATTAATGCCATGGCCCCCAGCAACTACATCGCGACCAACCCAGAGTTGTTAAAAATGACGCTGGAATCAAAAGGTGAGAACTTGCTGCGTGGCATGGAGCAGTTAAAACAAGACATGGAGTCAAGCGCCGACATCCTAAAAGTACGCATGACCAATAATAACGCTTTCCGCGTTGGCGATGACGTTGCTAACACCCCAGGAGACGTGGTGTATAAAAATGACCTGTTTGAGCTTATTCAATACCGCCCGGTCACCGAAAACGTCCATGCCACACCTGTGTTAGTGGTGCCGCCTTTTATCAATAAATATTACATTCTCGATTTGCGCGAGAAAAACTCACTGGTTCGTTGGTTAGTAGAACAGGGACACACCGTCTTCTTGATGTCATGGCGCAATCCATCTGCTGAGCAAGCTGATATTGGCTTTGAAGACTATGTCACGCAAGGGACAATAAAAGCCGTCAGTGCGATTGAAGATATTACCGGCCAATCACAGATTAATGGTGTCGGCTATTGTATTGGTGGAACCGTATTAGCGTGCACCATTGCCTACTACTCTGCCAAACGCATGAAAGCGCGTATTAAGTCGGCAAGTTTCTTTACTACCTTACTCGATTTCTCACAGCCTGGTGAAATTGGCGCTTACATCAATGATAGTCTCATCCGAGCCATAGAAGCGCAGAATACTGCTCGCGGTTATATGGATGGGCGATCGCTGAGTGTGACCTTTAGCTTGTTGCGGGAAAATAGTCTTTATTGGAACTACTACATCGAGAACTATCTGAAAGGGAATAGCCCAGTCGACTTTGATTTGCTGTATTGGAACAGTGACAGTACCAACGTGGCAGCTAAAACCCATAATTTTATCCTGCGCGATTTATACCTCGAAAATAAGCTGGTGCAAGATAAGGGCGTTAAAGTCGGTGGTGTATGGATTGATCTCAATAAAATCAAAGTTCCCAGTTATTTTATTTCCACTAAAGAAGACCATATTGCTCTGTGGCAAGGCACGTACCGTGGTGCACTCAATGTCGGTGGCAATAAAACCTTCGTATTAGGTGAGTCCGGCCATATTGCAGGGATTGTTAATCACCCAGTGAAGAAAAAATACGGCTTTTGGACCAATGACCACCTCGCAGATACGGCAGAGGAGTGGCTGGAAGGCGCGTCTCACCAGACTGGATCATGGTGGACACATTGGGAAAAATGGTTACGAAGTTATAGTCCCGACGAACAAGTTGAGCCCTACCCAACGGGATCAGACAGCTACCCTGTACTTTATGCTGCACCAGGTGAATATGTACGCCAGGTACTGCCGGTTAAAGCGGACGTTGAGCCGAAATCAGCCGAATCTAGAACCGGTAAAAGAAGAGGCTTAATCAACCGTCCCACAAAAATGGCGCCCCGACAGATCAGGCTGGGGCGTCACTTTCTAATCTTCGCGCCGCTGATCAGCGGCGATTAGTTTTTGTAAAATACGTGAGACCGCGACAAATCCAAAGCTTGCTGTCACCATGGTTGCGGCGCCAAACCCACTGGCACAATCCATCCGTTTCGGGCCTTCTGCCGATGATTTACTCTCACACACACTACCATCCGGTTGCGGATATTTGAGCTGCTCGGTGGAGTAAACACAGTCAATCCCGAACTTGCGTCCTTTCGTCTTGGTAAAACCATAAAAGCGACGCAAATTATTGCGTAGCTTGGCCGCCAAGGGGTCTTGAATGGTTTTGGTGAGATCCGCCACCTGGATTTGCGTCGGGTCAATCTGCCCACCCGCGCCCCCGACGGTAATAACTTTGATTTTGTGCCGCTTGCAGTGTGCCAATAATGCGGTTTTGGGCTTAATGCTATCGATCGCATCAAGCACATAATCAAAGCGCTTATCGATATACTCAGCAATATTATCCGGTGAGATAAAATCATCAATCACAGTGACTTGGCATTCCGGGTTAATCGCTGCCACGCGTTCAGCCATTACCTCACTTTTGCTTTGACCGATGGTATCTTTCAGCGCGTGAATTTGTCGGTTGGTGTTGGTGACACACACGTCATCCATATCAATAAGGGTGATCGCCCCAATCCCTGTGCGAGCCAGCGATTCCACTGCCCACGATCCCACGCCACCAATACCGATGACACAAATATGGCTTTGGTGAAACACCTCTAGCGCACGGCGTCCATACAAACGAGCCGTACCGCCAAAACGTTGCAGATAGGATTCTGATAGGGGATGTGTCATAACTATTGTCTTCGTTGATCGCGCTGACAGCGCGTTATACCGACTTGCTGATAGGATGTCTAGCCACATCCACCTTGAGGGCGTCACACAGCCAGTTGATCACATGCATGACAGCGGGTGAACGCTGCTTATACCGCGCACTATAAAGGTAGTAGCCATAGCCGCTGTCTATGCTTAACCCCAAGGGATTTACAATCTGATCGTTTGACAGGGCGGCTGAGGCCATAAAGGTGGGGATCAACGCCATGCCCATACCCTGTTTCACGCCTTCAAGCGCCATAAAAAAGTGCTCAAAGCCTGCGCCATATTGCGGATTACTGTCAGCCAGCCCAAATTGTTGCCAAAACTGCTCCCACAGTGAAGGGCGCGTCAAATGAGATAAAACCGGCACCTCCGATAACAACGCGGTCCGATCCAAAGGCTCTGGTAGCAAAGTCACTGATGCGACAAGCGATAAGTGTTCGTGAATTAAACAGGCTCCTTGCGCGCCTGCCTGCTGATGAGGCTGACAGCGGATTAAAATATCCAGTTCACTTTCTTTCCCTTGGGGCACATAGTCACTGGCACTGACCACCACAGAAATATCAGGATGCTGCGATTTAAATTCAGGCAGCTGAGGAATTAACCAAAGGCTAGCAAACGAGGGCGGCACCAATAAGCTGACGGACTCATGCCTTGCACTTTGCTGACGCGCTTGCGCCGTGGCATTGGCGATATCATTGACGCTGGCCGATATCATAGTTAAATAAGGCTCTCCGACTCGGTTGAGTCTTACTCCCCCAGCATGTCGCTCAAAGAGTGGTTGACCAATTCCTTCTTCGAGCTGCTGTATTTGCTTGCTCACCGTACTTTGGCTGACATGCAATACCTTCGCGGCTTCTGAAAAACTTCCTGTTTGAGCCACCGCAATCAATGTTTGAAGCGAACGCATCGACGGCAAACGCACATTCATCATCTCATTCCTTTTTTGCATACCTGGTGAAAATATATCCTTTGCGGTTTAAAACACAAGTTCACCATACTGAGTTATCACGCTTGCATTGAGGCCCTCGTATGAGTCATGTCTTTCACCGTCACTGTCATCATCTTCCCCCTACCATTGCCAGTGGTAATGGGATGTACTTAATCGACACTCAAGGTAACGAGTATCTCGATGCATGCGGAGGCGCAGCCGTCTCTTGCCTTGGGCACAACCACCCTGCCGTATTAGACGCTATCCACCGTCAGCTTGATGCGATTCCCTATGCGCATACCGGCTTTTTTACCTCAGAAAGCAGTGAAGCGCTCGCCAAGATGTTGGCCAACCTTGCGCCTCCCTCGATAAATCACGCTTATTTAGTCAGTGGTGGATCGGAAGCGATGGAAACCGCGCTAAAACTCGCTCGCCAGTACTGGGTGGAAGTCGGTGAACCCCAACGACAACATTTTATCGCACGCCGCCAAAGCTACCATGGTAATACACTCGGGGCGCTGTCCGTGGGTGGCAACGCATGGCGACGCGCCCCCTTTGCCCCGTTGTTGATGGATACCAGTTTGATTGCCCCTTGTTACGCCTATCGCGATCAACGTCCCGATGAGACCGCTTACGAGTATGGTCAGCGGGTGGCCAACGAGCTGGAAGCCATGCTGTTAGAAAAAGGGCCGGAAACCGTCATTGGGTTTATCGCAGAACCTGTGGTGGGGGCGACAGCCGGTGCATTGACCGCGGAAGCGGGATACTTTTCTCGTATTCGCGCAATTTGCGATCAGTACAATATTTTGCTGATCCTCGATGAAGTCATGTGCGGCACGGGGCGCACCGGTCGCTTTTTCGCTTTTGAACATGAAGGCATCGTTCCGGATATTGTCGCCATCGCTAAAGGACTGGCTGCTGGTTATCAGCCCATTGGCGCCACCTTGGTCTCGGATCGTCTCTATGAAGCAATTGCATCTGGGTCAGGCTTTTTCCAACATGGCCACACCTTCATGGCTCACCCAACGGCATGTGCCGCTGCCTTAGCAACACTCACCACCATTCAGCAAGAAGGATTAGTTGACGCCACTGAGCAGCAAGGAAAGGCGCTTAAATCGGCGTTACACCATCAGTTTGATTCTCACCCTTTTGTCGGCGACATTCGCGGACGTGGGCTATTTTTAGCGTTGGAGCTGGTGGCAAACAAAACCAGCAAGCGTCCCTTCTCGCCTGAACTTACGCTCCATCAAACGATAAAAAAAACCGCCATGCATAACGGACTCATGTGCTATCCCATGGGCGGTACCATTGATGGTAAGCAGGGGCATCACATCTTACTCGCACCGCCCTATATCATTGAATCAACTCATATCGCGGCCATTACCGACAAGCTAGCACTGACATTAGAGATGTGCTTGCCTTACCAATAACGACAGATTCAGAAGTGAGGGAAAAGAATGCGAGACGCAAGGACGATCATGGTTGCCCCCAATGGTGCGCACTTACAGCCCGTGCACCATCCGCGTGTGCCTGTCACCGGCGAACAGCTTATTCACTGCCTACACGAATGCGCCGAGGCAGGCGCAACCATGGCCCACATCCACTCCCGCGATCAACAGGGAGCCCATAGCCTTGATCCCGCGCTAAACCAAGCGCTATATCAGCAAGTAATAGATGCCGTCGGTGATCGTATGGTGATTCAACTCACCACCGAAGCCGTAGGCCGCTATTCCCCCCAGCAACAAATGGCGCTGATTAAAGCCGTCAAACCCGAAGCCGCTTCCTTTGCGCTACGAGAGCTTATCCCTGATCATCAGCCTCCAAGCAAAGCGGTAACAGATTTTTTTGCTTGGACGGTTGAAGCTCGGATCTATAGTCAGTTTATTCTCTATCACCCCAGAGAACTGGCACGCTACTACACGCTGCGCGAACAAGGTATTTTACCCTCACGAGGTCATCACTTGCTTTTTGTTGCAGGGCGAGATCGGACTCCACCCCGAGGTATGCCCGAAGATGTCGCCGCCATGTATCATGCGCTTCACGCCGATGGCACTATTCCTTGGTCTGTCTGCGCATTTGGATGTCATGAAAGTCGCTGCTTAACGACAGCCGCGACACTGGGCGGTGACGTTCGAATCGGCTTTGAAAACAACACCCAACACATCGATCAAAGCCAGGCACACGATAACGCATCACAGATCACAAATTTGCGCAACACACTGGAAAACCTGGGATATTGTACTAAACCTGTACAAGCACTAAGACAAACCATGACCCAATCGTTTTAACCCAATACTATTGCTTGCAAATATTGTTAAAAGATTGAAAAAATAGCGCGGTGACACGTTATTGTCATATTTACATCGAGTGTCATACCATCTTCGAGGGTGCGCCCGGATAGCAACCTCTAACTTAAAAAGGAATCTTAAGCATGAAAGCGATGAAACCGACTCTGATTGCGCTCAGCTTTTCCGCTGCACTAGGAACCGCAGCAACGGCTCAAGCCAATCAGTTTGTAACCATTGGTACTGGCGGTGTGACGGGTGTTTATTACCCGACGGGCGGTGCAATTTGTCGTCTGGTTAACAAAAGTAAAGATGACCACGGCATTCGCTGCTCTGTAGAGAGTACAGGCGGTTCTATCTACAACATCAATACCATTCGTGCTGGCGAGCTCGATATGGGGATCGCACAATCCGACTGGCAATATCATGCCTACAAAGGCACCAGCAAGTTTGAAGATCAAGGCGAATTTAAAGATCTGCGCGCGGTTTTCTCTATCCACCCAGAACCTTTTACCGTGGTCGCTCGTGCTGATGCAAACGTAAAAACCTTTGATGACCTCGAAGGCAAGCGCGTTAACATTGGTAACCCAGGGTCAGGTCAGCGTGGCACCATCGAAGTATTGATGGATCAAATGGGTTGGGACATGGATAAGTTCGGCCAAATTTCCGAGCTGAAAGCGTCTGAGCAATCAAAAGCCCTCTGTGACAATAAAATTGACGCCATGGTTTATGCCGTAGGCCACCCGAGTGGTGCGATCCAAGAGGCAACGACTGCGTGTGATAGCGTATTGGTTGAAGTCGCTAACGATGCGGCTAAACAGTTGATCAGCGAGCGCGATTATTATCGTCAAGCGATATTGCCAGGTGGTATGTACCGGGGTAACGATAATGATGTGACGACCTTTGGTGTGGGTGCTACTTTTGTATCCTCAAGCCAAGTCTCTGAAGACGTCATTTACAACGTCGTGAAAGCGGTGTTTGAGAACTTCGATGATTTCCGTCGCTTACATCCAGCGTTTGCCAACTTGAAGAAAGAAGAAATGGTAAAAGATGGTCTGTCTGCTCCCCTGCACCCAGGCGCAGCACGCTACTATCGTGAAGCGGGTTTGATTGAGTAATCATACTTCGTTGGCTTAAATGCAAAAGCGAGCGTCAAACGCTCGCTTTTTTATTGCTTCAAGGATGAGTCTTAATCTTAGCCGTTAGGGCTGATTCACCATTTGTGGCGCTAACGGTTCCAGTTTCCAAACCCGACCAAAGTGTTTGTAATGACCGGCTTGCTCGCCTGCTTTATTACCCATGCCATGGTATAAATCCAGGTGATTTTCTTTCACTGCCCCACCGGTATCCAACGCCATTAAAAGCTTGAGCACATGCTCTCCCGTCCATTTACCCTGGTCATCAAGCTGTGGCACTTCAGCAAGTAATACACTGCCCATAGGTAAGTAACGTCGATCCGCCGCCACAGAGGCGCCCGCTTTTAACGGGATCCCCGCCGTCCCACTGACAGGATCCGCCGCTTTGGGCGTAAAGAACACATACGACGGGTTGTGTTCCAGTAAGGTCCGAACCTCTTCTTCATCGTGCGCCGCGACCCAATCTTGAATCGCCCGTAACGACATATCCTCTCTGGCTACCTCACCATTTTCAATTAATACCTTACCAATACTGACGTACGGATGACCGTTTTTACCGCCGTAGGCAAAATACTCGAGCTGATCATTGTCACCAAAATGGACAAAACCACTGCCCTGCACTTCCATAATAAAGTTATCGATGCGAGACGCGCTGTAACCCAACGCCAACCCTAACCCTTCTAAAGCCACCGTCATAAATCGCTTGACGATCAGGGCAGTCTTCATCACAAGGCGGTTTGGCATAAACTGGATAACGGAATAAGGCATCGGGATTGATGGCGCATTTCAATCACGGGTGAGAAATAGCGGTAAACATCACGTTACCGAAATCATCGCCACCGCCC